>CAZFPQ010000138.1:0-17889 GCA_964521065.1 uncultured Bacteroidia bacterium | reverse complement strand
ACCACTTTCAAACCTTCCGATTTCACCTGATCGGCAAATGCATCAGGATTGCCAATTCCCGCAAAAAGGAAAAGGGACTCCTGCCGGAGCTCTGCCCAATCTGGGGGTTGAGTTTGACCCAGTTGCCGAGGTCGGGTGAAGCGAGGCCTCAGAAAGGACATAGGACGCTCAAAACGAGTCAGCTCCTTTTGCAAGTCAGCCACATCTTCTGGCTTGTCCACCCGATTGATTAGCAAGAGATCCGCTCGGGATATGTGTCTGCGGCGCTCTCGCAGGTTGCCTGCGGGAAGGAGATAGTCTTGGGTAGGGAGCCGTTTGGCGTCAACCACCACCCAATTTAGGTCGCGAGCCACCTTGCGATGTTGGAAAGCATCGTCCAAGACCATGAGCCTTGCCCGGCCATCTTGTTCGAAAGTCTGCAGACCCAAGCTCCGATTTGCACAGACCGCGACCGGCAAATCGGGAAACTTACTAGCGACTTGCCAAGCTTCATCGCCATAGGCTTGGTAGCTGTGCAGGTGAGGCTCTACCCATTGGAAGCCCTCGGTTTTCCTGCGATACCCTCGAGAAAGATAGCCAGCAGTCAGTCCTTGATCTCCAGCCTGACGTAAGACCCACTCTGCCAAAGGAGTTTTCCCTGTGCCACCAGTGGATAAGTTGCCAATGGAAAGGGTAGGCAATGAGGAAGTATATACCGATCGCCAACCTCGATCATAGGTCCAGTTTCGAATATCTGTGACCAATCCGTACAGAGGGGAAAAAGGCCAAAGCCAAGGGCGGGTAAGCATGGTCAAAGATAAGCAAGAATTTTCGCTTGTCTGGCGGCTCGGAATGGGCATAAGCCATACCTTTGTAGGCCATGAAAGGTAAATCCCTCCGCTCAATTAACCGAGAATCACGGGTGCTTAAGCTTTGGACTAAGTTATTCGAACCGGTTTCCATCGCCCCATTGGTGACCTTAAGGGTTGCTTTTGGCTTATTGATGCTGATTGGAACCATCCGATTTTGGGCCATGGGTTGGATTGCCGATCATTTTATTGACCCACGGCTACACTTTAAGTATTACGGATTTGATTGGGTGGAGCCCTTGGCTCCTTGGGCAATGTACGGGGTGCACGCCTTGATGATTCTAGCCTGTATCGGTATCATCCTGGGCTTCTGGTATCGAATTTCGGCGCTGCTTTTTGCCCTGCTGTTTACTTACTGCGAACTGATCGACATCACCTACTATCTCAACCATTACTATTTCGTCAGCTTGCTGGGATTTTTGATGGTGTTGTTGCCAGCTAATCGGTCATTTTCCCTAGACGAGAGGCAGGGTCGTGTCCCTGCAACTAATCAGGTTCCCCGCTGGGCTTTGTTTTTGCCCATGTTCCAAATCAGTTTGGTCTACATCTACGCGGGGCTAGCAAAAATCAATTACCCCTGGCTAATGGAGGCTCTGCCCCTAAAGATCTGGCTGCCTGCCCATAGCCACCTGCCCCTTATTGGTTGGCTCTTGCCCTATGAGGCCACGGCCTATGTGTTCAGTTGGTTTGGCATGTTCTACGATACCTTCATCGTATTCTTTTTGCTGTGGCAGCCTAGTCGACCTTGGGCCTATCTGGCGGTCATTGCGTTTCACGCCATGACAGGCTTGCTATTTCAGATTGGACTTTTCCCCTTGGTGATGATGGCCATTACGCTGGTGTTTTTCTCGCCGGATTGGCACTTACGCTGGCAAAAATGGGTAGCTATGCGAATCGGCCATCCATGGCAGGCTTTTCCTCCAACTTCTAAGCCAAGTCAAAAAAGCCCCAACCGAATAGGGGTCAGCTTCCTGGTAGCCTTTGTGGCCCTGCAGATTCTTTTCCCTTGGCGTTACCGGCTCTACGGAGGAGACCTATTTTGGCATGAACAAGGGTATCGCTTCTCATGGCGGGTAATGTTGATGGAAAAGGCCGGTACCGCAACCTTTTACGTGCGAGATGGCAAATCCGGCCGTGAGGGTATCGTAGACAACCGCGAATTCCTCAATGCCCATCAGGAAAAGCAGATGGCTTTTCAGCCAGACCTCATCTTACAATATGCTCATTGGCTGGCCGCGCATTACCGAGCCCAGGGACTCAGCGACCCACAAGTTCGTGCAGAGGTCTATGTTACCCTAAATGGCCGCCCTAGCCAATTGCTCATTGATCCTCAGCTTGATCTAGTGGGGGTAGAGGATTCCTGGAAAGCCAAGGATTGGATTTTACCGCGATCACGTCCATAGCTTTTTTTGATCCAGGGGCTTAATAATAATTTAAGCTTCTTACCAGCTTATAAAATAGCGGCCTACCAATGGGAAAATCTGTAGAAATGCTTGCAGTGAAAGCAAACCCGATGATGTAATCTTTATTATAATCTACGTAAGCATAAGCGATATAGCGTTCAGACCGTTTGCCACCTAAAGTTCCTACGTAGTATTCCCGAACCAAGGCTGGTTTGCCAAGAGCAGTGGCAACTTTCTCCTCTACCAAGACCTTGGACTCATTATCTTCCAAGAATTGCTGGTCTAACCATTGATAGATAGAATCAGGACTTCCACAATAGGGTAAGGTCTTGTTGATATATTGGACCATGACGTGAGGACTAGAGATAGAAATATCCCTCCCCTGCCGCACGTAGGTAATGAAGGTGCCGTTATTTTCATTATAGACATCGGGGTTGATCCAAGGGATTTGCTCATTGGTCATGGGAACCAATAAAGGGTCATAACACAATTGGAAGCGCATGGTATAAGCTTCAAACAAATTGCTGCGACCCATTCCTTGATACACGTAAGGGAAGCTGCCTTGGGATCCGATTCGCTGACCGTCCTGAGAAGTAATTGCCGCGGACTGGTCAGGGGGGCAATCAGGCTCGTCAGTCGGTATTTGGGGATTGTAAACAAATGGATCAGGTGTGGGGGGATTTTCAGACTGGGGCTTGGCTTCAATATCCTTGGCCTTACTTTCACTTTTCTGCTTTGGATTGCAGGCCAGGGTCCCCAAAAGAAATATGAAACCTACACCGACGGCCAGGTTGACGTAAAGGCTTTTCATGTCATCAAGTTGCATTATGGACGTTTAGAATGTGTTAGACCTCCCCTTGACTTACAAATAAGCATTTAGGGTGCGCATCACGGAAGAACGATAGCTTTCCCCAAACAGGTTAAGGTGGACCAGCAAGGGGTACAAATTGCATAAATCCTGGCGATTACGCCAGCCCGGCTCCAGGGGATAATCAGCTTGATAAGCCTCGAAAAAAGGATCGGGTATCTGGTCAAAAAGTCCCATGAAGGCAATTTCCATCTCCCGATGGCCAAAGTAGGTCGCGGGGTCAATAAGAACAGGATTTCCCGATAGATCTGTCAACAAGTTACCGCCCCAAAGATCGCCATGTATCAAAGCGGGCGGCTCTTTAGGAAAAAGCGTTTCGGCTCGATGAAAAAGGCGCTCAAAGGATCGAGAAGCACTTCGTTCTAAATATCCATGATCTCTTCCTCTTTTCACCTGGGGCTCTATTCGTTCCTGCACCCAAAAATCGGCCCAGGTGGCATGACTTCGATTTGACTGAGGCAAGGAACCAATATAGTTATCTAGCTCTAGCCCAAACTCTCCCCTTGAGTGCCGATGAAGCTGAGCCAGTCCCTGCCCTAGCAGTGACCAAAAGGTCTTTTTCTTCATCCCTGGCTCAATCCATTCCATGGCAAGCCAAGGGTGCTCCACATCTAGGGAACTTATTTGCACCTCCCTTGGGACCCTCAAGGCCGCCGCTTCTCTCAATAGAGCAAGCCCCTCTAGCTCTGCTTGAAAATGATCCCTAAATTCTTGTTGGTTAAATTTCAAAAAGAATATCCGACCATCTTCAAACTCTATCCTTTGTCCATGATGGATACAACCTCCCCCCACAGGGGAATACTTCCGTAAAACTCCTTGAAAATGATTGGCTAGCGATGCTTGAAGAGTGACGGGGAGGGACATAGGTCATCAAATAAATAGAAGAAATAAGTCTGAGCTCCCACAAAGATAAGCAAGCAGGGAGGGGGCTCTATGGCCATAGCAGGCGCTGTTTTTTTTCTTTGGATTGGGTCGTTGTATATTACCGCAACTTTTCCGGGAAATAAACTCCTGATTATGATTTTTGCTTAGGATATGATACAGAGAAAAATTTTACTGGTTGACGATGAGGCTGATATCCTCGAATTACTAGAATATAACCTTGAGCAAGAAGGATTTGAGGTAGTAAAAGCTATGGACGGCGAAGAAGCCGTCGCGCTGGCTAAGAAGGAAAAACCAGATCTCGTATTGCTCGACATCATGATGCCGCGCATGGATGGAATTGAGGCCTGTCGCCAAATCCGGGCCTTGCCTGGTTTAGAAAGTGTATATGTCATTTTTCTTACTGCTCGCTCGGAAGAGTATTCGGAATTAGCAGGGTTTGACGTCGGTGCGGATGATTACATTTCCAAGCCTATCAAGCCGAGGGTACTCCTAAGCCGCATTCATGCGGTCTTGCGTAGAGATTCCTCGACAGCCTTATCACCAGTGGTTCGAGTACGAGACCTAGAAATTATTCGTGACGAATACGTGGTCAAAAAAGCTGGAGAGCCGCTGACCCTTCCCCGTAAAGAGTTTGAGTTATTGTTCTTTTTGGCCTCCCGTTCTGGAAAAGTATTTAGCCGGGAAAAATTATTGGAGAACGTCTGGGGTGATGTATTTGTGGTAGATCGTACGGTCGATGTTCACGTCCGTAAACTGCGCGAAAAAATCGGAGACCACTACATCAAAACCATCAAGGGAGTTGGCTATAAGTTTGTAAATGAATAGCATCGGCTCGATTTTTGTACAGATGTTCGAATAGATGCCTTACTCATGCGCAAGATCATCTTATACATTGCGACCAGCCTAGATGGCTACATCGCGCGTACGGATGGCTCGGTTGACTGGCTTTTCACCGATGCCGACTACGGTTACAAAGATTTCTACTCCTCGGTCGATACCACCCTTATGGGGAGAAAAACCTATGAGCAGATTCTTTCTATGGGAGATTTTCCCTACCCAGAAAAGACCAACTACGTCTTTACCCACCAGCAGCCAGCCTCTCACCAGCAGGTAACTTTTGTCAACAAGGATGCAGTAGCTTTCATTCGCAAGCTGAAGTCTGAGCCAGGGGAGCATATTTGGCTCATTGGTGGAGGAGGTTTGATCCAAACCTGCTTACAAGACCAGTTAATCGACGAACTACGGGTGTTCATACATCCCATTATTTTGGGAGAAGGACTTCCTTTGATTCCGCCCCCCTCCCCCTCAGCAAAATTGGAAGTCATTCGCCAGGGGATGTATGACAATGGATTGATTGAAGTCCATTACGACGTTCAGTACTGACTACTTCTCTAGCATTCTGACCACACCAGTCCAATCGTCTGGTGCTCCTTCTTCCATGTAAGGGATGGCCTGTTGGATAAATCGTCTAGCAGCCACGTCTTGGGGGTTTTGGTCTAGGACTCCCTTCAAAGCGAGGACCGCATCATTGAAGCGACGGGCGAAATAGTGCTCCAATCCTTCCTTGAACAAAGGAAGGGTGGTCATCTTCAGTTCACGCTGAGGAGCAGTGTCTCCCTCAAAGCATTCATACAGGCCAATGGGAGTCTTTTTCCCTTTAACTAGCACGGGACCTAAATACCGAATAGCATAGGAAGCATCTGCTGGCAGATGCCGGATAACGTCTTCACTCAGCAGAATAGAAGCTCCATAGTGCTTGGTCAGCCCCTCAATTCTGGACGCTACGTTCACTGTATCTGAAATGGTAGCAGCATCCGTACGCTGTTGATCACCAATGATGCCCATGATTAGATCGCCCAAATGAATGCCCATCCCTACCCGCAGTCCTTTAGCTGGCGCCTGCTTGGGATCCTCACTTATCCGATGAATGGTGCGCTGCATAGCGATGCAAGCTTTCAGACCATCCTCTGGCTGATCCATAAAAATCGCCATGATTCCATCCCCCATATATTGGTTTACAAACCCATGGTGGGATGAAATAATCGGCCCCATTTCGCCCGCATAAGCATTGACAAAGGCAAAATTTTCTTCAGGCGTAAGCTGCTCGGCAATGCCAGTATAATCCCTGATATCCGTAAAAACCACCGTCAACTCACGCTCTACCTGGTCTCCCAATCTCACATCGGTGATGGTTTGTCGGCCTAGAACTTGGATAAATTCGTAAGGGACAAAACGACCCGTAGCTGCATGAATTCGATGCAAGTTCAAGTGGGTCTTTACCCGAGCTAGAAACTCATCTTTCCGGAAGGGCTTAACGATGTAGTCATTGGCTCCTATGCTGAATCCCTCCACCATATCCGCCTCTTGGTTTTTGGCCGTCACCATGATCACCGGTACCTGACTCGGTAAATATTGAGCCCTGATCCTCTCACAAACTTCATAGCCAGACATCTGAGGCATCATGAGATCCAACAAAATTAAATCAAATTTATCCCTTCCCCGAATCACCTTTAATGCCTCTTTGCCGTTCATCGCTGAAGTGATCTCTATGGACTCTCCTTGCAAGAAGTTCTTCAATACCTGATGATTGATAGGCTCATCATCGATGATCAAAACCCGAATACGTCCCTTTAGATCTTGCGCCAAGGAGGGACTTGATGGGATAGCTGAAAGGCTCTCCTTAGATTCCTTTTTAGCAGAAGCGATAGCCATAAACTCCGCCATGCGCGCTGGAGGCAAGGGATCAATGCCCACCTCTACCCGGGCAGGACTGCCTGGGAGAGGGTTTCGATGTTCTTGGGATGCTAAAGGCAAGGCAAGGAAGAAAGTCGACCCCTTTCCTAACTCAGACTCTACCCAAATGCGCCCTTCATGTAAATCGACCAGATGTTTGGTGATACTGAGACCTAGTCCGGTTCCAGAAAAGGCCCGTGAGATGGAACCATCCGCTTGCTGAAAGGCCTCGAAGATTACATCGTGCTTTTCGGAGGCAATCCCAATCCCCGTATCTCGCACCGAAACGATCGCTTCGCCTCCCTTTTCTTCTGCACGGATCTCAATCAGTCCTTCTTCGGTAAACTTCACGGCATTACCGACCAAGTTGAAAAAGATCTGTTGCAATCGGTCCTCATCAGCCAAGACCCATGGAAAATCTTGGGGAATCTGGTTGACCAGTTCTAGCTGTCTCCCTTTAATCAATGGCAAATTGATCCTCCGCACAATGGAGACCATCGTATGCAGATCTAGGGGTCGCTTGCGGAGTAGAATTCCTTCGTTTCGGAGCTTCGCAAAGTCTAAGATGTCATTTACCAAGGCAGATAGACGTTTGCCTGAAGCGATGATCATGCCCAGGTCTTCTTTCAGGTCCTCATCTTCCAAGCGGTCTTCGATCGACTCAGATAAGCCGATGATGCCATTCAAAGGAGTTCTAAGCTCGTGAGAGGTATTGGCTAAAAACTGGTCTTTCAGCTGGTCTACCTTTTCTAGTTGTCTGAGGACTTTTTCTTGGGCTAAGCGTTGTTCCGTTTCAGCTTTGAACTTTGCGTCCTGTAGGGCTCGAAAACTAGCCGCCAAGCCAAAGGCCAAAATCAGGTCATGCAAGGCTACCCCCAAGTCCTGGGGCACATAATCGCTGATTGTCACACCGAAGGCATTTTGCCAGACACCCACGTAGTCAAAAATGAAGGCATATACGTTGATCACCAAAATTAGGAAAGCCACGAGGTATACCCAGGCCCCCGCTAGTCCTTTTCGGGTCGCGTATATAAAGAGGATAATGCTCACGATGTCCCCCAGTAAGTTGTAGGCAAACCAGATGCTTACTACCCCAGTTTTCATGGCCTGGGCCTCGGGAGTAGGGATAAATGCCAAAACGAACCCCGTTCCGAGAATGAGTAAATGACCAAGCAGCAGCACCTGCATGGCTCGGTCCCAGCGGGGAAAGTGATCCCGGGTTTCTGCGAATCCGCGCAGCAACGCCACCGAAGTCACCCCTGAGAAAGTAAACAAAATCAAGCCATTGAAGCGGTGGTAAAGCTCTAAGTTTTCGCTAAAAAAGAATTCGGCCACATACCCATTGAAACTAAAATTCAGCAGAAATAAACTTAGGTTGTACATCGAAAGCACCCAAAATCGCCGATCTCGATTGTAGAAAAACAAGATCAAGTGATAAATAGCCACGGTTAGGGTAATGCCCATCACTAACACCACGAAAAGGTGATGGTTCAGCAATTTTTGAGTGGCAACCGCAGGTTTGACCACCACTCGGTTATAAGGCCTTAGCTGCGAAGAGGTAATCAGCAAACTAGGATCCACCTGCACTCGTGCGTAATAGACCCCCTGGTGGTGAGGAGGAAGTTCTAAGGGAAGCATAGGAATATCCTGATACTGATCTAGAAAGGGGCGCTCCTCGAAAGGCAGCAAAATTCCAGACTGCTCCGCTCGCCACGTAGAATCAGAAGTTGGGATATACCAGTCGACATATGGGACACTAAAGTTGATGAGCAAGGATTGGTGAACGGGACTTTGGTGATCTATTTCGAGACGGAGCCAATAAGCTGCTACCTCCAATCGAAAAGAATCTAACTGGGGAAGATAGGCCTGGCTAAACTGCGTTTGTTGACCGAGAGCTAACACGTCTTCGAGCAAAAAATCACCCGTGGAATCGGGTAAGACCCATAGATAAGGGTCCAATGATAGGGAGTTTGAGACAAGCCGTTTATCCCCATCCTGCAAGATCAATACGGTAGCCCCATCACTTGCATGTGTCCCAAAAGGGAGTGATAGGAGGAGAAAGCACAAACAAAATCCAGCTATAAAAAAACGACGATGCATGACAAAAGGGAGTATCTAATGACCGCCTGCCCGCACATGGACAGAGGATGGAAATTAATGTTTAAACGATTATATTACTGAAAAATTCCCCAAGAAATCTGTCATGCAATCCCTTGCTCAGGCAAATCGCCAACCTTACTCGGTAGATCTCTATTTTGTGGAGGGCTTCTCTGCTCAAGATCTCCCTACCGACATCCATGGCCATGTATTCATCAACTCTGCAGTAGGCACCGTCAACTCAGGTGGCCTGCCCTTCCCTCAATACAACTCAGAAAAAGACCGGGAAGAGGGTAAGGAAAACCCCGAATATGGCTCCCCCTTCCTCACGGGAGACAGCAAAATCATTCGTTTAGATTTTGACCGAGCCTCAGAAGGAATCGTCCATTATCAAAGCAAAGTCTTGGTTCCACCAGATCTATTTGCAGATCAAGCCACAGGGTTAAATGGCCCTGCTCGAAAAGACCATCGGTTCCGGCACTTTGGCTTTACGAATCGGGGGTTTGGACGCATGTCAAAAGTCCTAGGTTCTCGGAATCAGCTCAATACAGCCATTATTCCAGTAAAATATTCTCAGGATGATCAACCTCGTCTGTTGGCTACCATTGATGCTGGACGTCCCTATGAGTTTGATCCAGCGACGCTGGAGGTGACCGAACCGGTGGGCCGCCTAAGCGATTGGGCACCTTCCATGCCTCGCTTCATGCAAAAGCCCCTGCCGACCATGTTTTCCACTGCTCACCCAGTATTTGATCCACATACTTCGGAGTTCTTCATGGTCAACTTTGTTAAGTCGCTAAAGACCTTGATGAGCGCCATTCACTTTGCAGATACAGTAGAACGGTATCCCAAGCATGTGCACAAGGAGCTGAAGCGATTCACCGAGCATGAGCTCAAGCCCAATGATGATTTCGACGCGAGGATGAAGCAGTTGGAGGAGTTTTATGGCTCCATTGGAAAAAGAATTCGTAAACACCAAAGCCTAGGCGAACGCCTTGATGATGTCTGGCAGCGTTTTTTGCGCTGGCTCGAGAAAATAATTCAAGGAGTGGAGCATGAATTTCATAACCAGGATCAAGTTTTTCTGATGAGTTGGGATGGACTGAAAGGAAGCATGAAGAAGTGGCGGGTAGTGGATGAGTCAGGGAAGGATTTGCGCATTGACCAAATTATGCACCAGATCAGTCTTTCAGAGGATTACATCGTACTGATGGACTCCTCTTTCAAATTCACCTTCGATCAAACCTTCACTTTCCCCATCGAGAGCCCCAGTGAGTTGGCGCAGGACATAGATCGCCTCCTGAGAGAGCATACCACCACCCGACAAAAGTCCCATACCGATACCTACCTCATTAAGCGCTCTGACTTGCAGAAGGGAGAAGTAGTCAAAGCAAAGAAAATCACCCTAGATCACAGCACCCTGCATTTCAATGCAGACTACGCCAATCCAGATGGGAAAGTCATCCTTTATACCGCCAATAATACAGCCAATTGTGCGGCGGAATGGATACGGCCTTATGATCAATTGGTAGGTCCAGATCCCGACCAGGATCCTATTCCCCTAGATGAAGAATGGATTGGCTCTTTTGCCATTGGCAACATGGATGTCTGCAGCGTAGGTAGATATGTGTTGGATTACGAAAAGGGAAAGGTAGATCAGACGCTAACCCACCTCACCCACCAGACCGGAGACCTCAGTCAGCTAGGGAATCCAGGTGGCAGTGAAGCCGTCGGGGCTCACACCTGGGCCGTAGCCTTGCACAGCTACCGCAACATCATTTCACCAGAGCAGATTGGTACTGGAGTCAAAAATATCTATTGGCAAAATCAGGGACTATACCCCCAGACTTTGACCCGCTTCATCTATGACCTTTATCAAGATTACAGTCCCGAGCGCATCATCCCAGCCAAGGATGTAGCCAAATATTCATCTGAGATTGTTCCAGGGGTATTGATTCGCACCCAAACCAGTGACATGAGCATCCAGGACCATTACCTGTTGCCTATCACTGCCTTTATGCGCTCCATCCAATTTGTTCCTCGTCAAAGGGAGCAAGCCCCAGGGCCCGAAGTAGATCTCTCACAAGATGGTTACATCGTCATGACCATGGTAATCAAGCTTCAAGACAGCGGTGATAAAAAGTATCAAGCACAGGTGTGGATCTTTGATGCGGCAAATCTGGCTCAAGGCCCCATCTGCAAACTCTGGCATCCTGAGGTGCACTTCAATTATCCCCTCCACTCGGCTTGGTTATCCGAGATAAACTCTCCTAGCCGGGCCAAGCACATCGATGTTCCTTCGGACTACGATGAGATGATCAATCGCTCGGTGTTTTTGCCATGGCGAAGGAAGAAAATCAAAGAATTCTTTGAGACCTACGTGTATCCTCACTATCGTTAATGGGGAATTCTTTGGACCAAAAGCTAGGAGCTTCCGTATATTTAAGGCCTTTCAAACTCTCGTCTACCTACCGACGAAGTATTTCCTACGCATAAGAGTTGAATTCAGCTGATATCCATGTCCATTGATCAAACCCAAACCGATCATCCTTTAGCCTATTACCAGTCTCAGTTTAATCATACCGAAGCAGACCTTCACAAGGTTCAGCGACGCTACTTGTTGATATCTAACCTACGTTTGCTGGTGTTTGTGGTAGGAGCGGGGCTTAGCTATTGGCTTTTTACTGTCCACTTTTGGTGGGGCATGTTGGCTGGGATCGTGATCTTGCTCGCCTTCATGTACCTGCTGAAGGTCCACAGTGAGGTGGCGGAGGAACGGGATCACCAACGGCGCCTGCGGAAGATCTTAGAAGAAGAAATCGCTGCCCAGAATTGGGATTATAGCTCCTTTGATTCAGCCAAAGACTTAATCGACCCTCAGCACCCCTTTAGCTATGACCTTGACCTCTTTGGGCCTAGGTCTATTTTCCAATACCTCAATCGTAGCGGTACGGAAAATGGACGCCAAGTCCTTGCCCTATGGATGCAAGAGCCCGAACAGGATATAGCCGTTATCACAGGGCGCCAAGGCGCGGCCCAAGACCTAGCCACTAAACCAGATTGGAGCCTCCACTATCAAGCCTTGATGCGGGGGCACCGGGCTACGCATACCGAAATAAGAGACCTCCTCAACTGGCTAGATCATCCGACCCTTTTTCAAGGACCCATGTGGAAAGGGCTAGCCTTTGGATTGCCCATTGCCCTGCTCGTTAGTTTACTACTCTGGCTAGTTCCTGATTTCCCGGTTTTCAGAGAGGTGTTTGGCGGGTGGCATTTGAGTGGCTTCGTTCCTCTCTTCTTTTTCCTATCTCAACTAGCTATTGCTGGGATCAATCTCAAGCGCAGCAGCTACGAACATCAGCAGGTGAGTCAAAAATCTCGTTTACTCAACACCTATGCTCAACTGCTAACCCAGATTGAAAGCCAGACCTGGGAGAGTCCTCGCTTACAAGCCATACAAGCTCAGCTCACCCACCAAGACATCAAAGCCTCTGAAGCCATCGCTAAACTTGGCGAGTTGGTCTATCGATTTGATCAGCGGCTGAACATGGTTGCAGGTGTCCTACTAAATGGAGTGGCAACCTGGGACCTTCGTTACATCCTCAAATTGCAGACTTGGAGACAGGAGCACCTAAAGTTGGTCCCCCAATGGTTTGAAGTCATTCACGAATTGGATGCCCTGCTCAGCCTTGGTAGGCTAGCCTTTAACAGACCCGACTTGGTATGGGCCAACTTTGAAGAGGGCCCCTTTCATTATGAGGCTAATGAACTGGGACATGTGCTTTTGCGCCCCGAAACCCGGGTAGACAATAGCGTCTCGCTTCACAAGCCAGGAGAATTTTTGGTAGTCACCGGTGCCAATATGGCCGGAAAAAGCACCTTTCTTCGCTCTGTAGGTACTAGCCTCGTCATGGCCATGATGGGGGCACCCGTTTGCGCCAAAGAACTGACACTAGCCCCTATTCCATTGATCTCTAGCGTGAGAGCCGCCGACTCTTTAGCTGACCACGAGTCTTATTTCTATGCAGAACTCAAACAGCTCAAACGCATCATCGATCAGTTACAAGCGCTTGGTCCTGCCTTTGTGATCGTAGATGAGATGCTGAGAGGGACCAATTCTCGGGACAAGCAGTTGGGATCTCGTCGCTTTATTGAGCAATTGATCCGCTGGAAAGGAGTTGGCCTAGTAGCGACCCATGACCTTTCTCTGGGAACCCTCGCCGATGAGTACCCCAATTTTGTGCGGAATAAGCGTTTTGAGGTCGACATCAGTGAGGAGCAACTGAGCTTTGACTATCGACTCCGTGATGGAATTTCACAAAACCTCAATGCCACCTTTCTCATGCAGCAGATGGGTATTATGCCGAAAGAGGATGCCGGGGGTTTGGGAGGTTGAGGGATCGAAATTAGAAAGAATAATTCCGCAGAGGATGGGATCATGCTGCTGTAATCATCAATAATTTCTACCAAGCAGGAAAATGGCTTTGCAAGTTCCTTGGGCAAATGGAGCACATCATACTATGTTTGAATTTACTTAACACAAGTATCTGAGAGATGAGATCATATTTTGCTTTATGGATAGCCCTCATTGGACTGTGGGCTACCTCCGATTTGCACGCACAGCAAGCAGATCCACGCCAAGCCTATTTCGAGGCCATTAACACAGACCTGCTAAAGGGACACATTTATTTCTTGGCCGACGACGCCCTAGAAGGGCGAGAAACGGGTGAGCGAGGTCAACATCTAGCATCTGTATACATTAGAAGCCAATTCATGCGCATGGGCTTAGCCCCAGGAAATCCAGAGACGGGTGGATATTATCAACCTTTTTACCTCAACAATGCCGAGGTAAAAGACGGGACCATGAGCCTTGAGGAGCAGGAATACAGCTATCGGAGTGATTTTGTCAATGGATCAGGAGGACTCCTCCCCACTGGCAAGCCAGATCTCACCTTTGTTGGATATGGGCTAAATACAGAAGCTTACAACAACCTCGAGGGGGTGGACCTCAATGGAAAAGTCGCGGTGATGTTGGCAGGCCAACCGGGAAAGGCGGATCCAGATCAATCCCTATTTTCCCAGATTCGTAGTTGGCGAGATCGAGCCAAATCCCTGGCTGAATATGGGAGTGAAGGAGTCTTGATGATCCTGCCTGACTCAGTGTTTAAGGTGATGAAAAGGTATGCTCGTTCACGCAGTACCAGCATCGATGCTTCGGCTACCCCAGGCATGCCCGTAGTCTATATCTCTGAGGACATGGGCCAGCAGATTATTAAGACCGCTAAAGGTAACCTAGATAAAATTCGCAAAAACTTAGCTTCGGATGCCAGCCTGCCCAAACTCAAAATGCAGAAGGTGAACTTAAAAGTGAACACCGAAGCAGAGTTTGACAGCAAGGAAGCTTCCAATGTTCTTGCCTTCTTACCTGGCACCGAATTCCCTGAAGAGGTTTTGGTCGTCACCGGGCACTATGACCACGTGGGAGTTAATCGCAAAGGTGAAATCCATAATGGTGCCGACGACGACGCATCTGGTACCTCCACCGTACTAGCCGTAGCCGAAGCATTTGCCCAAGCAGCCGCGGATGGCCATGGGCCACGTCGCAGCATCTTATTCATGACGGTATCGGGAGAAGAGAAAGGATTGTTGGGCTCTAGTTTTTACACCGACCATCCCCTTTATCCATTAGAAAACACGGTGGCTAACCTCAATATCGATATGGTAGGCCGCATTGATCCCAAATACAGCCAACGAGCTGATTCACTCGACTACGTGTACCTGATTGGTTCGGACCGACTCAGCACTGATTTGCACCGATGGAGCGAATCTGTTAACGAACAGTTTGCCAACTTGACCTTAGATTACACCTACAACGACGAGAAGGATCCCAATCGGTACTACTATCGAAGCGACCATTACAACTTCGCAGAAAAGGGTATCCCCGTTATTTTTTACTTCAATGGAACCCACGAAGACTACCACAAACCTACCGATGATCCAGAAAAAATAAGATTTGAGAAGGTAGTTCGCATAGCTGGGCTGGTTTTTGCGACAGCTTGGGAGGTGGCCAATCAAGATCATCCTCCTGTAGTAGATGTCATAGAGGACGAAGATTGATTCGCACATGGGGAGGCTTCAAGGATCTCCCCAACGTTCTTATTTCCTTTCGCAAATTTTCAGCCTGAAGGACCATGCCATTATCTGACTGAACCCGTAAGAATCCTTCTTGATTGACTTGTTTGCCTGCCCTACTCGGTGTTAATTTGTTACAAACGATCGCAAATACTTGAAGACTTGGTTAGGCATAGACCTATTCGCAAATCCTGAAGCCCTGTTGCTACTCATGCTCATTCCCGCGTACCTATTTTGGTACGTGAGGTATTACCGGCGTCAGCGATTGGTGATCAGGTTGAGCTATGATCCTATCAAGCTAAAGAAGCCTGCCCTCGATCTCGCGGTCTTAAGGCATTTACCCAGAGCGCTTCAATTGATGGCTATTGCCATGTTGGTGATTGCCATTGCTCGTCCCCAAGCAGCCGATGAGGTAAGTCAGCGCAAGGCGGAGGGAATTGATATAGTGATCGCTCTAGATGTCAGTGGCAGCATGGAAGCCGATGACTTTGCTCCCAATCGACTGGAAGTAGCCAAACGAAACGCCAAAGCCTTCATTCAAGGGCGCAACTCTGATCAAATTGGGCTGGTTTTGTTTGCCTCCGAAGCCCTGAGCTACGCCCCAATTTCCTTGGACCATGCTTTTTTGGAGCGCCTAGTAGACGATGTAGACTTTGGCATGCTCCCTCGCCAAGGGACAGCTATGGGCAACGCCATTGCCACAGCCATCAACCGACTCGGCAGCGGTAGCAACCCGTCTCAAGTGATCATTTTGCTCACCGATGGGGCCAACAACCAAGGGGAGATTGATCCCATTTCGGCCGCCAAACTCGCCCGTGAAAAAAACATTCGAATCTACAGCATAGGCATTGGCCGCGAGCTTTATCAATTGGTTAGCGGAGGAAAGGCTGAGTCCGATTTAGATGAAACTACCCTTAAGCGAATCGCGGACATTACCTCTGGCAAGTTTTACCGCGCGACTGCTCCAGAAAGGCTGAAAAGCATTTTCGAAGAAATCTCCCGCCTAGAAACGGGGCAAGTACAGGATTTGTCTTATCGCATTGTCCAAGACCGTTATCCCATCTTCGTAAAGATTGCCATCATGCTTTTGGCCCTATCTTACCTCTTGATGCTTACGTTTATTTACAATCCGCTGGAACAGTAAGGATGGTGAGCTTTGCCCATTTACTTGCTCTTCAAAACTAAAGCCAATATCTCCCGTTAAATCGACGGTAGTTTTCCCCCCACTTAAATAAATGCTGAGCTATTGAGAGATGGGATATTGAGATAAATTCTTGCAAGCAGATAATTACCCCTATTCCATCACACATTTTCCTTGGTAATGCTAGCCATAAGTAGGAGGGCAACAACATGCAATGAGCACAGAGCGGTAAGCTGACTGACTTTCAAGCTTTTACCTACTGGCCATTCCTCGCCACATCTCGCTATATTTTCTGTATGCGTCGCAAAACCAAGCTTACCGAAGGGCCCATCAACCAACAGCTGGCCCGCCTTACCCTGCCGATGATTTTAGGCCTTTTCAGTATGGTGGCCTTTAACCTAGTAGACACCTTTTTTGTAGGAAAAATAGGGACTTGGGGACCAGAAAATTTATTGGGGGATCCAAGTCTGACCGCTGAACAGCAAAGTAAGATGGCCCTGGCCGCCTTGGGATTTACCTTGCCGGTGGTGCTGATCTTAGGGGCTATTGGTATGGGACTGAGCATGGGAGCTTCGGCCATTATTTCCAAAGCCATTGGAGAAGAAGACGCAGGAAAAGTTCGCCGACTTACCGTAGACAGCATTGTACTGGCGGTAGGCTTTGCCTTGACCTTCGTCGTACTAGGACTCCTGACGGTAGACCCCTTGTTTAGGCTACTGGGGGCCGAAGGTAAGACCTTGAGCCTTGTCAAAGAATACATGTATACCTGGTACATCGGGGTAACCTTTGTGATAGTCCCTTTTGTAGGGAACAGCGCCATCCGGGCCAACGGAGATACCCGAACCCCTGCTGCCCTGATGACGACCATGGTCATTCTCAATGTGGTGTTGGACCCCTTACTCATCTTTGGGGCAGGTCCCATTCCTGCTTTAGGCATTCAAGGAGCTGCCCTAGCGACCGTCATAGCCCGAGGCCTTTCCTTGGTCATAGGCCTGCTGGTTTTACAGCGCAACCAAATGCTAACGAGGGAGATTCCTACCTGGCCTCAGGTGATGCAGTCTTGGAAAGGTATTTTATATGTGGGGCTTCCTGCCGCTGCCACCAACTTGGTAGTGCCTCTGACCACTGCGTTGATAACCAATCTGGTCAGTCAGTATGGGGAAGATGCCGTAGCAGCCCTTGGAGTAGCGTCTCGGGTCGATCTACTCGCCATTATGGTGGTGGTGGCCCTTTCTACGGTTTTGGGCCCCTTTGTAGGGCAGAATTTAGGGGCCAAAAAATGGGATCGACTTCAAATAGGGATCAACAATAGTCAGCGTTTTGGTTTGCTGTGGGGCATACTCATGCTGGTCATTATTTGGACGGCCAGAGAGCCCATAGCGAGAGTCTTCACCCAAAGTGACGAGGTCGTCGCTGCCCTGAGTTTGTACCTCAGCATCGTCCCTTTCGGTTATGCTTTTCGCTGTATTTACGCCCTAGACAATACCATCCTAAATGTCCTCAATCGCCCCTTGGTCGCCTCGGGCATTACCATCAGTATGATGTTTGGGGTCTACCTACCCATGGCCTACCTGGGTTCTTACCTCTTTGGCTTACCCGGCGTATTTGCCTCCATTGCCCTTGCCTATGCAGCTGGGGGAAGTGCTTCTTACTTCTGGGTAAAAAAATGCCTCAATCAGGCTAACCAAGCGCCTGAAGAGGCCGTTCAAATAGCTTAAGAAGAAAAGCGGAGTTAAGGAGTTAAGGAGTTAAGGAGTTAAGGAGTTAAGGAGTTAAGGAGTT
>CAZFPQ010000137.1:0-17917 GCA_964521065.1 uncultured Bacteroidia bacterium | reverse complement strand
AAAATATAAAATTTTTAGCAAAAAACACAATGATGCTAAACTGCTTATCTTGCTTTTTTATGGCCTTGATTTTCCAAGCTGACAAAAATTATTCCTCTTAGCCCTCCTACTTTTATCACCATACTTTAGCCCTGATGACTTGCATGAAAAACGTAAAACTCCTCCTACTTGGTATTTTATTGGGATGCTCCTTAATCTCTCCTAAGGTCTATGGCCAAGTCTTTTTCCAGGCCAAACTTGTCCATCAAGAGGATGGTCAGGCCATGGCTTTTCTTACCGTACGCTTACAGGAAACAGGCGAATATACCTTGAGCAATGAGGCGGGCATAGTTCGCTTTTATCTTCCAGAAGCCAAGGATAGCCTTCATTTATATGTTTCAGGCCTTGGTTTGAGGGAAAAAATCATCCATTTACCTAGCTATAAGGGGACAGAGCTCATACCAGTAAGCCCTCGTGCGGCCCAGCTAGATGAGGTGTTGCTGGAGGGATTGTCAGCGAGGCAGGTAGTGGCTAAAGCAGTAGCAGCAATTCCTGAGAACTACCTATCAGAAAGTCATGCTTCGCGCGGCTTTTATCGCCAATACCATCGAGTAAATGGCCAATACCGAAACCTCATTGAAGCCCAAGCGGTGGTCTTACATCAACGCAAAACTGAAGAGAAATCTCTCAAGTTTGATCTTGCCTACGCTTTGCCTGAGATTCGTCGCTCTGAAATGAGCTATTACGTTGACATGTCTGCTTATGGAGAAGGGATGGCATTTCTGATGCTTCACAACTTTGCTTACCAACTGAATTCGACCATCCTACATCCGAGTTTTCACAACTTAGTGGACTTTTCTTTTGACACCATTACCCAGGCCCGGTACGTAATCAGCTACAGTTGTCCCAGTTATACCAGCGAATACCATGGAATCAGCAACTTTGAAGAAGTAGACCTCAGGGGGGAAGGGCGAGAGTATGGTCACATCACCATTGATAGAGACTCTTGGGCCATCGTGCGCTATGAGAGGATGGCTCGACGTAATCACGATTACGCCTATCCGAAATTGAACAATTTTGTTTTACCCAGCCGTCGTTATCGACTTTTCTTTGATTCAGGGTATTTGCTGGTAGAGTACGGACGATCAGGCGACCATTGGTCACTCAAGCGAATCATGCATCGCTTTAGCAATGACTATATACATGTACACAGAAATCGACTCGAATACGCCATCGAGGAGTTTTATGAATGGCATACCGACTACCTAACCATGAAAGTGGAAGAAGAGCTTATCGACTCTTTTGTTCGACATCCCAACCTTTCTCATTTACCCTATCGGTATGAGCCCAAGGCATGGCAGGAAATTCCAGACTTCTTTTTTGACCTCCGAGAAAAGGTCTATGCCGACCTGATTCAGGACTCTGATTTAAATGAGCAGTTTGAAAATCAGGCAACTAAGAACAGGTAAGGGATGAGGTAGAACCTAGAGCGAGTAGGTTTGATATTAAATTTTTCAAAAATAGTGTCTAAACTTTGGATTTTTGCGCCAAGGGATCTATCTTCAAGTATTGTGTTTTCATGGTTGTGCTGTAGGGACAGCTTCCGCTCGGAAGCGTCCCTTTTTTTTGTTTCTACATCTCATGAAAATACCGGTCTTGCTCGAAGCAAAACCGGTATCCTATCAAGGGTGTAGTTGATTACTATTTCTCTTTCTACTTGCCCATCTTCTTTCTCCCTTACTCTAAAGAAATGGGGACAGATATTTGGGTCTGATCCCATTTTAAGGTCATCTGGTGGCTAGAGTCCTCCAGTTGTAGGTCGATGGTAAAGCGTTCAATGACTTCCGATAGGGATTCGACAGGGACGCTTACCTGAAGCGCATCAAACTCAGGATCTCGCGAGGCTTTCCCATTGAATTTAATCCCCCAAGGATACATTTCTTTGTTGAAGATCACCTGCCATTCATTCGCGCCGGGAATAGTCCAGAGAGTATAAGTCCCGGCTGCCAAGGTCTCACCGCCTATGGATAAATTTGCATTACACTCAAACGTGGTTGCTTCATTGGCTCCAGTGCGCCACACTTCTCCGTAAGGGACTAACTCCCCAAAGATCGCTCGATCTTTTTTACCAGGGCGATTGTAAAACACTTGTATCTCTGCACTTTCTCCATTTGTACCAGCCAAGGTATAGCTGATTGTTTGTTCGGGGCTTGCTTGCTTGGTACGCTGCTTCATCGCTTCGCACCCCGAGAAGCTTAACACACTAAGGCCTAAAATGGTCAAGTATAGTAGTTGTTTCATAAGGCTTTTAACAGTTGCTAATGGAGGTTCCACTCACTCAGACGAACAAGTCGCTTTTGAATTGGCAAAAAAAACAAAAAGATAGAGGATGTACAAAGTCGCACATCCCCTATCGAAAACCCCCAATTTCCTGCATTTAGGGTGACTATCCAGGCGGTCATCCGCTCCGCCCTAATTTCTATTTTCGCGTCATGGTAATGACCCCTATGGAGCCTCGACCTTCACACTCATCACTGATCATCTTCATGGTCAACTCAGCATCTGTAATCGTCACGGCATATACCCCTTTGGCTTCACCCGGGCACATTACCTTGGGATCTCCCCCCGTGTCCCAGATAGTCATTTGGCCATCCGCCAGTTCATACTTTCCCGTAACCTCAATCTCACCGTCCGCATTGAAATCTAACTGATAAGATCCTTCCTTAGCGGTAAAGTGAGCGATTCGCTCATTCCCCTCATCGTCAGGCATCCGTATTTCCCAGGTTCCTTCAATGCTTTGAGCAGAAACCCAAGAAAAAGCGAACAAAGACAGAATTACACTTAGGCTGTAGCGCAAGATTCTCATGATAGAAGTAGTTAATGTTTGATTGTCCGGAGCTGAGGTGCTCGGCCAGAACAATTAAACACCTTTCATATGAACATCAAAATATATGATTTAGGGGCTCATGTCTCCAAGCCGTAGTTTGAACTCCTCTACGTATCGGTGGGCAAATGCCTCGTGTTCCTTAGCTGGCAACCCAAAATATGTTTCTACGCTCTCAAAGTAGCCATCAGCAGATGCGTCAAATTGATTGGGACGCTGAACCTCTTGTAAATAGTGGACGTAATGTCCAATCTCATGAGGGAGAGTGCGATAGAGCTGTGTGCGGCGGCAGGCCTCTGCCACCAGGGGAGCAATGAAATAATTTCCTTTCCTTTTAAAAAGATGCCCATCATCAAGCAGTCTCTGAAACTCGGCCTGCTCCTCTGGACCTTGCCTGCTAGAACGGGTTAGCTTAGCATTCAAACTTATCGCCTCTAAGATGATAGCTGGCTGGGCAAATCCCTCAAAATCAAAACTGTAGATCAGTCGGCCCCAAACAGGGGAAAGGACCTCCTGGCGACGGGTAGGCTGCCTAAATACCACTAAGCTTAAAGCTTCTAAATCTTTTGGGGGGACTAGAGCCAATACGCTAGCTACTTCATCCACGCTACAGGTGTGCAGGCTGCCTGTTCGGTTTTCCTCTATGACAAAGACAAAGGACCTGCCGTGAATCTGGCGAATCTCCCGCTGATACTTCCCAAGGCGCTCGAAAAAAAAATCGATCTGTAGCAGCTGGCCACGGGATTAGGTGTCGATTGTTTTTGCCGCGCCCTTGCCAACGAGTGCCAATCTTGCGATTACGGCGTATAGGATTACGCATGAGGGTTCAAATATCAGGAAATCGCTAAGCCAATGAGATTTACGTAACTTTACCAGTGGGTTTAGGTACGCAAAACTCTCCTTTTAGCCTTTTTTGCATGGCAAAGAAAAAGAATTCTGAGAAAATACAGGTCCAAGATCGCGAAATCACGTTGGTTCGTCGAGATCAGCAGGAGTACATCTGTCTCACAGACATGGCCGAAAGTGACGACATCAAGAATTGGTTGCGTAATAAAAATACCGTAGAGTTTTTAGGGGTTTGGGAGCGCCTGCACAATCCAGATTTTAATTGGGTCGAATTCGACCTAATTATGAGGGAAGCAGGGCTCAATCGATTCAAACTGTCTGCTAAACAGTGGGTGACCAAAACGGGAGCGATTGGTTTGGAGGCCCGCGCGGGCCGATATGGTGGGACTTATGCTCATAAAGACATTGCTTTTGAGTTCGGAGCTTGGATCAGTCCTGAGTTCAAACTGATTTTAATCAAAGAGTTTGACCGACTCAAGCGGGAAGAACAGCAGCGCCTCGCCCAAGGGTGGGATTATCGTCGCTTCCTCACCAAGGTAAACTATCGTCTGCATACAGACACCATTCGGGATGTGATTCTCCCCAAACTGCGCACGCAATCAGACAAAGCCTGGCTGGTGTATGCAGATGAGGCCGATTTGCTGAACATGGCTGCTTTTGGAAAAACGGCCCGTCAATGGAAGGAAGACCACCCAGAATTGGCCAAGAAAGGCAACCAGCGCGATCATGCCGACATCCTCCAACTCAGCGTGTTGGCCAACCTAGAAAGCCTAAATGCCGCATTAATTGAACAGGGAATGGACAAGGAAACCCGTTTTGAGATCTTGGTCAAAACAGCCATCAGTCAATATCGGCGTCTTGCTGATCAAGAAGCTTACAAATATCTCGAAACAGGGCAGGGAAATGAAGTCACCTAGCCTGATTGCGTAGATAGGCGGGCAACTCCACCTGGTTGTGTTCATCTGCTTCGGGGAGCCCGCGATGTTGCCTCAAAGGAATCACCCCTCCCCAGATCGGCAAGTTCAAGTCCGGTGCCGCATCAGAAGGTGGACCCAGTCGGATCTTAGCCACGGCTTCGTCAAGTGAAAACCGTAGGACAGCTGTGGCCTTCATTTCTCCGGGATCTGGTTGACGGATATCATCCCATCTACCTGGAATCAGTTTTTCGGTAAAAGCCGCCAAGGCTTTCCATTTTTCTTTTTCCTCCGTAACCATCTCGCCTCGACTATGAACCACCACCGAGCGGTAGTTGACGGAATGATGCATGGCAGATCTGGCTAATACAAGTCCATCCATTATCGCGACACTCAGGCAGGCTTCTCGCCCATCAGCCAATTGCTGGATCAGGTGACTCTTGACTGAGCCGTGTAGGTAAAGAAATTTGCCTACCCTAACATGGGCCGTTGGAACCAGACGCGGTTCGCTGGATTCCACATATGCTACTTGAATATGCAAGGCCTCATCGAGTATGGAGGCAATGGCATCAAAATCGTAGTTGGCTCGATTGCCAAGGCGTGAGATGGTGGTTCTTGGGGTTGACATGGGAGACGGGTTCCTAAAAGGATCAATACAATACAGGCAGTTACTTGGACAAAAGTACGGCTTACTCAGCACTGCTTATGCGTACCTCCCGGATAAAAGTTGCGAGATTTGAACTCAAAGGCGGCTATTTGCTTTCACAAGCTTAGGATCCTCCCCTGGTTCCTGAACCGCAAAGTCAAAGCCAGGAGCAATACAGTAGGCACCATATTCTCCAGCTTTATTCAAAGCCAAGAAACCTACCTGGATCTCTTTCCAATCAGGATTTTTTTCGATCACCCGCTCTACTGCCATGCGACATGCGTCTTCGGGAGCATGTCCTTGCCGCATGAATTCTACGACCAAAAAACAGCCAACCGCACGAATTACAGCTTCTCCCCAGCCTGTAGCAGTGGCAGCTCCTACGGCATTGTCTACATAAAGTCCAGCACCAATGATCGGGGAGTCTCCAATTCTGCCGTGGTATTTGTAACGGGCACCGCTGGTGGTACAAGCCCCAGAGAGATTTCCTTCCTTATCCAGCGCCACCAAGCCGATCGTATCATGATTCTCTATATTAATCGGTATCCGTGCATCGCCTCCTTTTTGCTTCCAGGCTTCCCATTCTTGACGAGAAAGATCCGTAAGTAAATCTACCGTCTCAAACCCCTGCTCCAACGCAAATTGCTTAGCTCCTGCACCAGCCAACATGACGTGTGGAGTTTGCTCCATGACTTGTCGTGCCAATGAAATCGGATGTAAAATATCCTCGACAAACGCAACGGACCCGCAATCTCCCTTTTCGTTCATGATGCAAGCATCAAGTGTGACGTGTCCATCCCTATCTGGGTAGCTACCAATCCCAACGGTGCGGACCTTAGGGTCTGCTTCTACAACTTTCACGCCCGCTTCCACGGCATCCAAGGCACGGCCGCTTTTATCCAAGATTTCCCAGGCCGCTTGGTTGGCGGCTAATCCATGTCTCCATGTAGAGACCACTACGGGCTTCACGAGATGGGTAGAGGGCTGAGACGCTGGCTTTGTACAAGCTAAAACGGGACTGCCTAAAGCCAATCCCAATCCCCCGACTTTGATAAAGTTTCTTCTTTTCATGATAGGTAACTCATCTCCTCAGCTTGTTCATAGCAGAGACTGGAAGCGACAATTTAAATGAGGGGTAAAGGGCCTAAGGGCAAAACAGGTCCTGAAATATACAGTAATATTGACGATATTTATTTCCTATTATCCAAAGAAACCCCATTGAAAGCCAAGCTGCGCCCCAACCAACTTAACCAATTTTGCTTGTGAACTTAGAACCGAAACCGCTTTCTCCTAGGGATTATGATGCGGTAAAGCCTTACATGATCCAGGAAGGATTACCCGTTGAAGACTGGGAAAGAGTACCCTTGACGCTGGTGGAATTTTCTCGGGAGGGACAGGTCATTGGCTGGGGAGGCTTTGAGGATTATCAAGCCATTGCATTGGTTCGGTCCATCCTGATCTCCTCTAAGTTCAGGGGACAAGGTCTGGGCAAGCCCTTGGTTGAGGCCTTAGAGAAAGAAATTGTTGAGCGGGGAGCTAAAGAACTGTACTTATTGACCACCGATGCCCAAGGCTTTTTTGACAAAGTCGGATACAGTGCCATCGACCGCAAAGATGCTCCCATTGAGATTCAGGAAACGCCAGAATTCAAAGAGATCTGCTCTAGTACGGCCATCGTCATGCGGAAACTAGCCTAAATACATCAGGTACATGGAAGTTATTTTTGAGCAGCATGAGGGCTTGAAATATTTATTTGCTGGTCCAAAGGAAAGTTCCAAAGCGCCCATAGTATTGGTACATGGGGCATTCATGGACGCACATAATTGGGAGGGAAATTTCTTAGAATATTTCGCAGAGCAGGGCCACCCTACTTACGCCATCTTTCTCAAGGACCCCCATCACCAGCCCTATTGGCATACCTTGTTTGCTTACAGGATCAAAGACTATGTCAAGCAATTGGATAAGCTCTTGGCTTTTCTGACTAAACCTGCTTATCTGGTCGGACACTCCATGGGAGGACTCATTATTCAGAAATACCTCTCTCATACGGATAGACCCGCTTTAGGAGCTTGTTTGTTGGCTTCCT
Organism: uncultured Bacteroidia bacterium; assembly: GCA_964521065.1. Taxonomy (GTDB): domain Bacteria; phylum Bacteroidota; class Bacteroidia; order J057; family J057; genus CAYVAP01. The sequence goes on along the minus strand of CAZFPQ010000137.1, from coordinate 10,562 downwards.
TGGCGCCCTTCGGAATGAAGCACACCGTTCAACTGATGATGCGACATCCTCAACGCTTACTCGCATACACCATCTTGACCCTTCAACCAGAATGGACCAGGCCGTATCCCGCCCCAAAGGGTTTGCTGGCAACAGAAGTATCCGATCAAATCAGGAAACGATTTCAACATCTTACAGTGAGAGAATCAGCCTTGGCCTTAGCAGGTTGTCTTTGGCCAAAGATCAACAAAGAACAAGTCAAGCGGACTCCCCTTTTGATTCTAGGGGCAGAACTTGATAGCCTGGCCTTGGCTAGAGACGTATCTGCCACGGGTGATTACTATGACATACCCGTCCACATTTATCCAGACTTGGGGCACGTGATGATGATGGAGACCAACTGGGTGGATATCGCCCAAGAAATTCAGGGTCATTTAGCAAGCCTTACCCTCGACTCTCACTTGCATAAAGCAGAATGAGCAATGAAGCAAGGGGCAAATCGTTGAACTATTAACCAGCTGAACACAGACAATCTTCCCTTGGCTTTGACTAGGTTTGAAAACTTATCAGAAGAAATAGCAAAGGAAATTTGGAGAAAGCAGATTAATGAATAATATTTTTCATATATCACCCCTGCAACATCTTTCCATCTACTAAGAAAGTATGCGAAGACGAGTGTGGAGCTACTACGCCAAATGCCTGGGATGGATGGTCCTACTTATTGGGTTACAAAGCGGTTGGACCCAGTCAGTTTCTTTACAAGACAGTGCTTCTTTTTACATTTATAGCGATAGCTTACTGAATCAAGCCGAGTCGCGTCCCTCTGATGAAATAGGTGACATTATTTACTCTTGGAAGGCAAAGGCTAAGCAAGCAATTCCATCCATCCAATATCGGATCAACTATTGCCTAGGCGAATACCATCAATTTCTGGTTCAGCCAGATTCAGCCATCCCTTATTATCGATACGCCGCTCAACTAGCAAAGGAAATCTGGGGCAGCCCCAATCTTCGAGAAGCTGAATCGAAGAATGGCGAAGCGATCTCCTTTTTTCAGGCTAGTCGTTTCAATGAGGCCCTAGACATTGTCCGCGAGGTACTTGCGGCCCGAAAGTCTATACTTCCACCTGGCCATTCTGATATTGCTCAAGGCCATAATAATTATGGCATCATGGCCTATCAAGCTGGCCAGATTGACACAGCTCTTTTCCATATGGCCAAGGCCGTATCGATGTGGGAGGCAGATTCGACGGTGAAAAAATTTGATCTGCTTGCGGCCTACAACAACCTGGGCATCATCAACCGCAATTACGGTCGACTTTATGAAGCTCTGGCTTGGTATGAGAAAATTTTGGTGTTCGCAGATGAACTTCCATGGAATGCCCCGGGCAACTCTATGTCTCAAGCCAGTGTCTACAACAACATCGCCGTGGCATATCGCCAGCTAGGGAATCACGAACAATCCATTCGCTACCTGAGTCAAAGCATAGCCTTAGACAAGATCCAGCCTTCACATGATCAGCGCTCTCTTTGCGTCAAATACAACAATCTAGGAGCGACCCTTTTGGATTCTAGGCAACCAGACTCTGCTTTGGTCTACTTTAAGAAAAGGGTTGAATTACAACAGCAATGGGAAAAAGCTCCCAAAAGCTTTTTGTATGATGGTTATATGCAACTAAGTAGGGCATACCTGGCTCTAAATCAGCCTCACAGGGCTTTGAAAGAACTTCAAACCATCCAAAACCCGTATCGCAAGCTTTATCCTGAAGGGCATCAGCGCCTATCTATCATCAATGAACTAATTGGTACGGCCTATTTGGCGTTGGAGGATAGCATAAAAGCAGAATCGTATTTTAAAAAGAGCTTAGATTGGCGCGTAAAGCTGATGGCTCCAGGCAACCCACAGTTGCGATTCTCCCGGGTTCACCTAGCCAAGGCTCTTTGGAAAAAAGATCCTGATAAGACCACTCAAATTCTCAAGCAGGCCATGCAAGAAGCGGGACAAAAACTTGCCCCTATAGACCTAGAGATTGCTAAAGTATGGGCAGAGTGGCTGGGGGAACAAAAAAAATGGAAAGAAAGCTATGAAGCCTACCAGCTAGCATTAGGCCGATTGGATACCCTACGAAGAACCTATCAGTTAACTGGCTCTGATACCCGATTGCGGGAAATCGCCCGCCCCATTCAGAATGGAACTATGAGAGCCATCCTCACACTCTACCAGCAGGAGCAGGATCCTTCTGCCCTACAGCTAGCGTGGGAGTTAAGCGAAGCTAGTAGAGCCTTAAGGCTACGAGAAAATTTACAAGCACTTCAAGCCAGCTCCTTTGGCAACCTACCTAGCGAGTTAGTCCGAGCTGAAAATAGGCTGAGAGCAGATTTGGTGCGGCTAAATCGCCAAGTAGCACGCGCCCAAAACCAAGATCCAGAGCAGGCCTTCCAACTTAGGCAGCGCTACTTTTCCCTTCTCAGATCTCAGGATTCCCTCCTTCAGTTGATGGCCAAGGCCAATCCCGAATATTATCAGTTGCGCTATAGCCAGACCCCATCAGATTTGTCAGAAGTTAAATCGTGGTTAAAGCAGTCTGGCCAAGATCTCGTGGAGTACTATTTGACGGAAAAAGAAGGCTGGGCCTTTGTAGTCCACGAAGACAAACTGCATTTGGTAGAATTGCCCAACCTGGATTCTTTGTCTTCCCAAATTGATGCCTTGCGTGCGTCCATTTATGCAAAAAACCAGCCGGTATCTGAGAATAAAAATTTTGTCCGCTACTCTCGGGAGCTTTACGATTTGCTTTGGGAGCCTATCTTGGCTGTTGTGCCCGCTCTACGTAAGCAAGTCATCATTGTACCCGATGGACCTCTAGGTTACTTGCCCTTTGGACTGCTGCTTGATCAAGATCCAGCTTCCAATCAGGATTGGGCTTCTTTACCTTATTTACTCAAGCATGTCAATGTCAGCTATGCACCTTCCGCCGAATGGCTAATTAACGTAACCCATCAGACATCGCTGGCGGATAGCCGTCTGCTAAGTTTAGCTCCAGATTTTGAAGGCCCAATTGGGACCACCCGAGCCGACGTTGACCAAGCGCTGGTCCATCATCAGAAAGAAGCGGAACGGATTGCCAAGATGTTTCAAGGAAAAAGTTGGCTAGGTCAAGCCGCAAATGAGCGAGACTTGAAAAAACGGGCGGGGGAATATAGGATTCTCCATTTTTCCAGCCATGCAGCCGTCAACGATCAGAACCCTCTTTATTCGTTTGTCCAGCTAAGTCCCGCAGAACCCGAGGACGGTAGGCTAGAAATTGCTGAGCTATTCGGATTGCGGCTGCAGGCAGAGCTGGTGGTCCTAAGCGCTTGTGAAACCGCGATGGGACAATATCAAGCTGGAGAAGGAATCCTCAACCTGTCGCAGGGCTTTAGCTACGCAGGAGCGCGCTCCGTTTTAACCACTTGGTGGCCCGTAAATGACGCAACCTCAGCCCAGTTAATGGAACGCTTTTATCAAGGCCTGGCCGAAGGACAAACCCGCAGCGAGGCCCTACGCAATGCTCAGCTCGCTCAAATCGATGGGGGCGATCCTTTGCTCGCCCACCCCTTCTTTTGGGCTGGGTATCAGCTTAGTGGTGAACCAGGAGCCCTGCCCTTGGATTCGACCCGGTGGCCTTGGGCATGGATCGGAGGATTGGGTATTCTACTGATTTTGGTGATTGCTCAGTTTAAGCGAAAGAAGTAGCGACTTTACTCAGTACTTGGGCAGAAGAATTCTAGATATGGCCTACGAAGCTAGGGTTATAAGAATGAATAGTTGCCACCACATGCCCCGTACCTCCGTACCCCGCCTAGGGTTCTTATTATGTCCGCTTGCTCCCCTACCTGCTGACAACGTTCTGGGGCTCTCCCCGCAGGTAGGCCGCAAAATTTTCACCTACGGTATCTACTAGCCGCTGTCTTGCTCGACGTGAGGCCCAGGCCATATGGGGGGTAATGAGACAATGGGGGGCTTTTAATAGGGGATGATCTGCAGGGGGGGGCTCCTGGCTGAGGACATCTAACCCAGCTCCGGCTAATCGCCCTTGTGCCAAGGCACGAGCTAGGTCATGCTCTTGGATCAATCCCCCTCGGGAGGTATTGATTAGGTAAGCCGTAGGCTTCATATGAGACAAAAGGGAGCTATTAACCAATTGTTGAGTTTCAGGCGTGAGGGGACAATGCAAACTGACTATGTCACTTTGAGCAAATAGTTCTTCGATAGAAGCAGGGCTTTCTATATTAGAATCTTCCAAGGGACCCCGCCCATAAGCTAACACCTTCATGCCAAAAGCTTTTCCCACGCGAGCTACGGCTTTTCCAATTCGTCCATAACCTAAAACCCCAAGTGTCAGTCCTTCCAAATCTACAACTGCTTGTATGGAATAGGTCCAATTGTCACGCTCAGTCCAACCACCAGCTCGCACGTCTTGACTATGTAATTCTGCCGCACGGGTAAGACCCAGTATGAGGGCAAAGACTTGTTGGGCTACTGCTTCGGTGCCATAGGCAGGAACATTGGTAACCGTAATCCCTTGCTCATTCGCAGCGGCTAGATCTATTACGTCATAACCAGTGGCCGTGACACCGATGTACTGTAGCTTTGGCAAAAGAGCTAGGGTAGCGCGATCTAGAGGCACCTTATTCGTAAAGATGGCCTCAGCATCTTGGACTCGAGCAATTAGCTCCTCCTGGGTTGTATGCCGGTAAGCCCTGGCTGTACCCAAAGTAATCAAGCCAGACCAATCTAAATCTTGGCCAGCAGTTTCGTCATCTAAGATTACAAGCTTCATGCAGAAAATACTAAGAAGGAAGTAGGAGTGCAGATTCAATGAACAAACTAGGCCCCTTAGTTTGGGGATCAAAATAGAATCCTATTTCCAAAAATCTCTGCCAAATTTTCACGAAACCCAGAGTCACGGTTTAGGGTCTAAGTAGACTTTTGTATGTTAGATGAATAAACCACTTCGAAACTATTACTACTTAGCATTTATGGCAGACATGGAATATGACGCGATTGTCGTCGGGTCAGGTATCAGCGGTGGCTGGGCCGCCAAGGAGCTGACCGAAAAGGGCTTGAAGGTGTTGATGCTGGAGCGGGGGCCTATGGTCAAGCACGTAGAAGACTACAAAAGCGCCCTCAAGGGACCATGGGATTTTCCGCATCGCGGCAGTCGCACCCGTGAAATGATTGAAGACTACCCTGTATTGAAGCGAGATTATCCGCTCAATGAGTTGAACCTCGATTGGTGGGCCAATGAAAAAGACTGTCCCTACACCGAGATCAAGCGCTACGATTGGTTTAGAGGTTACCAAGTAGGAGGTCGCTCCCTCCTTTGGGGGAGACAGAGCTACCGAATGGCGGATTTGGATTTCGAAGCCAACCTCAAAGACGGCATAGCCGTGGATTGGCCCGTCAGGTACAAAGAGATTGAACCTTGGTATGACTACGTAGAAAAGTTTGCAGGTATCAGTGGCAACCGGGACGGCATTCCTCACTTGCCCGATGGGCAATTTATGCCCCCCATGGAGATGAACTGCGTAGAAAAGGAGGTAGCGACTCGTCTCAAAAAAGCCTATCAGGGACAGCGCCATATGATCATCGGCCGTACAGCCAACATCACTCAAGCCCTAGAAGGCCGCAGTGCCTGTCAATATCGAAACAAGTGTTGGTTAGGCTGTCCCTATGGTGCCTACTTCAGCACCCAATCTTCTACCCTCCCTGCCGCCATGAAGACAGGGAATCTGACCTTGCGCCCAGATAGCATCGTAACCCAGGTCTTATACGATAGAGACACCCAAAGAGCCACGGGGGTAGAGGTGTTAGATGCTGAGACCAACAAGACCTACGAATACAAGGCAAAGATTGTCTTCCTCAATGCGTCTACCATCAATTCGACCTGGATCCTGATGAATTCCGCCACCGATGTATGGGAAGGCGGTTTGGGTAGCAGCAGCGATCAACTGGGGCGAAACCTCATGGATCACCACCTCAAAGTGGGAGCTCGAGGAACCATGGAAGGTTTTGAAGACATGTACGAATATGGCCGACGGGCTAACGGCATTTATATCCCTCGCTACCGCAACATGAATGGGGAAAAACGAGACTATATCCGTGGCTTTGGCTATCAGGGGCGGGCCAGCCGTGGCGATTGGCGCAGAGATGTAGCAGAATATGGAGTGGGCCTAGATCTCAAAAAAGCCCTGATGGAACCAGGGGATTGGACCATGGGCATTGGGGGATTTGGAGAAACCCTTCCTTATGAAGAAAATCGTGTGACCCTAGACAAGACCCGCACCGACAAATGGGGGCTGAATGTAGTAGCCATCGACTGTGAGCTCAAGGAAAATGAGCATAGCATGAGGAAGGACATGATGAATGATGCCGTGGAGATGCTGGAAGCAGCCGGTCTCAAAGACGTAGAGGGCTACATGGGAGACGGAACTCCTGGACGTGGCATCCATGAGATGGGAACTGCTCGCATGGGACGCGATCCTAAGACATCTGTGCTCAATAACTACAACCAAGTGTGGGATGCACTCAATGTATTTGTCACAGACGGATCCTTCATGACCTCGGCTGCTTGTCAAAACCCTTCTTTGTCCTACATGGCCTTTACCGCTCGGGCGGTAGACCACGCTGTCAAAGAGTTGAACAAGCAAAACCTGTAATCTTCCCGTGCTAGCTAATTGTCTCACTTTTAGAAAAGAATCACATGAATCGTAGAGAAGCATTATATAGCGTTTCCATGATGTTTGGAGGGACCATCGTTGGTGCCCAGCTCTTCTTGGAAGGTTGCGGGAGTCCTGAAGCCGATCAAGCCACCAAGGTTCAGAGCTTTTTTACGGCGGAGGAAGTCGCCCTCTTAGATGAAATAGGCGAAACCATTTTGCCAGCTCATGACAACATTCCGGGAGCAAAAGCGGTGGAGATTGGGAAGTTCATGCAAACCATCGTAGCCGATTGCTACTCCGAGGAGGAGCAGAAAATCTTCCAGGCAGGTATGAAAGACCTTCAAGCAAAGTCTCAGGCAGCTTATCAGCAAAACTTCACGGAATTGAGTCCAGAAAATCGTCAAGCCTTGCTCACTGACCTCGATGCGGAAGCTCAAGCTCAATCGGATACCATCCCAGATGCAGAAAAGGACAAACGAGACCTAGACTCCCGACTAGACAGGATCCCACCTCACTACTTTGATATGATGAAGCAATTGACCATCTGGGGCTTCTTTAGCTCCAAAGTAGGAGCTACTGAGGTGCTTCGCTATCTAGAAGTTCCAGGAAAATATGACGGATCTTATCCCTACAAGGAAGGAGACCGCGCTTGGGCACCCGTGCGTTAATGCATCCAGAGGATGGACCTAGTACATAAGGGTCTATTCAAAAGGGTAGGGGATAGGTTCCCAAGGCTTCAAACGCAGTTGATAGCTAGCCCTAACTGGATGACGCGGATGGCCAGCCTTGGTGGGTTCGCCTAATTGCCACCAAGTAAGCCCATAGCGTGCTCCCAAAGAGAGTAGCTCTGGCAGACAGCGCTTGTACAAATAATCACGAAATGTGACCAAATTCCCCCAAGCGGCCCATGCGTCGGCTTGGGGATTTTTTTGGAGCACCTCTTCGATTGCCTCAAGGTTCTGCCGATGGGCAGGCCCATGTAGGCGCAGGTGTAAATCCTCGGGCAGGGTAGCTCGTTGAGGATAAAGATTCAACATGTAAAAACTATCGTACCCCTCTTGTTCAGCAAAGCCCAATACACGGCGCAGGGTGGGGTCAGGCTTTTCTTGGTTTGCCCGGCTGGGATTCACCCCAAAAACCAGTAAGGGCCTAGTGCCTTTGGTACCCAATACATAGCGGAATTTCTCTGTAGGAGATGCTTTGTAGTATTCAATGCGATAGCTGAGCGTAGACATGGGACAATATTACTCATCCTCTGTCAGAATAGCAGGGATACCGAATACTCAGTCTTGATTGATTGGCAATATTTGACTCAAGATTTTGGGTGGGTCTAGGGACTAATTTAAACCATGTAGCCATCTTTAGGGTTTATTTTTTCGATAGAAAATTGATGACCTAAAAGCCAAGTCTCCTTATTAATCATCAACTCCCTACATTCAATTCTCATGACTAGATTTTTTGTCATTCTTAGTATCCTTGCCTGTTTTCCGACCCTTGGCTTTAGTCAGTTTTCTGCCCACGTAGATGCGAGCTATGGATTGCCATTAGGGGCTCAGCAAATTGGCACTACCGTTGAGCGCGATCCCGATGTGTTTGGCTACGTGTTTGACTCCTACGGAACCGGACTACAGGCAGGAGCAAGGATCGGCTATCATTGGAACATGCTCCAAGGAACTGAAATAGGCATCCGATATCAAGCACGGACCATCCAAAATAACAGCTTTATTGATTCAACAGGTACTCAATTAGGCACCAACCAATCCCAACAAATCCAACTGACCCCGACCTTGGTCTTTGGGAGAATTGATGAGGGCTTACGCCCTTTTGCCAGAGTAGGTCTGATCATTCCGATTAGTACTCGTTTTTCTGAAAGCTTTGATGCTGACAACACCTTCAACTTCCCCGGTCAGCCACCTGTGAGCAACAAGCTAAGTCAAACCCGAGACTATCAATTAACGCGTAACCTTGGTGCTGTTGCTTCTCTAGGAATTCGCTATCGGACCGGAAGCATCTCCATTACCGTCGAAGCATATGCTCAGATGCTCAATCTGAGGCCCATTCGGAATCAATTGGTCCGCTATGTCTTAAATGACGAAGACCTATTGCAACAAGATCTGCCCACCATTCTCGTAGAACAAGAGTATTTTGATGTGATAGACGAAAATAACAATGGATTTGGTCCTAATACGGATCCTGATCAGCCAGGAAGTCAACTTACCTTTGTGCTGCCATACGGCACCTATGGAATCCGGATAGGTATAGGAACGGTACTCGGCAACTAAGAGGCTGTTTCCTACTCCATAAGAAGTGACAGTTCAAGGACCAGAGTTCTGCTTTGGTCCTTGTTTCTTCTCATCCGGATGTTGAGGAAGTAGCAGGCTGGCCAGGGATGATCAAGCAAAAGTGCATAGTTGTTGTTTGACTGTTCCTAAGCCTACCATACAGCAAGCATGGTTTCATTTTTATCCTTAGCCTTGAGCTTTGTCTCATGCTACTCCTCAGGTCTTCCTTCTTCGGACTCTAACAGTTGCTTGATATCCGCCAACACTTGCGGCAGCATCTGTTCGTAGCGCTTTCCCAGCCGTTTTGCCCAAAATTTCTTCAGTGGGCCCGTAAATGAGACTTCGTGGGTGAAAAGAGTCTGGCCATCATCCACTCTCCAATACCGCTTTACCACCAGTTTGGCTAGAGGTAATTGAGTAGAAAATGCATACTGTTTTCCTTCTTCCCATTCTGTAAAGGCAAACCGAGCTTTGGGTCCACGGTCTGGGATCAAGGTACCTTTGCTGCCTAAGCCGAGGCTAGTAGAGTTAAGCTGGGCCTTTTTCAGGCCTGAGTCCCAAGTGGGCCAAGTAGTCAAATCCGTCCATAGCTCCCAGACTTGATTGGGCGCAACGTGGGTAGTCTCGGTACAAGCAAAACGGATGGGAGGTTCTGTGCTTACTGCAGTAAGGGCAATTAAAAAGATCATGGATTTCATCGTGAATGTTGTTTCACGCAAAGTGCACGATTTTGTCCCCCCAAAACTGCACCTAGGTTAAGTAATGCACCGCCTCATTCATGGCGCCATGATTTTCTTGCGAATTCGACTCAAGGACTGGGGCGCCACTCCTAGGTAGCTAGCTAAGTATTTCAATGGAACCCTTTGAACTAATTCCGCTTGCTGAGTCAGCATTTCCCGGTAGCGATCCGCCGCAGTCCGGTTTTGCATCGCCAAGTATAACTGCTCTGTGTTGTATTGGACTTCTTGGGTGAGTTTTCGGATAAAATTTGCCCAAAAGGGCTGAGCAAGTAATTCCTTGGCCCGCTGGGCCGGCATTTCCCAAATAAGACAGTCCTCTAAACAGGCCATGGATTCTTGGGAGGGAGATCCATAGAGGAAGCTCTGCTGAGCCGTGAACAGGTAAGGAGATAGAGTAAAAAACTTACTGATTTGCTCCCCATCCTGAAAAGAGCTGAACATCACCAGACCAGTTTCTAGAAAGTATAAGGTGCGACACACATCTCCTTGCTGCAGAAGCCAGGTCCCTCTGGCCACAGATCTGCATTCAAATCCATTGATGACCGTCTCTACCTCCTCTTGCGTGGCAGACACGTATTGGCGTAGATATCTCTCAATAGGGTGTATCATTTTTTTTCGTCTCTATCTCTTAACCCCTAGTTCATCCCAAAGTTCTGGACATGGAGATAAATCCCTTCAACCAACCCCATCGACTGAAAATCCCATTGAATCTTTTCAGACTCAATGGGAAATAATGGCCTACGGTTATGCAATGATTTTGCCCTACTCTTGAGAGTTCTCCTCAGATTTTCCTCCAAAAATCCGCTTGCGGAGCATGGCAAAGAATCCTACAATGGCGATGATGATGAATTTGCCAA
>CAZFPQ010000136.1:17312-17985 GCA_964521065.1 uncultured Bacteroidia bacterium | reverse complement strand
AGAATGCCTTGGAGAACTTCTCCCAAGGTGAAAGACGCATTGACCTAGCCATCGGCGTGTCATACGGAGACGACCTGGATCGAGTCGAAGAGTTGACTCTCCATGCCATTCAACAACTGCCACACTTAAAGAAAAATCGGCCTGTTGATATGTATTATCAGGAGTTTGGTGACAGCTCCATCAATTTTACCCTGATGTTTTGGATAGATTTTTATCAGCAAACCGATTTCCTCAAAGCCCAGAGCGACGCCATCAAAGCAATTAAAGGGGCCTTTGATCAAGCTGGTATCACCATACCCTTCCCTATTAGGACCTTGGATTTTGGGATCAAAGGGGGCGAACAGTTGCAGCCTCGGATGGTGCAGTATGAAGGGCCACTAGATAAAGAATGAGCGAGGTGTAGAAAGTAACCCAACTCCTGTGATGGCATTTCCTTCGTGACCTCGGTTCTACTTCGTTTAGGAAAATTTTGGCTTTAGCTGCGAAAAGGATAGATTAATTTTTCAGCAAACATGTAATCCTCCATTCGCATAAGCATGAAAACGAACTTACGAAAACGCTTTCAAGGCTCCTTGATCGGCTTGGCCGTAGGGGACGCCCTGGGAGGGAAGTTTGAAGGGCAGGATGCCAGCTATATTCAATCCCGTCTTCCCAACCTAGATGCCCTCATTCA
>CAZFPQ010000136.1:0-17302 GCA_964521065.1 uncultured Bacteroidia bacterium | reverse complement strand
GATTAACTACCCCCGTCCTTCTTTCTGGTATACCGACGATACCCAGATGATGATTGGGGTTGCCGAAACCTTGCTTACCAATGGATCTATCCAGGAAGAGCGTTTGTGCAAAGCCTTCGTAGAAAATTATGTTCCTTCTCGGGGCTATGGCAGAGGGGCCAGGGCCATTATTGAAGCCATGGAAGAAGGCCGAGATTATCAACTCGTTGCCAAGACCATTTTTACTGGAGGCTCTTATGGCAATGGGGGAGCTATGCGGGTAGCTCCGGTAGGCCTGCGATTTCACTTAACTCCTGATCGCCTAATAGAGCAAGCTATTCTTTCTGCTCTGCCAACTCATACCCATCCACTTGGAATCGAAGGAACTACACTCATGGCAATAGCGGTAGGCTTGGCCTTAACCCAGGCCGATGATTTGAATCAGGCAGAGTTCGTTTCGACTTTACTGAAAGAAGCCAAGCAATCTGAATTCAAGGAGAGGCTGGAGAAGTTGGCGAAAATCCGTTTTGCTTCTGAAATTCCCCAATTAGGAAATGGCATCGCTGCTCATGAGTCGGTAGTTACGGCGATTGCGTGTTTCCTTGTAAATCGTGATTCTTTTTCCCAAACCATTGCTGAGGCCATCTTCTTAGGAGGGGACACCGATACCATTGCAGCCATGGCTGGTGCCTTGTCTGGTGCTTATCTAGGTATAGATGAAATTCCTTCTCACTTGATAGATAAATTGGAAGACACACCAAAGGGAAAAGCTTACCTCTTTGACTTAGCGAATCAACTTTTTGAGCAGTTGCGCTCCAACTCATCCATTTGACATGACTTCTTCGGACGGAGAGGACTTACTCCCAATTTTGGTATCCTTAAGACGAACTAGGGCTTGCCTAGTCTACCTTTTAGGTTGATGTACCTCAATCATCTCGATGGCCTTCTGTACTTGCTTGTCGATGTTCTTGATTCGCTTAATAGAATGGATTATGTGCCGCTTTTTTCCCATCGATAATCGCTCATATTTCTGCCTGATTTCCTCATCCTGAGCCAACAATACCTCTAACGCTTCTGGCAAGTCTACCCCTAGAGGATTGGGGTCTGCTAGTAGCGCTACCCAGATGCTGTCGCCAAGGCTTTTGCCGACTTGTTTTAAATTTTTTCCGCTGATGATTAAGAAAAAATTCCCATCGCCAAGGTGGTTGAGACCACAAGGGTAGGTCAGAGTTTGGTCAAGGGTGCAAAGTAGGCGGGTTTTCCGTTGTTGAGGAAAGGTTTGGACCAAGGTCGCAGCTACATCCACGTAGAAATATCCACCCCTGCGTTTTTCAAGCTGTCCTACTACCTTTTGGCCCTCAAATAAACTCATGAGTGAATCTTTATCAGACAACTGATGTGATCCATAAATGGTTGAGCAGCCTTGCTAATAATTCGCAAGTTCCTCCGCCAAATTGATCCGTGCTTGCGTTTCATACTTTGCTCGAAAGTGAGCGGTCTGGTAAATGGCTGGCCGGTTTAGCAAACTCTGCAATACCTGCTTTCTCCCTGCTTGATACAAGGAATCTGGAAACATGTGGTACTCGGCCCGGATCTGATTGGCATAATGCTGGTAGACGTCGGGTGCTTGCCCCAAAATCGCCAAGTCAATGTCCAAGAAGAGTTGCTGGTCATGGTCCTCGCTGTCGGCATGATCTTGGGTGGCTACAATCAGGTCTGTTACTTGTTGGACCTGTGAAAAGGAACTGTGCTCCAACTGTTTTTGCATGACCTGGGCACTGACTTGCTCGTTGTCCTGTCTCAGCGGATCATAAATCACATCGTGATAGAACAGGGCAAACCAAAAGCAATCGCGTTCGCGTAACTGATTTTCAATAGCCTGAGCTTCCTGCGCCATGGCTTCTAGGTGAGCCATGGTGTGATAATGACGATGGGGTTCTTGGTAATGAGATTCAATAAGGACCCAGCAGGATTCTGCATAGACAGGATCTGAAGAGTAATTCTCAAGGAGTTCATGGAAGGCTTTTTTGAGTAGACTCATGATTACCTGATGGTGTAAATACCTGTGGCGCTGCGATTATGTGTAGAAAAAATATGGATGAAACCACCAGTTTAGTTGATTGAAACATCCTCCTAGCTGTTCTTTTTCACGCTTTGCCTAAGCCAAATAAGGCCTTAAAGGCAGCCTGCCCTTGAGCAGTTAGATAGGGAAAGAGCCCCTCCAAAAACAACTGAAGGTAATAATCCAGGTTTCGATCTGGGTGCAATATCAGCTGGGCATTGATCCAGTAATCCCCTAAGATATTCATGCGCTCATACATGCGCTGGTACTCACCGGGAAATAACTCTGGCCTCATAAGGCCTTCGGCGACCATTCGATCAAATAAGGTCAAAAACTGAAATTGCCTCATATCCTGTAGCTGTCGGTAGTGTGCCAGAATAGCAGGGTGATCCCGCATGATGTTAACAAAGTCCAGCATCAGGTATCGATGGGCGTACATCTCTGCCATTACTTTTTGCCCAGACTGAAAAAGGAGCATAAAAGTCGGATGTTCTACCTGACTGTCACCCATTACCTGATTGAGCTGCTCTACCAGTCGAAAATATAGGGCCTGGATGATGTCCGATTTGGTTTTGAAATGGTAGTTCAAATTTCCTTGACTAATCCCCGCAGCCTGGGCAATGTTGCGCAAGGTGACCGCCTGAGTACCCTTTTCATTGAATAATTTTAGCGCCTGGTCGAGAATATTTTCAGCAGTTTTTTTCAAAATTAGTAAACTTGACCTAATTTTAAATCGTAATTAGTTTTATTGACCTAAATTGCGAAAACCTCATGAAAATAGCGATCATTGGTGGAGGAATTGCAGGCCTGAGTACAGCTTTGGCTCTTACCCAGCAAGGGCATCAGGTGCAAGTGCTAGAAAGAGCGGCCAAGATTTTACCGCTTGGTGCGGGTATCTGGTTGGCTCCCAATGCCTTGAAAGTCTTGGCTTGGCTGGGACTTAAGGAACCCATTTTTACCGCAGGAGCCAAATTGAAACGGGTAGAAATTACGGACCAGCATCTCAAGGCTTTGGGTAGTGCGCCTGAGCCTGATGCGTTGGAAGCAATCCCTTATACCCTGGCCATCCATCGAGCGGACTTACAGGAGATTCTTGCTCAGGCTTTACCTGCAGGAGTCCTGACTTTGGGGAGGACTTATCGGAGACATGAACAGGATGAAAATGAAGTGCGATTATGGCTGCAGGAAGAAACTGAAACAGTGAAGGTGGATCTCTTAATTGGGGCGGATGGGCTCCGTTCTGCGCTAAGAGAGGATCTTTTTCCGGGTGCTCCTCTGCGCTATTCTGGACAAACCTGTTGGCGAGGAATCGCCCAGATGGAATTGCCAGAGGAGTTGCGCGCGAGTGGGAAAGAAGCTTGGGGTCCAGGCCTAAGATTTGGGCTTTCAGACCTGGGGTCAGGCCGCGTTTATTGGTTTGCCGTAGCCAATGCACCCCAAGGAGAACAGGACCTCCCTACCCAGCGGCGTGAGTACTTGCTGGATCGCTTTTCAGGTTTTCACCTTGCCATCCAAGACCTGATCATGGCGACACCCACCGAAACAATCCTACGGCACGATTTGAGCGATTTGAAACCCTTATCTAAATGGTCTATAGGAAGGGTAGGATTGATTGGAGACGCAGCCCATGCTACTACGCCTAACTTAGGGCAAGGGGCCGCACAGGGAATAGAAGATGCCTTTGCCCTGGCCAACATCCTGAATCAAGACGAGCCTGTGACAACTCTTCTACAGAAATTTGAAAAGCAGCGTAGACCCAAGGCCTTGAATGTCGTTCGGACTTCTTGGCAAATGGGACGCATGATTCATCACCGATGGGGCCAGCCTTTTTTGAAGCTGATGATGAGCATGACACCAGAACGTGTGGTGACCCGCCAACTGGCTGCCCTTTATGCCGTACAGGGCTATTCTCCGGCAATATTACCAAGCTCTTCTCCGGCCCATAACTAAGGAACACTCAAATTGGCGAGAGCTGAACAGAGTCGAAGCGTTGAGGATATTCAGGAGTGAAGGCGTTGCCGAATGCCATAGCCCACTTCTTTTCACCCCTACTAGCTTAGCTTTCCAGACGCTTTCTCAAGTTGGATAAGGTCGAATAAGGAGAATCTACCACTTCGGTGTTAGCCAACCAGTCAGGAATGCTGCCACCAGGGGAGGTTTTTCCTTCACTGATTACCTGGGTAGCGCCATTTGCGAGAGGAATCAAGGTCCAACTGCCTTCATACCTGGGCATGCGTACCACCTTCTTCTGTTTAGGATAAGCATTGGGAGCATTACGCATGGAGCAAATAATTTTCTCGCCCTCTTTGCGGATTGTGGTTTTAACTACTAGGTCTCTGTCTTCTAGCGGCCAAGGAGTCTCGATTCGTGTGTAGGTAAGAAAGGATTTTTCATCAATGCGCTTGATTAGCTTGCTTTCAGTGCAGCGATCCATCCACTGGTGCCCTTGGTCGGCATCGACAATGACAGCTAATACCTCCTCTGGGGTGGCTTTTACCTGGGTAATAGCCCGATAGGCCTTCAGCGGTTCTCCGGGACGAGCTAGGGTGTACACCTGGATGCGTGCTTCATCTTTTTCGAGTTGCCAATTTTGTGCTGAGATGGGCAGGGAGGACAAAAAAACTATGCCGGCTGTTAGCAGGAGTTTGGTCAGGGAATTCATGGGTGACGATTAAGTGTTTCAGGTCAGGTTAACCTGAATCTCTCCTACAAAGTTTACTTCATTCGGGGTAAAATTTATTCCCCTAAGCTGGATAGGTAAAGATTTTCAGCAGAGAGAACGACCTGGCCTGCAAGGGGAAGAAACAGAAGCCTTGCACAAGGCTAATAACAGGACAGGAGGTCTTAAGTAACGGCTAAAACTGCCAAGGGAGCCAACAATTCTTACCCGTTTGCGCAGGTGAAAAATCAAATGCCTATATTGAGGTCCAGATCAAAAGCAATATTCCCTGCAATGAAACTGTCCCTGCTTTTTTTGGTGAGTCTTTTCGCCGTGCAGATGACCTTCGGTCAAAGCTTCTCTCCTCAGACCAAACTGCTAGAAAACATGCCAGATGGCAGCCCGCGAGGCCAGGGTATTCTGCCTAGCTATCAGGAAGATCCGATTGGTAACAACTTGGAAGGTTTAGAGAAAAGTTACCGTTTTTCCCAACCAACCACCAGTAGCTATGACAGCCTACTGTTGAACACTGAAGATTTTGCGGCTAATGAGGTCCCTCGCTATTCTCCCCAGGTATTGGCTAATCGCCTGTATGGCATGCCTACCTTGATTCCGATGGATTATAACAACCACGTTCAACGTTACATTGACGTGTATACCGTTCGGAAAAGAGACCTCACAGCCAAGGTACTAGGCCTAAGCCGGGTGTATTTTCCCATTTTTGAAGAATATTTAGACCGAGCAGGACTTCCTATTGAGCTCAAGTACTTATCGGTGGTTGAAAGCGCTTTGGACCCACATGCCCGTTCACGGGTGGGAGCCACTGGACTTTGGCAGTTTATGTTGGGTACAGGACGCATGTATGGACTCCAGGTTAACAGCTTCGTAGATGAACGCAAAGATCCCTACAAGGCCACCGAGGCCGCGACCAAATACCTGAAAAATGCCTACGAGGAGTTTGGTGACTGGCTTCTGGCCATTGCCTCATACAACTGTGGGCCTGGCAATGTGCGTAAGGCGATCAACCGCTCTGGAGGGAAGCGTAACTTTTGGGAAATTATGCCCTATTTACCTAGAGAAACTAGGGGTTATGTACCTGCCTTTGTGGCCGTGACTTATGTATTTAACTATGCTGCGAAACACAACATCTATCCTGTGAGGGTCAATTTCCGCATGAGCCAAGATACCCTGCACCTCAAACGGATGGACATCACATTTAGCGAGATTGAGAAAATGACGGGTGCTCCGGTGGCTGATTTGCGCTACCTGAATCCTGAGCTGAAGTTGGATCGGATTCCTTATTCCTCTCAAGACTATGTATTGCGCGTACCTCGTTCAGTAGCTGCTTATTTTGCCAAGTATGAGCATACCTTGCGCTCTCAATACGGCAAGCGACGAAACTCTGCTCCTCCTCGCGTGAGCAGTACCCGGCCAAGCTCTACGCCAACTCGTGTTTCCTACAGTCCCCCAGCAGGAACCAAGACCTACTACTACACCGTTCAGTCTGGAGACGTGGTTGGAAACATTGCGGAGAGATATGGAGTCAGAGCCAGCGATATTTCGCGTTGGAACAATTTGTATCGCTACCGGATCAAAGTAGGGCAGAAACTAAAGATCTATACCACTCCAGCCAAGGCCTCAAGAGCCTCTTCTTATCGACCCCAAGCGGCGACTAGCCCAGCTCCGACGCCCCAAGTTAGTGGTGGTAGTTATCATACTGTGCGGCAAGGGGATACCCTTTGGGATATTTCTCGCCGATATGGGGTATCTGTGGAGCGCCTCAAGTCACTTAATCCACGATTAGTAGCTGGGGACTTAAAGATCGGACAATCTGTACGTATCAAATAGTGGCCTGAAGCCATGGTGAAGGTAGCGCAACTGGGGGAATACACCGGACATCGAGGGTCTATCTTTGCGATGGTCGTTGATGGTGATGAGCGTTATGCTTACACCTCCGGGGATGATGGAATGGTGGCCCGCTGGGACCTGCAAAGCAAAGCCGATCTAGGCGAGGGAATTCTTCAGACTGGGAATTCCATTTATGCCATGGTTTTGATTCCAGGCCAGGACCTGCTTGTAATTGGAGCCAGTGATGGAACCTTAAGCCTCATAGACCTAAAGGGCAGAGAGGTAGTGGCCACTTACCGCAAAACTGAGGGAAGCATTTACGGACTGTTTTACGATGAGTCCGACGAGTGTCTATGGTGCTTACACGCCCATGGAGCGCTTTCGGCCCATCAGTTACCCCATCTAGAGGAGCTGTATTACCATCGGATTGCACAAGGAAACCTTCGCTCCCTTACTCCGATGCTAGACCAACCCTACTATTTCATTGGCAGCTCTGATGAACACATTTACCTTTTTGACCCCAGTAAAAAGGAAGTGCGTAGCCGCTGGAAAGCACATGAACATTCGGTATTTTCCTTAGCCGTTCACCCAGATGCCAAATACCTAATCAGTGGAGGCCGCGATGCCTTCTTGAGGGTGTGGGATCTACAGGCAACGGAATTTAGGAACTCCCATCAAATCCCTGCCCACAACTACACCGTCAATGACCTGAGCTTCTCTCCCCAGAGAGATTATTTCATTACGGCTAGCCGTGACAAGACCCTAAAGTTGTGGGATGCCTATCATTTTGAGCTACTCAAAGTCATAGATTTTGCACGGAATGAAGGGCATAAACACAGCGTAAATCGCGTCATATGGTTAAGAAAAGATAATTCCGTACTTTCGTGTAGCGACGATCGTCGCGTGCTTAGGTGGCGCATAAGCGTAGAGAAATGATTACTCCTCAGGAAATTAAATCACAGAGCTTTCGGCGGGTCATGCGGGGCTATGACCGAGAAGAGGTGCATGCTTTTTTGCAGGCATTGGCTCAGGAGTGGGAACAGCAATTGTCAACCCACAAGGACTTAAAAGAAGAATTAGAGCGAACCAAGGCCAGCTATCGCACCCTCAAAGAGGTCGAAGATATGTTACATCGTACCTTGATGCAGGCGGAACAGTCGGCTCGAGATACCGTTGAAAATGCAAGGCAAAAAGCCGAACTGAAAATCCGTGAAGCTGAAGGCAGAGCTCAGGAAATTTTGCGAAAAGGCGTAGACGACCGGGGAGCCATCCAGCGAGAGATTGAGGATTTGGTTCGGCGGAGAGACCATCTATTCACCCAGATGCAAGTCTATCTCAAGACTCAGTTGGAGCGCTTGCAAGATTTTGAGCGAGCAGAACTGCCTGCCTATGATCGCTCCTTTCAAAACCAAGCCAAGTTGCCTAGTCAGCCGACACCTGCCCCAACTGAAAACAAACCAGAGGAAATAGCTCCCCCCCTTCCATCAAAATTAAATGGAGACAATTTCTTCGAAGAAAGCGCTCCCCCTGTCAATGGGAAATCTTACGACGAACTGTTCGATGACATCATCGACGATCTTTGATTAGGTCCTACTCATTTTTCCTGTCTTTCTTCGATTGAATTTCCCTACTCGCCATGGCATCCAAGCATTCTAGCTCCTTAGTAGGGCACCCTCAATGGGGCGCTTTACACCGATTGATCACCCAAGAGCCCCGTGAATATTCCCTGTTGCTCCTCTCATACCAAGATCTGGCGCAACGTGGTGATCTGTTGAATGAGCTCATCCCACAGGCAGAACATCTACAGCATGTTTGGCTCGAACTCGGCAATACCCAGGTTGAGTCCCTATCTGAAACCCTTCAGCGTCGACTGGAAGACCTTATTGCGGCTCCTCCAGAGGAGTCCGTGTACTATTTGATCCACTTGGGCAACCTGGAGGCTACTTTACTCAAAGAGCTACAGCAAGAACTTGAGTCCGCTTTGTTGCCTCAGATCAATGAAGAAGCAGAGATCCTACATCAGGGTTTCCCTTTTGCCATGATTTGCTGGGCCGATGGCTATCTGACGGATCGCTTAGAACGAGAAGCTCCTCAATTTTGGCAGCAACTCACCCATCATCTAGACTTCCGATCTCCTGATAGCCAAGAGAATGGAGATGGATATTTGCGTTTTATGGAAGCGGTAAAGGATGCCAAAGGGGATGGGCCTGCTGATGCCCAATTGTTGATGGCAGAAGCTTTTCGTACTCGGGCGGCTTTGAAATCTGCAGAGGAGTTGTATCAAACCATTTTGAGCCAAGAAGAAATAAATCCCGGGATCAGGGCCAAGAGCTACTTGGGATTGGCTTACCTGTTTCAGGCAAGGGAGCAGCCTCTTCCTGCTATGGAGGCCTTGGAAAATGCCTTGGAGGAAGCGGAAGAGGCTTCCCTTCAAACGGAAATATTGATTTCGTTGGCAGAGTTGCAACAGGAAGCTGGGATGAGAGATGAAGCCATCCAGCACTTCGGTCAGGCTTTAGAGCTTGGTGCTGAAACGAGTTCGGCACTCGAACGAGTGACGATCCTGCGCCAGTTGGCCCGTTTATTGGAAAGAAAGGGCAAGCTGGATGTCGCGGTCAATCATTACCAAAGAGCCATAGACACATGGGAGGAAATGGATGGTGCTCATCCTGTCTTGTTGGCCCAAACTTGGCAGCAGGTCGGGGCGATTCGGCAAAATCAGCAGCGCTATCCAGAGGCATTAAGTGCCTTTGAGGCTGCCTTGAAAGTTGCGGCAGGGCAAGAGGATGAGTTTTTGATCCATGCATTAGAAGATTCAGTGGAAGATATGCAAGCCTTGGTAAAGTCAAAGCCTACGGGTACAAGTGAAGGGCAAGGCAAAAAGAAGAAAGGCTTTTTCGGTTTATTTGGGGGGAAAAGCTAGAAAGTGAGAGGGCCATCGAACAAGTGCCTTTGTGCTAAGTTCATTGTTCATCTTTCAAGAAGGAAGGAAACCATTGCTTGCAGTTTCCTAGGACTTTGGTCCGCTCCTACATCCTTTTGCTTAGTTTTAGATCAAATTTTCTATTTCCTTGGCGACACTTAGCACTCGATTAAACCGACTCCAAAGTAAGAGCAGCACGCGACTGACCATTATCTTTTTGGTGATTGTACACCAAGCAGGGGTTATTGGGCTTCACCTTCCGGAGACGCGAGAAGTTTTCCAACAATTGATTCCGTTTAACCTGCTGCTTTCGGTCTCTTTGCTTCTCCTTTTTCACCAAAAATGGACTACCCGCTTTGGTGTTTTTTGTTTTGTGATCTTTTGGGCTGGTTATTTGGTGGAGCTGTTGGGGGTTACGACCAACGTCATTTTTGGCCCCTATCACTATGACACAGCCTTGGGATTCAAAATTGGGGGAGTTCCTCCCTTGATTGGGGTAAATTGGTTGATGCTGGTGTACATCAGTGGAATTCTAGTCCAAGACCTTGGCGTGAATATTTGGCTCCGCAGTGCATTGGCGGCTGGAGCGATGGTTCTATTGGATTTGCTGATTGAACCGATGGCCATCCGCTATGATTTCTGGACTTGGGATACCATAACTGGAGGCATCCCCATTCAGAATTTTTTGGCTTGGTACCTGGTGAGCTTGGTTATGTCCTATTTCTTTCAAAGGGAACCTGGGGAGAAACGAAATCCCATTGCTGTCCCCCTTTATTTGGTCCAACTGTTCTTCTTTCTGAGTTTTTTCATCATCGAGCAAGCCGCAAAATAATTCTATTGCCCTATGTCTCTAAGACTTCTGCTTTTCCTTTTGCTGATAGGCTTGGCCTTAGTCGCTTGGAGTCAAAATCTCGGAGGAGGCTTGGTTATAGGTGGAAATATTAGCCAAATCGATGGAGATACTGACGGGGGATTCCGCCAAGCAGGCTTGGTGATCGGAGGATTTGTTAACTATCCTCTAGGCCCCAATTGGTATTTGCAGCCCGAAATTCTCTACGATCAACTAGGTAGCCGGCAGCGTCAGGGATTTTTCGTGATCCGTAGTCACCACATCAGCGTACCAATTTTAATCAGTACCCAGATCAATCTTCAGCTAGGAGGCCAAAACCAAACCATCAGTTTAGAAGCGGGACCCGTCATTGGCATTTTATTGGGAGCCAGTGAACGTCTGAGTGGGCAAGATCAAACAGATCTATTCCGCCAGCCAGACCTCCGCGCCGTGGCAGGAGGTAGCTATAGGTTCTCAGAGCGCCTTAGCTTTTCAGTCCGCTATGGATACTCGATTTTATCTTTCCTACGTAACAACCCTGCTAATACCTTTCCACTTGACCCAACCCGGGGAGGCCTGTTTCACCATTACATCCATGTGGGGTTGAGGCTGCATCTCATTGACCGCTAAATCATGGCTGCCGAAACCAGTACCTAACCGGCACTTCAATTTCCTCAGTAGTACTGAATCCACCGACCATGCCTACGGCACCATCTTCGGCATTATTTACGATTACTGGCTCAGCTAAAGGATCTGCTGTGGTAAAAAGCTGTTGTTGTAAGAGGTTGGCATATTGAATGGCTTCATCCTGCGCGTATGAAGTGAGGATACTAACTTTGACCGTGCTGGTTAAGGTATCTCCTTGGTAGAGATCTTCATACTGCCAGCCTGCTATTGGCATGGTAAAGTTTTGATAAGAGGAATTGTCACCCACCTTCACGATGCTTGCCGATCCCAGTCGAGCCACGTACTCTAGGCGCCCAGCTTGCTCTAACCTTTCGAAGGGGGCAAACGCAAAACGGCTCAAAGTAACGCTGTCTTCAATGAACTGGCCAAAGCCAGTTTGAGGATCAACTGTCCAATAACCAAATTCTCTTATTTCACTGCGCACTACTGGTTTGTGCCAAACGTTCTCTTCCGAATCATTGATTTCGTAGCTCAAGACCAGCTCAAAAACGGTTTCATCCACTTCTTCGCGAGGAGCACCTAGGTAGCGCTCTTCCACTACATAGCTGGTGTCTCGCGACCGGAAAGTTACATTAACTCCTTGTCCACGTTCTGGAATGTAAATTCGACGTTCGGTACCTAGCTCTTTGTAAGAAGCTTTGAAATCGTACCATTGTCCAGCTTCCAATACTTGATTTCCCTCGTATAACCTCAAGGATGAATCCGGTCCCTGGTTCTCTTCTTCATATTGAAACAGCCGATAGCCCGAGGGATTGCCATTCCAAATATTGAATAGATTTTCTGCGTAGCTTCCAAGACTCAGGCTCTCAGCTTCTTGTCCCCGCCCCAAGGAAACCTCTGCTCCCTCTACGTAGAGTTGAGAGTTGATGAATTCTTCCCAGCCATAATAAGTCTGTGTTTGACCCACCAAGACACCAGGAATGGAGTCTGCAAACAGGGCTCCGTAAACGACCAGTTTGGGTTCATAAGCGGAGGCCTGGAAATCAACTACCTTCTCACAAGCTGCCAGCAAGAGGAAGGGAACCAGCCATAAAACGGGAAGATATTTTCTCATGGTATTTTGATTCGTGGTTGGGTTATTGGTTTTTACAAAACGGACAGATAAGCTCAGAAAAGAATACCTCATGCGCAGCCGTGTTCCTGAGAGACTAATTGGGGGAAAACCAAAAACGCACGGGAACTTCAATCTCTTGGGAGATGGCAAAACCTCCTATCAATCCCAGGGCTCCGTTGTCGGCGCTATTGATGATTACGGGTTCAGCCAGTGGGTCAGAAGCGGTAGATTGCTGTTGTTGAAGTTGGTTACTTAAATCAATGGTCTCGTCTTGAGCATAAGAAGTGAGTACACTTACGTGTACGGTGGCGTCGATGGTATCTCCATCAACCAAGTCGTTGGTTTGCCAGCTTGAAAGAGGATAATTTAAGTTAGCCCCCCAGCCCTGAACGGTAGATTGATCCTCCAACACCGAAAAGTTGGCAATCTGGGCTACGTAGGTCACCCGGCCAGCTTGCTCTAGGCGCTCAAATGGAGCGTAGTTGAAGCGGTTTACTTCGAAGCTATCATCAACGAAATCAAATATTTGCGTATTGGGATCAAAGGTTACGTAGCCCAACTCCACAAATTCGCTACGGATGATGGGCTTGTGCCAAAGGTTGCTTTCCGTGTCATTGATGTCATAGCTGATCACCAACTCAAAACTGGTTGCGTTGATTATCTGCTGATCAGTACCATTACTTAGTGCATCCCTGCGGTAGCTGGTATCTCGGGTTCGAAACTCTGCCTCTAGGTTTTGTCCCTTCTGAGGCAGATAAATACTCCTTTCAGCATTCAACTCCCCATATGAGGCCTTAAAATCATACCATTGACCACTAGCTAGACGCTGCTCCCCTTCATATAAGCGCAAGGATGAGTCTTGTCCTTGCCCTATTACTTCATAGGCAAACTGTTGATACCCTCCCGGAGTCCCATCCCAGAGGTTGAAAATATTTTCGGTGAAGCGTCCCAGTTGTAAGGTTTCCTGTTCCTGCCCTTGAGCAATAGAAACCTGAGCTCCCTCTACATAGAGTTGAGAGTTGATGTACTCTTCCCATCCGTAATAGGTGCGCGTCTCAGCTACCATGACCTTGGGCACAGAATCTGCGAGCAAAGCCCCATACAATACCAATCTAGGCTGATAAGCCCCTGCTTGGAGGTCTACGACCTTTTCGCAGGCAGCCAAGGAAGCCATCAAAGCTAATAAGACTATGAATGGATATTTTCTCATGGTGTCCAAATCGAATCGCTAATCAAAAGTCAAACACGTAGGTCAGAGTTGGGATCATCGGTAAGAGAGACAATTGCCGGCCTACGATGCGGTTGGCGTTGGCACGATTGTCGTATTCTGTACCTAAGTATAAAAAGAAAGGATTTCGACGATTCAGCGCGTTGAAAATATCAATGTGGAAGCCGTGCTTGACTTTTGGGCCTTGTTTGGTGTATCGCAATCCAATGTCTAGGCGGCTATAATCAGGCATGCGGAAGCCATTTTTACCTGTGTAATCGAAATAGTTTTGGGCTTCGTTGGTAAAGCCTGAAAGACCTGGTAGCACGAAGGTGCCTGAAGGCAGGGTGATCGCATTACCCGTTCCATAAATGAAGACCGAAGAAAAGGACCAATGCTTGTTGAAGCGATAAACCAGGGCTATGGACAGGTCGTGTCGGCGGTCATAGCGGAAAAAGAAAGGCTGTCCCAGGTTGAGGGAATCAAATTGTCGGTAGTTCCAGGACAAGGTATAGCTAACCCAGCCGGTCAAGCGCCCACTGCGTTTGCGCAAATAAAACTCCCCACCATAAGACCAGCCATCTCCGAAAACAAGAGTTGATTCGTAGTCTGGTACGAATGGATTGGCACCCGCGCGGAAGTCGATCTGATTGCTCATGGTCTTGTAGTAGGCCTCAAAACTGCCTTCGTATCGGTCGTCTAGGAAGTTCTGGAAATAGCCAATAGCTACCTGATGCGCCCTTTGAGGCAAGACCTCTTTGCCGCTGGGAATCCAAAAATCAAATGGATTGTTGATGGCGGAGCTCGCGACCTGATGCAGGTACTGGTTCATTTGGGTATACCCTGCCTTGATGGAAGCGTTCTCAGTGAGCCCTACCCGAATGGTAGCCCGAGGCTCCCAGGTGATGTAGGTGGTGTCATCGCCTACAAAGCCAGGAAAGCGTACCCCCAAGTTGAGCCCAATGCGCTCATTGACGATGATTTCATCATTGATGTAAAAAGCCGCTTCATTGATGTAGCGTTTGCTCTCATTGTTGAAAGTGGAGTCTCGACTCTCCGTAACCCTCACTTTGCCAAATTGTCGATTGGGAGTTAGGTCGTGATAGGTGTATATCGCCCCAAACTTGATTTGGTGACGTGGGGTGGGGTAGAAGTCAAAGTCCAGCTTGGCCGTCCAATCCCTAATCTGACTCTCTTGGGTAAATCCGTAATTGGATTGATACTGTTCCTGCTGACTCTCATACTCGTTGTAGATCAAGCTCAGGTTGGAAAATAGCTTGTCATTAAACAGGTGATTCCAGCGAACGGTAGCGGTCTTATTGCCCCAACCAATGGCAATGCGGCTGGTATCTACATCCGGAACAATGGATTCGTTGATGAACTGATCTCGCCCTAAGTAGCCACTCAGAAACAAGCGATCCTTATCGGAGATCCGATAGTTGATCTTGGCGTTAAGGTCCTGCAGATAATAGCCTTGCCTTTGTCCAAAGCGTAGGAAAGGGCGAATTAAGAGATCGAAATAAGACCGTCGCCCCGAAACCATGAAGGAGGCCTTATTTTTTGCGATAGGTCCTTCCACCATCAAACGGGAGGAGATAAGACCGATGCCGCCTTCCATGTGGTAGGATTGCATATTTCCTTCTTTAGTCGAGATGTCGAGAATGGAAGACAAGCGGCCTCCGTACTGAGCCGGAAAACTGCCTTTGTACAAGTTGACACTCTTGATGGCCGCGGTGTTGAATACACTCAGGAAACCAGCGAGGTGAAAAGGGTTGTACACCTGAGCCTCATCGAGGAGAATCAAGTTTTGATCACTGGTGCCTCCGCGTACGTAGAATCCTGCTGAGGCTTCGGTGCCAGATTGTACCCCGGGTAAAAGCTGCAAGCTCTTAAGTAGGTCGGTCTCTCCCCCAATGGCAGGCAACAACTCGATTTCTTCGACATTGATGTCGATTACCCCCATGGTGGCACGCTCCACATTTTCACGGGCTTTTTGATCTGTGATGACCACTTCGTCGAGCTGGATTTCCTTCTCGGTCAAGAGAAAATTGATCCGCCGGTTTTTATCCCATACATAGCGGCGTACCACGCGATTGTAACCCGGATAATCCACCCGGATGGTGACCGAATCCCCCGCCGGTAAGGTGAGGGAATAGAAGCCATAGGCATTGGAAATGGTTCCTGACTTTTGCTCAGGTGCAGAAATGATGGCTTGCAAGATGGCCTCCGAACTGGCGCTATCTTGTACGTAGCCACTGATGGTGAAGGTAGACTGGGCCTGAAGGATAGAAACAGGCAGTAGGATGAGTATACCCAGGAAAAATGTTTGGAGAAAGGATTTCATGGGAGATATGGGGTAAGTTAGGAGTCCAAATCTAGCAGGATCTTTTGCGTTACCCAAGGTCAAAAAATTGGGTTATGGAATTAAACGGGGGGGAGATACCTTGCAGCGTTTTCATTTTGGAATGCGTCTGCTTGGGGAAAACACCGCTTAGACGACATAAACTTCCTCAATGCTGCATATAAGCCCAATTTTTTTTGCCATGAAAAAAGCAAGTTTAGCCTTCCTCTCACTGTTGTTGTTAGTTGGAACCGCTCAAGCCCAAATTTTTGGGACTCCTCCCGAAGGAGAAGGGCGGCAGTGGAACATCCGTTTTGTGGTCGACCCTGGCTTTACTACTCCTTACGCCCGCTATCGGGACTTTTATCGGGGGGAGCGCTACACCCCCGCTACAGACACAACGGCCGCTCGTTGGGACTGGGCGGAATGGGACACCTTAGACAACGAGATCCTGCGTTATTACAAAGTTGGCAACGTGCGCTTAGGCGTGCTACTCAATGTTTGGGACAATCTCTACGTAGGGGTCAACTATACCTTTTACCTGATCCAAGGCTTTCCACGTGGGCGTGTCGATAACTCCTTTGGTAGCTACGTGTATTGGCCTTTTATATCCCTTTCAGGCAGCATCAATTACGACTACGTTCTCCCCTTCCTTGATCGTAGGTTTAGCCTACAGCCCACTCTTTCTTATGGCACCTATCAAGCCAATCGAAATTTTGAGGGGGTAGGCCAGGAGTACTCATTTGAAAGTCGCTTGGGTTTGGCTTATCGCTTCCGAAAGCTGGGGCAAAGTCAAATTCGCCTTTGGGCCAACTATCAGCATTTGACCTACCAATCTAGTGAGACCAGCTTTGTCTTCCCCGAGCGTCAACGCGAGATCGGGAGCACCTGGGACATGTTGTCCGTTGGGGCTGGCTTAGTCTGGCACATTTCCATCGAAGAAGATCCCGAAGACTATGGACCTAGCCGCCGACAGCTGAAGCGTATCCGCAAGGAAGAAAAACTGCGCAAAAAGCAGGAGCGTTTGCAGCGGAAGATTGAAGAGGCTGAAGGCTAACAGAGGCTTTCAATAGGTAGATATTGCCTTTATTTGGGAGGGGAAAACTATTTTTATCCCTTGGACTTACCTATAGCCTTATACAATAGTCAATTCGCATACAGGCATCGATGAAAGAGAAGATCTTATTTTTCCTTCTGATCCTACCCACATTCTTATTTTCCCAAATAGAAAACCGCACTGCCATCACTTTGGGGATCTTCCAGGGTGGAGGGTCGCTGGTAGGAGCTGATTTAGAAGTATTGCTGACTCCACGCCTAGGCATTCAAGGAGGAGCGGGATTGTTTGGCTATGGAGGAGCGCTGACTTTCCATCTACGTCCAGAAATCCGCAGTTCGATGATTGCTGCTACTTATTGGCATCAGGGTTTTGGGGAAGGTTTTACACAAGATGCTTTGGGGGCCTCATTTATCTACCGTGGGAAAAAGTGGTTTACAGCTCAACTTGGTCTAGCTGCCACCCTAAATGAGGGGCCAGCTTGGCCTGATGGGGTAGAACACCCGCCGGTAATCTTGCTGTATTCCGTTGGGGTATACCTAGTTCCCTAAGGAACAGTTAAACAACAATTATGCACTTTTGCTTGATCTTCCATAGCATCTCAGCGTTAGAAAAAGCTCGATTGGCCCGCCAAACTCGATTTTTCTTCCTTGATCTGG
>CAZFPQ010000135.1:0-18201 GCA_964521065.1 uncultured Bacteroidia bacterium | reverse complement strand
AGGCCTGGAATGCCGAAGTTTTTTGCTTACTTTTTTCAAAAAAAGTAAGGCCCGCGGCAGGCGACACTATGCTTGGTAAAGAAACCCTTATTAAAACGCTTTTGCCGGTCCTATGAAAAAGGTAGGTCCCGCGGATCGAATATTCCGGGAATCGGAAAGGTGACACCGCTATGGGGTTATGACCAGCATTTTGGATAAAGTCCAGCTAAGGTCTTACCAAAGCGACTTTGGTGCTAAAGCTAAGGTCTTGGGCTTCATTGCGAACACGAACCTGGTACATCCCTCCTGGCAGATCTTCAAGGCGAAAAATCATGGCCTCTGTCAGCAAGCCCTCTGCGTGTTGAAGCACGCGACCGTCTAAGCTGAGAATCTCTACCTCACTTCCCGGCAAGCCAAACAGTTCACTTTCTATCCAGACTTCTCCTCGGGTAGGATTTGGATAAGCCTTGATAGAATAATTTGGATTAAGTCCGGTACAAGCGGTGTTGGGCAAATAGGTGTATTCGGCGCGCTCAGAAAAGATCTCGGTAAAGGGATCTCCGCCAAAACTTGGCACACGATACAATTCGCGGAGACTCAGTTTTTCCATCACTTTGCCTTCACAATCCAGACTATATCGCTCTTGAATTGTATTGCGGTTGATGACCTCACCATCCCGATCAACCTCTTGGGTGGACTTACGCTGAACCAAATATCCATCTGGAGAAAATTGATACGTATAGTTATCTATGGCCTGGGTCAAATTGGGATCAAAATCGTATACGGCGAATCGATACTCAGGGCGAACGATGCCTCTTGGATCAACCAAGTTGATCATTTCAGATACCTTTCGCCATGTGGCGTTATTGGAGGAATACAATTCCGTCACTTCGGTGATAGGGTCTAAGACATCCCCCTCATAGGTGAAGATTGACCGTCGAATAAGGGTATCAGCTCGGAATACAGGATATTGGGTCACCTCCTTGAAGGATAGGCGTCCTTGCGCATCATACTCTCGTACTTCCATAGAGACCAAGTCTTCCTGGGGGCGCTGGGAATTTAAAAAGTAGACCAAGCTTCCAAGGAGACGCCCCTCATCATCCCGGACAAATTCTGTGCGGTAGGTAGCTCCAGACTGCTGAGGAGCAATTTCTGTTTGCTGCAAAATCTGGCATTGGGCATCTCGCTGATAGGCTACAATTTGGTAAACACTCAACTCCCGGCTTTCTCGAAAATCTTGCATCAAAGAAGAGCGAACTACCTGAGTCACACACCCTTGACTTCCATAACTCAGGCGATCTTGCCTAAGCAGCACCAAGTTAGCACTATCCAATTGCTCGTAAATCGAACTCAAGATCAAATTTCCCCTTTCATCATACACCGAGGTCCTGTAGTAGGCTGTATCCAATAACTGCCGCTCCTCATCAAAATAAAGGAACCAATTGGCCAGTTCCCGCCCAGCCTCGTCGTAGCGAGTCTCTATGCGCGAAGGGGTCGCCACTTGGTCTTGAGAAAAAACCAAGCGGTCATCCAACACTTGTTCTCCAGAAGGCAGGTAGGCATATCTACTGCTACGGGAGAGGTTCCAAGTTCCTGTATTGGCGTCCTGGACATAGACCTTCTCGGTCATAGGTTGATCGGCTCCATCTTGGGCTATTCCCCAAAATGAGCTGACGATGAAGCAAGCAAAAAGCAGGAAATGACGCATGAGTTTGGGATTGTAGAATTAATCAAAACATACGAAAAAATGACTATTTACTCAAGCGTCTTTGTGGAGCAAGCTCCGTCTATTTGTCGTACTGAGCATGATCCGATTGAGCTACTTTTATCCCAAACTCAAACACATCAGGGCGGGCATAATGTCCTCGCACATCAAAATCCAGCTTACTTTGAATCAGGACCTGGGAGTCTAGGTCTGCCTGCAGCAGGCCCTCCTGTTTCCAGAGGGGCCCCGCCAATACTTCTCCTTGAGGGGAAAGAATTACTGAGCCCCCTTCACACATCCATTCGGGCTCCTCGGCCAAATCAGACTGCCACTCCTCAGGATAATCTTGCTTGCGTACCACTTGATTGGCGCCCATCACATAGCAGCGGCCTTCCAGCGCAATGTGCTGCATGGTCGCTTGCCAGCTAGGCCGGGCATCGGCCGTGGGAGCGAGGTAGATTTCTACCCCAGCTTGGTAAAGGGCCATTCGGGCCAACGGCATGTAGTTTTCCCAACAGATCAATCCCCCTACTCTTCCTAGGGGAGTGCTCAGCGGCCCTAAATCTGAGCCATCCCCTTCGGCCCAGAGGTAGCGTTCTAATCCAGTAGGCTTGAGCTTGCGGTGCTTCCCTACCAGCTTGCCTTCATGATCAAAGTAAAGTAAGCTGCAGTACAATGAACCTCCCAGGGGCTCTCGTTCCGTCACCCCGAGGGCCACGTAGATCCCCGCCTCCTTAATCGCAGCCTGCAGGGGAGCCAGCACATCGCTACTAGGGTCTACACACTGCTCCCAATAGCGTCGCCAAGCGATGCGACTTGCTTCACTGCGGCGCCCCACCACTGCATCGAAACGAAGTCCTCGGGGATAAGCTGGTAAAAAAGATTCGGGAAATAAGAGCAACTCGCAGCCCGCTTCCTGGCCCTTTTTGATCCAATCAATGGCTATCTCTATGCTTGTATTCAGATCAAATAAGGCAGGGCAGGCTTGGACTACCCCCACTCGACAGTTCTTTTTCATGACTTTCCGGACATTTATGCTATACTCTACAAAGGACCAAAAGTATCTCAGATCCCCCATTTTATAGAATGATCGCCCAATCATTTCCTGCTGGAATGAATGGCAGGTTTATCATAAGTAAGCAGATATAAGAAAAACGGCAATCAGGCTACGGGAGTATAGGGGATGTGGTGGCAATGATTCATCCTTTTACCCTAGCTCCATACCCCGTAGCCCGGATTCTTCTGTCCAAGTGCCTAGAAGATAAAGAGCACAACTCCCATATTTGAGCCTGCTTATCACTCGCTTCATCTACTTGTAACATGAATTACGGATCCTCTATTTTAGGAATCATTTTGGCAGTATGCCTAGCTGTTTCCTGCTCGCCTCCTCCCCCCTCCTCACAAACCACGCAGGCTAGCCTCAGTGAAGCGAGGCTGGATTCACCCTATCTGATCGTATTGGGCAATGTACAGGACGGTGGCTCTCCCCATATTGGCTGTCAAAAAACTTGCTGCCAAGCTCTCTTCAAACAAGCAGCCCCACACCGAATGGTCGTCTGCCTGGGCTTGGTTGATCCCCAAAATCATGCAAGCTATCTTTTTGAAGCAACACCAGACCTGACTCGGCAAGTCCAGCAACTAGGTGTGCAACTCGACCAAGCTCCAGCCCCCTATTCCTTGCCTAAGGGAATCTTCCTCACCCATGCACACATAGGTCATTATAGTGGCTTGATGTATTTGGGGAAGGAAGCTCTCGGAGGAAAAAACATCCCTGTGTACGCCATGCCCAGGATGCAGGCCTTTCTTCGAGAAAATGGCCCTTGGAGTCAACTCATCAACTTGAACAACATTGAGCTTCGCCCCTTACAGGCTGATCAGCCCATTTCTCTAAGCTCCTACCTGTCTGCGACCCCCTTTAGGGTCCCTCATAGAGATGAGTTTTCCGAGACGGTAGGCTACTTGATCCAAGGCTCTCAGCGAAGCGCTTTGTTCATTCCAGATATTGATAAGTGGGAGAAATGGGATCAAGACTTGGTCCAATGGCTTAGTCGAGTTGACTACGCCTTTTTAGATGCGACCTTCTATGACGCGGAGGAAGTAAACCATCGCGACATCCGCAGCATCCCTCACCCTTTTGTAATAGAAACCATGGAGAAATTAGCCAAGTTATCCGCTGAAGAAAAGAAGAAGGTCTATTTCATCCATATGAACCACACGAATCCCTTACTAGATCCGGCTTCAGCAGCAAGCCAAGAAGTCCTTAATCAGGGATACAAAGTTGCCAGATTCGGAGATAGGTTCCATCTTTAGCCCCTTTATCTTGCGATGCACCTAATCTCCCTACATGCCAAAGCTTTACTACACTCTCTTGCTCAGCCTACTATGTTTTACCAATATTCCCCTCCAAGCCCAAGTAGACGAAGACCAACTGGGAGCATGGTATATGTACTTCTGGAGCCTCGATTTTAATGAAAGCCGCTTGGGCCTACAAGGAGATGCCCAATTCCGAAACTGGAACCTCCTAGGGGACATGGAACAATTGCTGCTGCGGGCAGGCCTTACCTACCGACCCGCTAATTCTCCTGCGAAATTGACGGTGGGCTATGCCTTCATCGCCACCGGTGAGTTTGGGGAGAGCCAGGAAATCAATCCTGAAAACCGCATCTATCAGGAAGCTTTCATTCCTCATCGTGTAGGAAAACGCGTACTCCTTGCCCACCGCTACCGCTACGAGCAACGCTTTGTGCAAGGCCAAGATTTTCGGACCCGCTACCGATATAACTTCTTCCTTACCGTCCCTTTCAACCGCACGGACTTGAAAAAAGGAGCGGTTTACCTAGCCCTCTACAATGAGCTATTTATCAATGGCCAGCGCGACATAGGAAATGGCAACCAAGTCCAGATTTTCGACCGAAATCGCTTCTACTCAGCCCTGGGGTACAGCCTGAGCGACGGCCTACGCACCCAACTCGGCGTGATGGTCCAGACCACCAATAGCATCAGCAAGACCCAATTGCAGATCAGTTTACATCATTCGATGGGAGGAAGATAAATACAGACAGGAACTTGTCTTTGAGACAAACTCTGAAAGACCCATAATCACCCAGCATTTGCTCTTACCTCAACGATTCCTGCCACCAAGCGACTCATAAGGCTTCTTTCATCAGTTGGGAAATTCTGCCCAAGAGGTTTATCTTCAGCCTCTAATTCTATCTACCAAGCAGAAAACCAAGACATGAGGATTCGATTTGCCGCTTTGGGGGGCTTGTTGCTGTTGAGCGTCCAGCTTTGGGCACAAGTGCCTAGCCCGAGGAATTTTTTAGGCTATGAACTCGGAGAAAAGTTTAGCTGGCACCATCAAGTAGTATCTTACTTTGAAGCGGTGGCAGAGGCCTCTCCAAAGGTTGAACTTCAGGCTTATGGAGAAAGCTACGAAGGTCGTCCCTTGATGGTCGCCTTTTTATCTAGCGAAGAAAACCTAGCCAAACTTGAAGCCATCCGCCACAACAACCTCAAAGGCGCAGGCTTGGTCGAGGGAGAGGCGGAAGGACCTCGCTTACCCATCGTGTGGCTCAGTTATAACATTCACGGCAATGAATCGGTGTCTACGGAGGCGGCCATGGCTACGCTATATCGCTTGGCTACCCATGAGACCGCCCAGGAGTGGCTCAATGACCTCATCGTGGTGATTGACCCCTGTATCAACCCTGACGGACGGGACCGCTACGTCAACTGGTATAAGCAGGTGCGTCACATGCCTGCCCAAGTAGAACCCGCCAGTCTGGAGCACCGGGAACCTTGGCCTGGAGGACGTTATAATCACTATTTATTTGATCTCAACCGAGATTGGGCTTGGCAGACCCAACAAGAAAGCCAGCAAAGAGGGCAGCTCTACCAGCGCTGGATGCCTCAGGTTCACGTGGACTTTCACGAAATGGGAGCAGAAGATCCTTATTTCTTTGCTCCAGCGGCTGACCCTATGCACGAGGTCATCAACGATTGGCAAAAAGAGTTTCAAGAGCTGGTAGGAAAAAATCACGCCGAGTATTTCGACGCCCAAGGCTGGTTATTTTTTACCAAAGAGGTATTTGACTTGTTTTATCCTAGCTATGGAGATACTTGGCCGACTTACCAGGGAGCGATTGGGTTTACCTATGAGCAAGGAGGAAGCAGTCGAGCAGGCCTTGGATACCTTAGGCAAACTGGGGACACCTTGACCCTCAAAGAGCGCATTGCCCACCACTATACCACCAGCCTTTCTACCATAGAAACTTCTCATCGACACCGAGAGCGCTTGCTAGATGAATACGATCAATACTTTGACCTGGCCCGGCAAGGGAATACGACCTATAAAACCTACTGGATCAGCCAGGCCAATGCAGGGGGTAAGCTCACTCACCTCATGAATTTGCTTGACCAACATCAGATCAGCTATGAGTCAGTGAGTAAAGCCGAAACCCGGCAAGGTTTTCATTACGCCAGCAACGTGGATAGGAGCATTTCCCTTGAAGTAGGCGACTTGCTGATTCCATCTGCTCAATCGCAGGGCAACTTGGTCAAAGTTCTTTTTGAGCCCCAGCCTTTACTTAAGGATTCGCTTACCTATGACCTGACCGCTTGGGCGCTACCTTATGCCTACAACCTAGAAGCGGCAGCCTTCAAATCGGTCATCGAAGGGGAAGATCCCCGTATGCAAGAATTTGAACCGGCTTCCCTCGCCTCGGAACCTACCTACGCCTACCTAGTTGCTTGGGAAGATATGCGCAGTGCACGTTGGTTGGCGGCCATGCAACAGGCTGGCCTCCAAGTGCGCATGACCGAAGTAGCGGTACGCATTGCCGACCATTCCTTTGCTCCGGGCAGTCTGATTGCCACCCACGCTGACAATCCAGGTAAGGCCTTAGATAAAATCGCCATCCGATTGGCCAATCAATTCCAGATCCCCATTACGGCGAGCCCGACGGGCTTCAGTCAGGAAGGAGTAGACTTAGGCTCTGAATCTGTCAAGCACCTGGCTCAACCTAAAATTGCCCTGGTACGCGGGGATGGAGTTTCGGCCTCCCGCTTCGGCGAACTGTGGTATTTCTTTGAACAAGAGCTTCACTATCCCCTGCATATCCTAGAACTCGATAGACTTAGCGCAGCAGACCTTTCTATTTACGATGTTTTGATTCTTCCTTCAGGTCGTTATAGCCGACAACTATCTTCCATCTTAGAGTTTGCGAGCGATGGGGGTCGGGTCATTGCCCTAGAGGGTGCTATAGGTAGCTTTGCCAGCCGCGGCTCTGGCCGGGCCAGCACCATTCTCGCTCAGTCTTCATCCAAATCTGATCGCGGCGATGGACAAGATAACCTAGATGCTACCGACGATGCCTGGCTCACCAGCTATGGACAGCAAGGAAGCGAGTATGCCACACAAAGTATCCCAGGAGCAATTTTTTCAGTCAAGCTAGATCAAAGTCACCCTTTGGCCTTTGGCCTAGGCGAAAGCTACTTTGCTCTTAAGCACAGTGCGGATACCTACCCTTATCTCCAAGGGGGATGGAACGTGGGCACCTTCCCTTCTGGCGAACCAGTAAGTGGGTTTGCTGGAGCAGAAGCTCAGCGTGCTGTAGCCAAAAGCTTGGCTTTTGGAGCAGAAGACTATGGCCGAGGCAGCTTGGTATACATCGTAGATAGCCCGGCCTTTCGCTCCTTTTGGGAAGGCGGCAAACTCTTACTCGCCAATGCGATCTTTTTTCGATAAGAAATCGGGCTAGTGGCGAAAACGAATTCCTCTCTTTCAAGTAGGTGGACAGGAGAAACCGGGGTATGGCGGTAAGGGCTATGGATATAAGGATGAATGAATGCAGCAACATACCCGTACTCCCGTACCCCGATTACCGTTTTTCTTTTGGCCTCCTGCTTAACTTCTTGCGTCCTACTTAAGAAAGCAAAAAACCTCACTTAGCGAGCTAGGTGAGGTTTTTTGACAAAGAGATGGGGATAGTAGCCAATTGGCGAGGGCCAACTTATTTTTTGACCGATACAGAACCCTGACTCCTCACCCAATCCAGTACGTCAAGGTAATCAAGTGCGCCTTTTTCAAAAGGATCAGCAAGTATCTTGCTCAGTGCTTGCTCCCACTTTTCAAAGAAACGCTTCCGTTTGCCTTCATCACCTGGCGCTAAGCCAATGGCACGGTTCAAATAGCGCAGCATGCAAGCTTCCGTTTCATATAAACGGTCTTGCTTTTTGAGGTAGCGCTTTGAAGAAGCAATGGCGTATTCCAGATGGGTAAAGTTTCCCAGTTCATAGTGGGCCATCAGGTTGAGAAGTCGAAGCAACGACTGCTTCAAAGGAAAGGACTTGGGATCGAAGTAGTCCCAAGCTAGGTTGACCAGGCTGACCACTTTGGAAGGCTGCTGACTCATGAGAAAAGAGTAGCCCTTGAGTAATACATAGCTAAATTTTTCTTCCTGGCTAAAAGATTTGTCGTGAGGGACCAATAGGTCTTCAACATAGGGTTCGATGGAAACCGCTTTAAGGAAACACCCCTCTACAGTAAGGCGCTTAATTTGCACCAATCTGACGATTCGTTCAACTCGTTTTTCTACGTATCGGCGGCCTTTTTTTAGGCCTCTGGGAAAATCATTCAGCTCCTCTAAGGCCCGATCCAAGCTGCCGTCTTCTTGGCCCCGGAGCATCAAAAGCCAGCGGGCATAGGTGCTTAGGTAGTCAAAGGGAAATTCCTGGGCGTAGTTGAGGTTGCTGCGAATCAGTTCTAGCTGCCGGGCCAAAGACTCCCCCTCCTCCTCCAATTGAGCCGTCGCTTGGTAATAAGCCGCATAAATTCGCCAGTAGTGCATGCGTGCTTGAAAAGAAAGAGGAATGTAGTCATACTGCAAAAACGGATGCTGCATAAAAGCCTCCCATTCTTGCTGCTCTTCTTCACGCCGAGCCAAAGGAATCCGCTGAAATAGTCCCAGCATGCGGTAGTACAAACGGAGATACCCCTGCATGTTATCTAGATGCGCCAAATATCCGGCTGCTTCATCTAATGACTCAACGATCAGGGAATTGGCCTTCTTTTGCATCAAAATCTTCCTTTCCCACTGAGAAATCTCCAACAAGAGTGGGTACAGGTCATAGGGCTTAGCCAGTTCTTTGGCCCGTTTGAGAATGGCCAATGCCTGGTCGTACAAGCCTCGCTCATAGAGGATATCAACTTGAAGCAGACATTCCTTGACCCTCAAACCAATACTGGCCTCACTGTGATAGGCCATCAGGCCCTTGAGAATCATTTGGTAGAGGTAGTTCTTGTCAGAAGCCAAGTGTCGGGTAGAAAGGCCCTCGGCTTCTACTCCTGCTTTGATCACTTCGGGATTAAACTCATCTAAGTCACAATACAGGTCGAAGAGAAGCAGGTAGTTATTTTTTTGCCCAATTACGTGGCGGGTTGCATAAAGCTTGAAGTACCTTCTCTCCGAGGTGCTCATGGTGCGAATAAGGTCCCACAGTTTTTCTGCTTTCTTCATAGACGAATAATGCCCAAGGCCTAAATCATTAGATCCGAGTTAAAGAAGGGGCTGGGATCTAGGAATTTCGTTCTCTCAGGGAGGCGTTTTTGCCCTGCTGTATTTCCTTGATACTCACTCTCCCAAGAAAAAGCAAGGACTTAGCCTTGGGTATTTTCAAAAAGTGGGCCTACTGAGTATATTTGGGCTTGCAAGGGTACTACCTATGGCCAAAAAAGTCAAAGCAAACATTCTGATTGTTGACGATGACTCGGACATCCTGACCACGGCCCGAATCGTATTGAAGAGCCAATTTTCAGATATACAGACTGAAAGTAACCCCCATCAAATTTCTCACCTCCTGGAACAGCAACGATATGACCTGGTGTTGCTGGACATGAACTTTACCGCAGGATTTACCAGTGGCAAGGAGGGATTGCGCTGGCTCAAAAAAATCAAAAAAGCATCTCCCCACACCCACGTAGTCCTGATGACGGCCTACGGAGACGTCAGCCTAGCCGTAAAAGCCATGAAAGACGGTGCGACCGATTTTGTGGTTAAGCCCTGGGACAATGAGGCCTTGCAAGCCACCGTCTTGGCGGCATTACAGTCTCCTGCCCCTCTGACCTCCAAAGAGTCGGAGCAGCGCAGTCGACCAGGATCCAATGCGGCAAATCGCCCTCGCATGATCGGAGCATCCACGGCCATGCACCGAGTGTTTGAAACCATCCGTAAGGTAGCTGAGACCGATGCCAATGTCCTGGTACTGGGTGAGAACGGAACCGGCAAAGAGTTAGTGGCTCGTGAACTTCATCAGCAGTCCCCGCGCCACGCAGGTCCTTTTGTGCACGTAGATTTAGGGGCTATTACCCCTTCACTTTTTGAATCTGAACTCTTTGGGCACGTCAAAGGATCTTTCACAGATGCCCGTGAAGATCGAGCAGGCCGCTTTGAAGCAGCTCAAGGAGGCACCCTGTTCTTAGACGAAATTGGCAACCTCACTTTGCCCTTGCAGGCCAAGCTACTCACCGCCCTTCAGAGCAGGACCATCACTCGGGTAGGCAGCAACCGACCTCAAAAAGTGGACGTACGGCTGGTTTGCGCCACCAACATGCCACTCTACGAAATGGTGAGGGAAAAAAGCTTCCGTCAAGATTTGCTTTACCGCATCAATACCGTAGAGTTGAGATTGCCCCCTCTGCGTGACCGCCAGGGCGATGTGGCTTTGTTGATCGATCACTTCCTTCAAGTCTATACCGACAAATACCAGCGAGAAGGCTTTCGTATCCTAGCTCCAACCCTGAGAAAGCTAGAGCAGTATCCCTGGCCAGGTAACATCCGTGAGCTTCAGCACGCGATTGAGCGTGCGGTCATCATGGAAGATACCGATGGAATTGTGCCGGAAGCATCTCTTCATCAAATGGGCTATGCGGAGCCTTCCCCAGAAGAAGAGCTCAACCTAGAAGAGGTAGAAAAAAAGGCCATCATGCATGCCATCAACAAGCACCATGGCAACATATCTCAGGCAGCCAAAGAACTTGGCTTAGGTCGTACGACCCTGTATAGAAAAATGAATAAATATGGGTTGTAGGTACGGGGCCTGCTCCGCAGCTGTCATCAGGTTATAAGCCAGGAAAATATTCCTGGTATTGCTTCGCATGCTCTGGAAACTTTCCAAAATCTTCAATGGCAAGCTCTTTATCTTCCAGTTTTTGACTGGCCTTACGGGCCTTTTTTGCCTTCATTTCTTTTACCTCATCAGGCATTAGCGCCCATACCGTGGGATGATCAGGCGCCTCATTTTCCCATTTTTCGCAGAATCCAGGATAATCAGGGTGAAGGGGGCTCCGATAGCAGTCTGGCTTTCCCTCTGTTTGAATCAGGTAGAGATAGCGTAATTTTTGAACCACTTGGCTTGAATCACCTAGATCTGCGACTTCCATGCAATTGCACAGATAGACCTTCTTGTCCGCTTCAGAACTTGGCTTAAATCCAAGCAATAGCAACAAACCCAACGTAAGGGATACAAAGTAAACTTTCATGGTTTATGAATTAAAGGATGATTGATCCGAAACTGGTGTTCGAGTAAATGGTGCTGTATACTTCCTTCAAGTAGCACATCTTAGGCCATACAAGCAAGCAGGTGAACATAGGAGGCCAGAGTATGGGATGACCTTGCAGTAAAGGTGTTTTCTCCCTAACTCCTTACCCCACCTACCCATTTCCTTTTGCCTTCTGCCCTGCTAAACTGGTCACTAAGACCCATTTAATGGCATACCGCATTTTCGGCATACCAGCTTAGAGGGTGTCACCTATCAATACCCTAAGATCTCCACCACATAATCAATCCACTCGTAAGGCTCAAACTGTCGATCGATGTAATAATCAGGTTGAATGCCTTTTTCATCTATGGTCATGTCAGGAATTCTCATGCTCCGTGACAAGCTGTATCCAAGGGTCAGATTGCCACAAGGAGAACTTACGGAATGCATATTGGAAATATCTAATACCCCATAGGTCGTCGTACCAAATAACTTCACCTTTCTACTTTGCTTGGCTGCCAAAAGGAATTGCTCCGTGGTACTGCCATTGCCTTCATTGATGAGGATGGCTACATTTTCAGGATAGGTATAGACCGTATCAAAAGTGGTCAGGTCAATGGGATATTCATTCAGCATCACGAATTCACCCTCCCGCTTAGAAAGCTTATCATAAGCCTCCTGGGCCCATTTTTTATCTGATTCACTGAAATTATATTCGGGTTTGTTGATGAAATCCAGCATGCGCTGGTTGTTCAAGGGAGTAGAAAGGAACTCTACTCCCACCGTCCTAATAGGGTTGGTGTACAAGATGGGTAGCAGCTCTCGGAAGCTAGCATCGCTGCCTCCCCCATTGTTACGTAGGTCAAGGATCAAACTGGGACTCTGTAGGATGGTTTCCCGGTTAGCCAGAATGACACTATCGATAAGGGGTTTCCAACTATTAGAAAAGCTTGGAATACGCAGCATCACAGTGTTTTCATTGACACGTTCAAAGTAGGGGCGATTCGCTTGCATAGCCTTCATATACCGAATGACCTCAGGCTTTTCCGGCCGCTTAGGAAACTCCCGTTCTAGGCTAATGAAATCCATTTGTAGGAGGTTGTTCCCCACAAGCTTGACTTGCTCTGGCTTAAATTCCTCAGCAGAGTGGTCTCTCATGTAATAGGTCCCAGAGCCATCAGGATGTATTTTAAGCTTAACCTGATCTTCGGTCCAGTACGCCCCATCCGCTTCGATGATGAAACCCACGTAGGTGTCATTCATCTTTTTGATCCCAATCCGATAAGGTGAAGAGACCCAAATACCTTCGTAGGGATCTTTAGATTGGTTTTCTAGGTAGGCCGAGAAGTTTTCTAAATCGACTTCCAAGGTTTCCCAATCTATGTACTGGGCGCGAATGGCCTCCTCATCGGGTTGGGCTCCTGGGGCTTGGGATTGGGTATTTCCACTCGGGTAGTATTGCAGATTGAGGTGTCCAGATCTGAAGAAACCCAGCCAATCTGACAAAGCCCCCCAACAAACTTCCATGTCATCGATCTCTTTGACCTTGGCCTCATACATTTGATTGTGTTGTTGGTAGGCTTCTTCTCCCTTACGCTCCAAGGCATAGGCAAATCCTGCGTCATTCTCTTCAAAAGTGGTCCTTAGCCATTGAAAATTACTGGAGCAATCACAATCTTGACCGGCCACCGATACAAGGCAACCGAGTAGCATGATTAAAAAAATGGATCTCATGTATTTCACCGTTTGGTAAGTTAGGGTGGATCTTTCATTTAAGAGGCTGTTTGGTTTTTTCCTTTACGGCCTAAACTTGTCTTCTTTGAACCTGACTGCGCCGATTTTTCTCGAAATAGCTCGCTATTCCTCAAAAAATCTGCTTGTCAGAACCAAAAAATCCGGCGTTTGGGCTCGAAATACCAAAACCCAAACAGCCTCTAAGATTCGAGAGAGGGCTCTTAACAAGAGAGCAGTCGATTATTGGTAAAGCAAAAGGACAATCCAATGAAAAGTGAACAGACCTCATTCTAGTGTTAACCATTTTGGATCCAAACAGATCCACAAGAGCCCTTAGTTAAAAACCTTGTTCAATTTTGAAGAATGATCACACTCCACTTCCTAACGTTTGGATACGTTGGGCTTTCAGCAAATTAAACTAACTTGATTTTTGGCTTTATGTAAGAGCAAGTTGCACATGAAAAAACTCCTGTACACACCTAGGTAAAACCTCCTTTGTACAAAAGGATTTACTTATGATTCGGAAACAATATGAAGTTACTGAATTTGACTTTAAAGCAAAATCCAACCTTGAGACCATTGGTTCCTTTATAGTCCAATTAGTCTTATTGCTCCAAAAAGGCTGGCAGGTAAAGGGGATCATTAGTCAGTTTACAGGATACCACAACTTACTGCCTGGCCTATGGGGAAAGATATTTGGCATCCCCATGATCATTGTAGCGGCTGGCACCGAATCAGCTGGATACCCGTCTATCTCCTATGGGAATTTTGCAAAACCTCTGTATGCAAGAGTGACACGCTGGACTTTTCGCATGGCCCAGCATGTCCTTTTGGTACACCGTAGCCTCGCGGCAAATGAAAATCATTACTATCCGAATGATGGAATAAAGCAAGGTTTCTTAAATCATGTCCCTGGATTAGATATCCCTTATACAGAAATCGCTTATGGCTTCGATGCCGAGAAATGGACTCCCTCCAAACATAAACGCCCTAAGACCTTCGTCACCGTAGCCCATATTAACAGCCATAGTCGCTATGTATTGAAAGGCATTGACTTAATCATTGAGATGGGGAATCGGTTCCCCGACTGCCAGTTCGTGGTAATAGGAATGAAATATAAAGCTCCCACCCAGGTGCCTTCCAATGTAAACTTAATGGGCTTCATCCCACATGAGGAGTTGCCCCAGTTTTTAGGAGAGAATCAGTTTTTTCTTCAGCTATCTATTTCTGAAGGTCATCCCAACGCCTTATGTGAAGGGATGCTATGCGGATGTGTTCCCATCGCGTCGGCCGTTACATCTATGCCTGAAATAGTAGGGGATACGGGTTTCCTGCTTGAGAAAAGGGACCCGGATGCACTCGAAGCCATCATCAAACAAGCCCTGTCTGCTGATCTGATACAACTCAGCCAGGCAGCTCGAAGTAGGATGGTTGAGAGATATCCCCTGGATCTAAGAAGGCAAAAACTATTAACCTCTATTCAGCAGATCCTGGATTCTTGAAAGCGAACCTGCCCTCATCCCATGCCCTATCGGGACTACTGATCCTGACCGCCCTTTTTCACCTGTCGGTAAACACCTTTTGGAACCTCAGTGAACTTTGGCGAAACAGCCTCCACTTGGGGTTGCTGGGAGCTGCAGGATTCATGCTGTTCCCTTTCCGGGGAAAAGTACTCCCCAATCACAGCAATAGCCTTTTTCTCAAGATCTTGGGCAACTACCTGCCTGCCTTCCTAATTCTTGGATCTAGTGCTTACC
This sequence comes from uncultured Bacteroidia bacterium, assembly GCA_964521065.1. Taxonomy (GTDB): domain Bacteria; phylum Bacteroidota; class Bacteroidia; order J057; family J057; genus CAYVAP01. The sequence continues at coordinate 3,488 of CAZFPQ010000135.1, read as the reverse complement.
TCCTGCTCTTTGAGGAAGCCTTACACCAAAGGGCTGAGATTCCTTTATGGCATGATTTACTTTCGGCAGGCTTGGCCGTGGGCCTCACGCTAGAGCTCAACCGAAGGAGTAGTGGCTGGGTCATGCCCATCTTGGTGATACTTTTCAGTGGCTACGTACTAGGGCTGGGGCGCTGGTTTGAAGGAAGTCTTTACTTCCGAGGTTTCAGCCTGACTCGCTACCTCTACCGCATGTACTTCACCGACGAAGGCTTGTTTGGCACCATCGCTTCTATATCGAGCACCTATGTATTCATGTTTGTACTCTTTGCGGCCTTCTTACAAGGTTCTGGGGCTAGTAAGTTCATCCTGCGATTGGCCCAGCGTCTGCTCGGCAAGGTTACGGGAGGGCCGGGTTTGGTCGCCGTGATGGCCTCTGGCCTGATGGGAACCATTTCTGGATCGGCCATCGCCAACACCGTCTCCACCGGGAGCATCACCATTCCTTTGATGAAGAAAGTTGGCTTCAAACCATCTTTTGCCGCTGCCGTCGAGACGGCTGCTTCCACAGGAGGGCAATTGATGCCTCCAATCATGGGTGCGGGGGCCTTCATCATGGCAGAATGGACGGGGTTGCCTTACTCGACCATTGTTCAGGTAGCTTTCTTACCGGCTCTGCTCTACTTTGCCTCCGTAGGGTTTCAGGTTTATCTAGAGGCAAAAAAAAATGGTCTTCGATATGTGGCTCAGGCAGATGAACACACTCCTTGGGCAGAAATTTGGAGGGAAGGTCTGCATTTCATTCTACCATTTTCTTTGCTCGTGATCCTTCTTATCCTGGGCTATACCCCAACCCTTGCAGCAGGCCTGGGGACTTTAGCTGTCGTTTTGACCTCTCAACTTACTCGACAGCATAAAATGGGTTGGCGAGACATCCTGGCTAGTTTGGAGATGGGTAGCCGCAACATGGTGGTGACGGGCCTCCTTTTGGTCGCCGCAGGCTTGATCGTGGGCTGCCTAGCTATGTCGGGCCTATCGATCAGCTTCTCCCAACTCTTATTAAGCTGGGCTGGAGAAAGCCTTTGGCTGGCTCTAGGCTTAGTAGCTTTGGCTTCCTTGGTTTTGGGGATGGGGCTGCCTGTAACGGCTGCCTATCTCATGTTGGCCATCTTGGCCGCTCCGACCTTGGAACAGCTTGGACTCCCCCTCCTGAGTGCCCACTTGATCATTTTTTGGCTATCGCAGGATGCCAATGTCACCCCTCCCGTTTGCTTGGCGGCTTTTGCCGCCGCAGGCATTGCCGGCGCATCTCCACTCAAGACTGGCTTACAAAGCTGGAAAATAGCTAAAGGCATCTATGTAATTCCCCTACTATTTGCCTTTACTCCTCTGCTTGAAGGTGATTTTGGAGCGCAATGGCTTACCTTTTTATTTGCCCTTCCCGGCTTATTTGGGCTCACGACCTTGTTATCAGGATACTGGTTTGGGCCTCTGCCTTGGGGCGGACGAATCTTGGGCGCCGGTCTTGGCTTAGCCTGCTTATTTCCTTCCTTGTACTTACAGCTGATAGGGCTTTTCGCCTTCATGGCTTGGGGTTGGTGGCGATCTAGGCAGCACACGTCTGCTCAAGGATGAACACCCTGGATAACAAAGCTGGTTTTATTTGCAACCTTCATCCGGTAAATTCGTGGGCATAACAAGTAGATACCCTATGTTTAAAATCCTCGGATACCTCGGGCTCTTCATGAGCGCATTCTTTGTGGCAGCAGGAATCTTCATTGCTTTCACTCAATTGCTAGGACCACCACCTGCCGTCTTCAAGTGGGAGATGACTTATTTTAACGAGCATCCCGAAGTTTTCAACTATATCGTAGGTGCCTTGTTGGTAGCCTATGGCCTGTTTCGATTTTTCCGCTCCGTCAAAATCATTCGGACCATGAACACCAATAGGTAGCCCCCCAACCCTCCGCCTCTATGTCTCGAATACTTGCTTTTTCTCTGCTTCTCCTGCTCGTTGCCCCAATTGAATTTATCCAGGCCCAGGAAATCTCCGCTCGACTGGATTTAGGTCGACGGGATCCCAAGCCTTTTTTTTACCAATATTCCCCCTCTGATGGCGGCTTGGTAACGCTGGGGCCGACCAGTACCGTATCTTCTCGCTACTTAGGCTTAGTCAAGTATGACAGCAACTTGGATGAAGTCTGGTCTAAGCAGGTACTCGAACAAAATGGCCGACGGAATGTGGACTTTGTAACCATCATTGGCCAATACATCATGGTCTTTGTTTCGGAGTTTTCTCCCCGTGAACGGGTCATCAAAACCTTTTATTACTCCTATGATCTAGAGGGAAACCAAGTAGCCGACCAAGCGTTGCTTTCCGTTTATCCTAACCAGAAGGAGCAGAAAGTCGATCTTCAATATGTTCTATCTCCCAATAAGCGGAAATTACTCTGCTACAAAAACCTCGAAAATCGCCGGGAGTCTGAAGAGATCTTGTATTATATTTTTGATGATGAAGGGGAACTGGTGACCAATGGAGAATTAGCTATACGCTACCCAGATGATCAATTTAGGGTGCGCAGTTTACGGGTAAGCAACAGTGGAAATATCTACGTGATGGGGCAGTTTTTCTTAACCAGTCGCATCCGGAACCCAGATGACTTCCGCCACGTGATTTTTCGAGAAGATGCGTATGCGGATGAGCCGTTCGAAATTCAAGTCGACCTTGGTAACCGTTTCATCAGCAATCTGGCCTTCCGCCTTGATCGAGATGAGAATATTTACATTGCTGGCTTTTATTCTAACCAGCGGGAGGACCAGTTAGCAGGCACACTCTTCCAAAAAATCAGTCCTGAAGGGGAAGTTTTGATCGAATCGGCCCAGCCTTTCACCGCCCAGTTTCTCAGGAATTACCTTTCCTCTGGTCAAATCGATCGTGGAAGAGAACTTCGCAATTTTCAATTAGATCCCGAGAACGGAATCATCTTAAGGTCTGACGGGGGCGTATTGCTCTTGGCCGAGCAATTTTATATCACGTATCAGACTTACCGAGACTTCCAAGGCATGCCAGTAGATCGGACCATCTTTCACTTCGACGATGTGGTGCTCACCTCCATTGATGGAGACGGCCAAATTGAATGGCAGGCCATAGTGGAGAAAAGGCAGCAATCGGAACAGGCGGCCAACCTATCATTTTTTAACGCCATTGGCCCGGGGGGGATCTTCATCTTCTATGAATACAAGCCCCGTGGAGGGCCCTTCAATATTTACTACCATCAGATCGGCATCGATGGTAGCGTAACCGGCCGGAGACCCTTATTCAAGGAATACCGTTATGGCAATGCTTACTATCCCCGATATAGCGAGCAGATCAGCAATGACGAAGCCATCATGGTTTATTTCAACAACAAAGGCCGTGGATTGTCGGTCCTAAAAGTTCGATTCTAGGCACCTAGCAGGGAGTTAAGGGAGTTAAGGGAGTTAAGGGAGTTAAGGGAGTTAAGGGAGTTA
>CAZFPQ010000134.1:0-18202 GCA_964521065.1 uncultured Bacteroidia bacterium | reverse complement strand
CTATGGGCTATGGGCTATGGGCTATGGGCTATGGGCTATGGGCTATGGGCTATGGTTATACAAATGAATAGTTGCCAAGACATAGCCCTCCCCTACCCCGATTACCGCTTTCTCATGTCTGCTTTCTTAAATTGGCAACTCGCCATTCTCTTTCTCTATTGCTGTATCAACCAGGCATCGCTTGCTTCCTTGGCCTTGTGTTTCGGAAAGTCCTCTACTTGTTCACAGCAAATCTGCTCCATTACTTGCTGTAGCTGTCGCTTCAAAATCGAAATGGTATGGTTCCCCCCTTTACTTCCCAAGGCCGCCACTCCATACATGAAGGCCCTGCCCATAAAGGTGAACTGTGCTCCACTGGCCATGGCGCGAGCCACATCAGGACCGGAACGGAGTCCACTGTCCATCATCACCTTGATTTTGTCACCATAAGCAGCAGCTATGCGGGTGAGGGGCTTGATAGAAGCTTCCCCGGCATCTAGTTGGCGGCCACCGTGGTTCGAAACGATTAGTCCATCCAATCCTAGAGAGATGGCCAGCTCTGCATCTGGCTCACTCGCCACTCCTTTGAGCACTAGGTTACCCTTCCACTTTTCACGAATCGGGGCGATTTTCTCAGGATTGAGTCGCCCTGAAAAAGTCTGATCCATGAACAAGCCCAATTGCCGCAGATCTAACCCTTTGGGGGTGTAGGGCCTAAGTGATTCGAAAGTGGGTTGTCCTTTGACCAGGGTCCGCAGCGCCCATTCGGGCTTACCCATGATTTGCAATATATTGCGGAGGGTCATTTTGGGAGGTAAAGCCAGCCCATTGCGGATGTCCCTAGGACGATAGCCAAAAGTAGGTACGTCGCAGAGGATTACCAAGGTCTCGCAACCCGCTGCCACCGCTCTGTCGAGTAGGTCATCACGCAATCGGTTTTCCGTGGGATGATATAATTGAAACCAAAATTTCCCTTCGGTGATTTTTCCAATTTCTTCGATGCTGCTGGTAGTCACCGTGCTGAGGACAAAGGGTATGTTGTGAGCAGAAGCTGCCTTGGCCAGGATATTGGGAGCATCGGGCCACATCAAACCTTGCAATCCTACGGGGGCGATGCCAAAGGGCGCCGCATAGGTATGCCCAAACAGCTCGGTTTGCAACTCAGAGGAAGTATGTGGACTGAGGTAGCTGGGTATCAACTCTACCTTCCGCAGGTCTGCGGTATTACGGTGCAAATTCACGTCCTCATTGCACCCTCCATCCAAGTATTCGAAAGCGAAGCGAGGGATACGTCGCATGGCTCGCTTGCGAAGGTCATCCACCGAGGGGAAACGCGGGTCAATATAGCTACTCATAAGATTAGATTAGAAAATGGAAGCATCGAGTTAGAATGGCTTGGGCTACATAAATATAGGTGCTAAGGAGTATATTTTTCAGGCGTAAAGAAGCAAGCATCATAAGGTAAGGGCCCGGTCGAGGTGTACGTAGCCCCCATCTACCACGATCCATTGCCCGGTAGTGTGGTCAGATTTTTCTGAGAGTAAAAACACCGTCATGGCCGCTATCTCTTCGGGGGTAGTCATTCGCTGGGACAAAGGAATCCGCTGGCCAATTTTCATCTTTTGAAGAGAAGGATCGTCAAAGGACGTCTCTAGCCATTCCCGATAAAGGGGCGTCATGACCTCCGCAGGCAAAACAGCATTTACCCGCACTCCGTGAGGAGCTAGTTCTGTTGCCCATTCTCGGGTCAAGGCCAGCTGTGCCCCCTTGGAGGCAGCGTAGCCGGATGTTTTCCCTTGCCCAGTCAAAGCCACTTTAGAAGAGATGTTGACAATGGAGCCACGATTTTTTTTCAGTTCCGCTAAAGCAAAATGAACCAAGTTGTAGTAATGGCTGAGATTAATAACCAGTGAGTGCTGAAAAGCCGCTGGCCCGCTCTCTAGGTCTACCCCGTCGTTGCGCCCGGCATTGTTTACCAATCCATCAATCCGGCCAAATCGCTCGAGGGTAGCTTGAATCGCATCTTTACACACCTCAACCTCGGCTAAATCACCAATAAAGAAATCTACTGAAAAGCCCTGCTCGCTGAGTTCTTGTACAAAGGTTTCTGTCACTTTGCGCGAACGGGTAGCAATCATTACTTGGGCCGCTTCTTCGAGCAATCCTAGGGTAATGGCTCGTCCTATTCCTTCGGAGCCCCCCGTTACCACGTACACCTTATCCGTTAAATGTAAGTTCATGTTTACTTAGGTCATTAGACATGGAAAGCGAAAGAATTATCCTTTGTTGAGTCTCAAAAATTGATGGGTTAAAGCTGGTAGAAACGGGTAGCGGTTTCTCCCCATATATCCGCCTGTTCGGTTGGGGACAATTCTGAGATGGTCTCCCTAACCAATTCGATAACCCGTGGATAGCTGCCAGCCAACAGGCATACAGGCCAATCTGAACCATACATGATCCGTTGGGGCCCAAAGGACTCCAGAATCACCTCAATATAGGGTTTGATGTCCGCCAGGGTCCAAGCCTCCCAGTTGGCTTCTGTGATCATGCCCGATAGTTTGCAGCAGAGGTGGGGGAATGAGGCCAGTTCTTTGATGTGTGTCCGCCAAGGATCCTTTTTTTGAGCTGCGATTTCCGGTTTAGCCATGTGGTCAAGCACGATGGGAATCTCTGGCAAATTGGAGAGCAATTCTATCGCCTCATCTAGCTGATGGGGCTTTACCAATAAATCGTAGGTATATCCTTGCTGGGCACAGAGTTCCAATCCCCGTATTAACTCAGGTTGACGCATAAAATCGGGATGGGGTTCATCTTGGATTAGGTGCCTAAAGCCCTTCAATCGCTTATTTCCAGCCCAGCGTTCAAGCTGGCTTGCTAGGCTATCGGCTCTCAAATCAACCCAACCTACCACACCTGCAATCAAGTCATGTTCCTCGGCCAATTGCAAAAGAAAGTCAGTTTCTGCTTCGGTTTGGGCCGCTTGTACGGCCACTCCTTTAGAAACCCCACTGTTTTGAAACTGGGGTAGCAAGTCTTCAGGCAAAAAATTCCGTCTCAATACCCTCAGCTCATCGCTGATCCATGCGTGGCTAACAGGACTATACTTCCAAAAGTGCAAATGGCTATCGATGATCATTGGTTCACTAGGTATATTTTTGTAGGTTGATAGACGGCTGAAAAGGATTACATGCGAAAAAAGCGGGTCAGTATCACGGATTTAGCTCGGGAACTCAATCTATCTCCCTCTACAGTTTCCAGGGCATTGCGCCATGAGCATCGCATCTCCACGGAGACCCGCGAAAGAGTAGAGCGCCTTGCCAAAAAAATGAGATACCGCCCCAACGCCCTTGCCCGCAGCTTGCTTAACCAGCGATCTTACACCATTGGTTTGGTGGTACCAGATTTTGCTCATCCTTTTTTTGCAGCGGTATTGGCTGGAGCGGAGTCCATTTTTACCGAAACTGGATTCCAGCTTATGATCTGTACCACCAATGATCAGAGTGACAAGCAAAAAAAAGTACTCGAACTTCTCATTGGTGCCCGCGTAGATGGCTTGTTGATTTCTTTTGCCAGAGAGACCACCGATTTTTCCCATTTCCAGCAGCTTCAGTCCGAAGGAACCCCCATCGTTTTCTTGGATCGCGCCACAGAAGACCTTGATGCCTCCTACGTGATTACCGATGACTTCCAAGGGGCCTGTAAAGCGGTAGAATTCTTGGTACAAAGCGGCTGCCAGCACATCGGTCACGTCAAGGGTCCTGAGCAAATCTCTACCACCTTCCAACGCTTTCTCGGCTATCGAGAGACTTTGCGAAAGCATGGACGAGAGGTCATACCCGATTTCGTTTTCCAATCAGAGGACGACATGGGAAAGCAGGTATCGGAATTGAATCGATTGGCCAATACCTTGAAAAAAATGGATGGATTGTTCGTATTCAATGACTATATCGCTTACAAAGTGCTTCAATTATGTCATGAACAGGGCATTCGCATTCCAGAAGATCTTTCCATCATTGGCTATGGCAATGATCCGTTTGGCATTTACGCCCGTCCTTCCATCACTACGGTAGATCAACCCGCCTTTGAGATGGGAGTTACGGCCGCCAGAATGTTGCTTGATCAAATTTACTCTGATCCATCCCACTACCAAACCCACACTCAAGTCTTACCTACCCAACTCATCCTGCGCCACTCCACAATCAGCCTGGCTCCAGATCACAAAAGTGAATAAGCTAAAAGTTAAAGAACGTGTTTCTCAGTTCGGGATTGAATCCCGTTTATTTTTCAGTTTTTGTCTAATTCAAATACTTGCTCCATTTCGACCCACTTCTCTCCTGGAGCCGCCCCTTCTAAAGGCTTTTGCAAGGTCCCCATCAAATTTTCCCACTCCTGACAACGGGGATCCAAGGTCAGATAGCGACTTAAGTCTTGATCCACGTCAAAGTCGTCATCTACCTCAATCAGCATGAAGAGTCGGACGCCCCAGAGCCAAATTCTGAGGTCTTTCACCCCCACCTGCTTCAGTGAATTTTGCACCTCGGGCCATACGGTCTGGTGATAAGCCTTGTAGGCTGCAATAGCCGCTTGATCATGCTTAAGATCAAGGGTCATGGCAATTTCTTTCATAGGTAGAGAAGTAGTTTCCTCAATTAATCATCTCTCTAATTGCAATGAAAAAGTAGTCAAATCAGGGGGGACTTGTCGCGCAAAGGTTTGCACGACATCCTAGCTTTGGTTAAGGTATTATGGCAGGACAATCTGCGTAATACGTGATGAGATATGTTTGATCTTAGTGGAAAAACAGCCGTTGTTACTGGAGGCGGCAGTGGAATCGGGCAGGCCATCGCCTTGACCTATGCGAAACAAGGCGCCTCGGTGTTTGTGCTGGAGTTAGATGAAAGCAAGGCTTCCGCAACGCTCCAAATGATTAAGGATCAGGGTGGACAGTCCCGAGCCTTGACCTGTGACGTTTCTGACCCGGCTTCAGTAAAAGCGGTCATGGAGCAGGTTGCTCAAGTATCCCCCCAGATTGACATCTTGGTCAATAACGCAGGCATTTCTCACATTGGCTCGATTGAAAACACCTCAGAAGAGGACTTTGATCGCGTGTACCGGGTCAATGTCAAAGGGGTATACTTATGCATGCAGGCCGTGATTCCTTATATGAAAGAAAAGGGAGGCAGCATCATCAACATGGCCTCTATCGCAAGCTTCATAGGACTGGCCGATCGCTTTGCCTATTCCATGAGTAAAGGCGCGGTTTGGCTGATGACCCTGACCGCTGCCAAAGATCTGATCCCGTACAACATCCGAGTTAATGCCATTTCTCCCGCCCGGGTACACACTCCATTTGTGGACCAATACTTGGCCAAAACTTATCCGGGGCAGGAAGAGGAAATGTACCAGAAACTCGCCGCTACCCAACCGATAGGTCGTATGGGTAAACCAGAGGAAATAGCCTACTTGGCCTTGTATTTGGCTTCAGATGAGGCGTCTTTTGCTACCGGCAGCAACTTCCCCCTAGACGGGGGCTTTGTTCACTTGAATACCTAATGCTTCATGAAATTTATACGCTTTGGCCAGCCAGGCCAAGAAAAACCAGGTTTAAGACTTGAAGATGGTTCTTACCGTGACTTGAGTTCTCTCATCCAAGACTTTGACGAACAATTTTGGCGAAAAGGTCAGCTCCAGCTTATTGAGGATTTGTCTACCGAAGAACTCTCAGCACTTCCTATTGTCCCTGATTCGACGCGACTAGGTGCCCCCATGGCTCGGCCAAGCAAAATTGTGTGTGTAGGGCTGAACTATGCAGACCACGCCAGGGAAAGCGGCATGGAACCTCCTGAGGAACCTGTGGTTTTTTTCAAGGCAACCACAGCCATTTGCGGGCCCTTCGATGCGGTGACCATCCCTCCTGGAAGCCAAAAGACTGACTGGGAGGTAGAACTCGCGGTCTTAATTGGCAAAGAGGCCAAGCATGTATCCGAAGAGGATGCCTTGGATTATGTGGGTGGGTACTTGCTGCACAACGACATTAGCGAACGTGCCTACCAGCTTGAGCAAGGTGGTCAGTGGGTAAAAGGCAAAAGCTACGACACCTTTGCTCCTTTAGGCCCGTGGCTGGTGACGGCTGATGAGGTTCCCAATCCCGGCGAGCTAGCAGTTTGGCTTGACCTCAATGGCCATCGTCAACAGGAGAGCAGTACCCGAGAACTGATCTTCTCCGTGCCGGTATTGATCAGCTATCTCAGCCAATACATGACCCTCCTTCCAGGAGACATCATTTCTACGGGTACCCCTCCTGGCGTAGGCTTAGGGATGAATCCTCCCACCTATCTCAAATCAGGCGATGTCATGCGTCTGGGTATAGAAGGACTGGGGGAATCCGAACAAACAGCGATTTAATCTTCTCACTAAAGCTTTGGCTCCCAAACTGCTGGCAACTATGGCCCACCAAGTGCTAAAAATTCACCCTGACGATAATGTAATCGTTGCGCTCCAAACTCTCAAGGCGGGTCAGGTGATCAGCCTAGACGGAGAATCCTACAGGTTAACGGAAGATATTCCTGCTAAGCACAAGTTCACCGAAGACGAGCTGGGACCAGGTGATCCCATCAGGATGTATGGAGTCCTGGTGGGCAAAGCTACCCAGCCTATTGCCAAAGGGGCACGGATCAGCACCGAAAATGTCCAACACCAGGCTGAGGCTTATGACATAGGTCAGCTTCCTCCTTATGCATGGACCCCACCCGATAGCTCCCGTTTCGAGGGGCGGACATTCATGGGCTATCGCCGCTCAGATGGGCAGGTAGGCACCCGCAACTACTGGCTGGTCATTCCCTTGGTTTTCTGTAAAAACCGAAACCTCAAAGTCATCGAAGAGGCGATGTTGGCTGAGTTAGGCTACCTAAGCCGCAAAGATTTTGCCGTCGACGTACGCCAATTGGTGGACCTGCATCGACAAGGCGCAGCTGTCGAAGATATGCTGGAGGCGGATATTGTTCGCTCCCAGCAGCAAGTACGGGAGACCCGCGTATTCCCCCACGTCGATGGCATCAAGTTTTTGCGACATGATGGAGGCTGTGGTGGCACCCGGCAGGATAGTGATTCGCTCATCAACCTTTTGGCTGGGTACGTGACACACCCCAATGTAGCTGGGGCCACCATCCTGAGCCTAGGCTGCCAGCACGCCCAGGCCAGTTTGCTGCAAGACGCCCTACACAGACTCGATCCCAACTTTGCCAAACCCATTTATGTACTGGAGCAGCAAAAGATCCAATCCGAACGAGCCTTCATTGCCTCGGCGGTCAAGCAGACCTTTGTGGGTTTGGTCCAAGCTAACCAGGTTGCTCGCTCTCCGGCTCCCTTAAGTGCACTTAAGCTGGGACTCGAATGTGGAGGATCAGACGGCTTCTCAGGCATTTCAGCCAATCCTGCCTTGGGCTACACCTCTGACCTGCTGGTGGCCTTGGGAGGAACGGCTATTTTAGCTGAATTTCCTGAGCTCAATGGCGTAGAACAAGAGCTGGTGAACCGCAGTGTCGACCGAGCTACTGCAGAGAAATTTGTAGACCTCATGCGGCGTTACGCAGCACGGGCTGAAGAAGCGGGATCTGGATTCGACATGAATCCCTCGCCAGGCAACATCCGTGATGGATTGATCACCGATGCCATCAAGTCAGCTGGCGCGGCCAAGAAAGGAGGGAGCTCTCCCGTTACTGCCGTCCTGGATTACACCGAGCCGGCTACTCAACCCGGCCTCAACTTGCTATGCACCCCGGGAAATGACGTAGAGTCAACCACCGGCCTCGCGGGGTCCTGGGCCAACCTCATTGTGTTCACTTCTGGCCTAGGCACCCCCACGGGTAACCCCGTAGCCCCTGTGATCAAATTCTCTAGCAATACCGCTCTGGCCAAACGAATGTCGGACCTCATTGATCTTGACGCAGGCAGTATCATATCAGGTGAACATAGCATTGCCGAGATGGGGGAAGAGTTGCTTGAACTCATCATTCAAACGGCCAGTGGCACCTACCTGACCCGAGCTGAAAAGCTGGGACAGGATGACTTCATTCCTTGGAAGCGGGGGGTTTCTTTGTAAATAGATTAAGAGGCAACATAAAAACCTGTTACCGGACTAGGGAGATTAGGGGATGGAACTCACATCATACATCCCCATGGCAATACCTCTTTCATTCCGTCCATCTACTTACCTGTCTAACCCCTTTAAGCACCCGGACAAAAGGAATCGGGGTATGGCGGTACGGTCTATGGCTAGGAGAGTAAATGAATACCCAACATACCCCGTGCTCCAATTACCATTTTTCTTTTGGCCTCCTGCTTAATACAGTGGCTGCCTGATCTGAGAAGTAGTGATCAGGGTTGGCCGCCATGGACTCAAATACGGATCGAGCTTCAGTCCATTGTTCTAATTTTAGGTAGGTCAAACCTTGATGCCATTGGGCCTCTTGGAAATAGTTGTTGCTGGATCCCTGCGCCACAATGTCAGTAAATACCAACAAGGCCTCCTCAGCCTGATCAAGTTCTAGTAGTACAATTCCCTGGTAATAATCAAAAGCTGGGTTTTCCGGATCAATTTCCGCAAGGTTTTGGAGATGAATTAGGGCCGACTTGAAATCTTGGCTCCGATAGGATTTTTCCACCAAATCTATCGCAGTTTCAAGGCTATCTCCTCGAACCGTCAGCCTAAGGCTAGGAGTCTCGTAATGGGCAGCAAATAGTTCCTCCTCATAGATTTGATTACTGGGACGAAGAATGAAATAAGCACCTACTAAGACCAAGGCTACTGCCGCCATGCTCCACCAGGTTCGGGGAGCAAATAAGGGTCTTATGCGTTGAGAAGACTCGGTCCCTCCAGCCTGGTTGGCCTGATCCACCTCGATTAACAGATCAGAAAATGCCCGGACCTCTTTTTCATTTACCGCCGCCTCCAACTCTCGATGAATGTCTAGCTCTTCCCTCAAAGCGGCTTCATTGGCCAACCTTTGCTCAAAGGCCTTTCTTTCGAGCTCTTCCATTTGGCCAGAGAGATAGCGTTCAATCAGTTCATAGCTTTGTTCAGTATCCATCATGCTTTTAGCTCTTGGTATAGACGATCATTTTTGATGGACTTGACCACCCTCTCTTTACAAATAAACTTACGCTTTTTGATGTAGGCCTCAGATGTTTCAAGCTCTTCTGCTATTTTCTTGAGGTTTGTCTTCTGGAAAAACAATTCCAGAATGGTCCGGCACTGGTCGCTGAGCATTTGAAAATGTTTGATGAATAAGCGTCTTTTTGAGCTCAGATCCATCAACTCCAACAAACCCGTATCTTCAGCGGGCACTTCAATCCCCTCAATTACCCCGATCTCTTTGTGGTCCCTTAACCGCTTCAGCCACAAATTCCGGCAAATAGAAGAGATATAGGTATTCAGACTAGCCGTAAGCTCAAACGCTTCTGAACGACTCTTGCGGTACATGACAATCATGGCTTCTTGAAAGATATCTCTGGCGTCCTCCTCTGAACCTCGGTTCCGTTGAACGTAGGTGATGATTCCAGGCAAAATCTCCCGATAAAGCTTTTCAATGGCTGACTTATCGGAGCGCCGAATGCCTTCTAGTATATCTTGGTCTGTAATATGGATCCCTTTAATCATGTTTGCCAATCAGAATTGCTATCTATAACCTCACTCATTTCCTCGTCCATGTCTTTCTCGTGGTCCAGATTAAAATAAGTATCGCCAAACCAAGCGCAAAGGTCCACCCGAAAATATTCATCCATTTATTCCTCACCAATGGACTTGTATTTCCCTGAACGACGAACCCCGCCCAATAGAAAGGATGCTGAGCCGTAGGTAGCACCGAAGAGAGAAATTCTAGCTTGGCCGCTTGCAAGGCCTCATCCTTTAGCATGCCTTCCGCTATGTTGTCGTAAAAGTTGGCCATCAAATCAGCAGTACTTTCGTCTTCTGCTGGCCAGAGGCTCATCACGATGCCTTTGACTCCCGTATAGGCAAAGGCCCTCCCAAGACTCATCACCCCTTCTCCTTTCTGAAGCTTGCCAAATCCCGTATTGCAGGCGGAAAGAACGGCCATTTGAGCATGTAGTTCTAGGTTATATAATTCCCAGGCATACAGATTGCCATCGTTCATGGTATCTCCGTCCTGTGTAAAAAGCAGGTAGGACAGCCTGGGAGATTCATGGTTAATGATGGCGTGGGTTGCCAAGTGCAAAATACCTCCCTTCCCAGTCAATGATTTAAAACGAGACTCTGTTGCTTCCAGGGATTGGTAAGTCTGAGCTCCATATTTGGTTTGCAAATACTCGATCTCTTTGAAAGTTCCCCGTAAGGTTGAAAGTCCCCCGCGTAGAGTATCCCCGAGCGGAGCATAGGCCAAAGCTTGGTTACTCAAGTCTCGCTCGCCTTGATCATTAAAGGAAGGCGCAAAGGCCAAGACCTCAGCATAGTATTCGGAGGGACCATCCCGGTCTTGCACCAAGAAGGAGGCGGAATAGGTGTAGGCCACCTGATGCTCCATGATTACAAAAGGAAGTGAACTGTACTGGAGCTGAGGTCCCTTGCCCTTAGGCTTGCTTAGCAATGCTTCAAACGGGATGGTGGCGAGGATGCCATCTGGCGAAATGAGCAGATCCTTTCCTGCGATGATTTCCGACAGAGGTTCTAAAACCTGCTGGTAGATGGGATAGGCAAGTTGCTGATAGGCATCTGGAGAAATCGACGGATTGAGCAAAGCTTGCCGGAATGCCTCTATCTGAGAGAAAAACGCAGTTGAAATAGGAAGCCGAAAGAGCTGAAATCGGGATTGGGTAAATACATAGACTAATAAAGAGGAGTCGAGCAAAAAATAGCTCAAAAAAGCCTCATCAGCCTTGAGAGCTTTCTGAATGGCGCTTGGCGAAACTCCAGTACTTTGCTGTCGAATTTGCTCATAGCCAGGATAACGCTCCTCCAAGGAGCTCATTAAGGAGTCGTATTGTTGCTGCTTATTGAATACCTGAAACCTCAACTTGCTCAAGTTAACAGAATCTGCCTCTTTTCGATTCTCAAGATCAAAAACCATCTCGCTGAGGCGATTTATCTCTACCCGAAGTTCCGATTCAACGCTCAGTAACTCCGCTGGCAGGTCCCCAAATGAGCGAGCACGTTTTGATTGAATCATTTCGTAGAGCACAGTGGTCTTGGCCCGCTCCGTCAAATTTAAGGAGCGATGAAGGTAAGAGGGGTCGCCTGTTTGGTCATACAAATCGACACAAAATTCCGTGGCTGCGGTGAGAAGTAGCTGGTTGCTTTCCTGAATATCCAACTTACTGCCTTCGTTGCGATAAGAAAGCCGGGCTCTATCCAGAGAACTTACCGCAAGTTGAAAAGCCGTATCAGCCGCATGTAAGTATTCCATCCGTCCCTTAGCTAGAGCCACTAAGCTTTGAGCTTTATGTAGCAAGACGTCCTTATAAATCAGCTCCCTAAATGGGCGATCTGCAAAAGAAGGATTGCTCAGAAATTCAGGGGTATCATAGTCCTCCAGGAGTGCAAGTAAAGCTTGGTGATAGGATTCCAGTGCGGTCATGGGTTGCGCCATGCGTTCATAGGTACGGGCTCTCTCCACCCAAATTTCCCCTAAGAAAGGGGCTTTTTCGGGGTTTTGGCAAAGCTCAGTAGCGATATCATACTGGGCAAAAGCTTGAGCATAATTTCCTACCCCACGATAAGCGTTACCTAGTTCGACGTGGGATAGCTCCAGGAAATTGCTGTTTTCATCAGAGACCCTGCGTTCAGCCTCTAAGCCTTGCTGGGCAAAGGCCAGCGAGCTGGCAGGATCGTCCATCGCCAAACTAACTCGGCTCAGTCCCGCCAAGGCAATGGGATACTTGGCATCATCTGAGGCTTCAAAAAGACCGGCGGCTTGTTGATAATAAGACCTAGAAGCCTCGTACTCATGCATGCTTTCGTGCAGAATCCCCATGTTCAGCAGACAGCTTCCGATGTAATAGGGATCACCCAAAGCCTCTAATATGGGCAGAGCCTGTTGGAAATAGTCATCTGCAAGTTCATAATCACCGAGCCCCTCCGAGACCAATCCTAGGTTAATCAGACATACTGAATAGCTAAGATCATTGTAATCGCGGTAGATGGGAAGAACCTTTCGGAAGTATTCCGCTGCTTTTTCGTATCGATCAAAATCCAAGTAGGCTACAGCCAATCCATGAAGATCGTGGTAATAGTCAAAGTCCTCATGATACTTTAAAATGGGTAATCCGAGTTGGTAATGTTTGATGGCCGCTGGATAGTTCTGGACATAAGCAAACAGGTCACCCAGCGTGGAGTAGCTCATTCCCAGTTCCAACCGCAAACTATCCATGGGTTCCCATAAATTCACCGCGGCCTGGTACCACTCAATGGCCACCTTAGGTTTATCAAACAAATCATTGGCGTATCCAAGGTCTCGGAAAATCACGCCAAAGTATTCGTCTCCTTCCGGTAGTACCTCTCGATAAATGGCCAAAGACTCTTGAAAAATGCTTATCGAGGCCTCTAGCCGTTGGTTCCTCAAGGCTGCATACCCCGCCAAGCGAAGGGTTTTTGCCAGCAGGAGACGATTAGTTCCTGCTTTTTCCCTCAACTCAGGAATCATTTTTCGATAGACCGCATCAGCCTGCCGATATTCTCCTTTTCGATAGTAGGCCCCTGCAGCTCGGCTCTTGGCATGAAAATATCGCTCCCATACAATGGAGTCCTGGCCTTTTTCACGCTGCATTTTCCAAGCTTCGGCCGCCTTTCCAAAACTCAACTGCACCGAATCCCATTGTCCACTCTTCCAGAAAGATTCACCCTTTTGTAGCAACTGGTAAGCAGCCATGGTATCAGATGCTTGGGCAGAGGCCTCAGGGAAGTCAAGGATAAGGAGGAGAGTCAGGAGTAAGTAGTGGCTTTTCATCCATTAACAAGGGTTATGCACAACTACTAAATATAGTACTTTTCAGCTTGAATTGGCCTAGAGGGATGGCCCAGATTCTAGCTAGATAGGCTGCACCCCGAACATCTCACATGTCCACCTGCTTAAGACCTTAATTTCTTTCATTCATGGGTTCTCCCCCAACCTAGCTCCCTCTAGCCCAATACTCATAGCCGCTTATTTCTTGATTAGCTTCCCCTGGTCATAGATTTGTCCGCCTATCCATACTTGATAGAGGTATACGCCTTCACTTAGTCCTCCTAGGTTCAGCTTGCTATGCGACTGAAATAATTCGTGTTGATAGACCTGTTGCCCTAAGGGGTTGAAAAGCTGTAGTAGGCCTGCGCTTTCCTCTATGGACGGATAATGCAGATGTATGTCCGAGGCAAAAGGGTTGGGATAAATCTTTCCTCCTTCTGTATGGCCATCAAAACGGACTTGTACTATTTGGGAATAACTGAGGGTGCCGTCTAAGTCCACTTGTCTTAATCGGTAATAATTACTTCCGACAAATGGATTTTCATCCACAAAGCGATACTGCTGAATATCTGAGCTATTCCCCCCTCCTTTTACCTGGCCCAAATCCACAAAATCCCGTCCTTCTCGACTCCTCTCCAAAACAAAGTAGTCATTATTGAGCTCATTGGCGGTACTCCAAGTCAGCAAGGAGTTGCTTCCGACGGCCTCTCCGTCAAAGTGCAGGAGCTCCACAGGTAAAACCGATACCTCTGCACCAGCTATGGCAATAGGCCCCAATTGATCAAGGCCGTTGCGGTAGATTTCGGTGCCATTGCTGCCATCAATGGCGCCAAAATAATAGCTGCACGAATCACCAATCAAGCTAGCTCCGGTAGCCAAGGTATAGAAGGCTGAACCGGCCGTGGAGCTGCAGTCAAGGGCAAACTTCCGTGGGGTAGCCCTCAGGTCATACCTAGGATTACCTTGATCAGCACTCAACATCCATTCTCCATGCCCATCCAAGGCACAGGCGAAGGACAGACCACACTCCAGCAGATTGGGAGGAGAACTTACTGTCCCCATGAAATAAGTTGCCATCTCCGTAGTGGTGGACAAATGATTCATCTTAACCTTTAGGAGTTGATAGCCCAAAGCAGTCGGAGCTTCTCCCACTGGAAAGTCATAAAAGGAAAGGGTGTTATCAACCTTACGTCTCAAGTTTCCTTCTACATAGCGGTCATCTAGCATGATACCGGGTTGGTCATGCCCTACGATCGCAGCACTGTCAGCATTGGTAACAAAAACCTCATTCAACTGGGTTTTTATTCTCCCTTCCTGAAAGTTAAGTACGCCATCTACATCGATGTCAGTATTCAAAATCACCCGTCGGTCGTTCGCAGTTAATCCATCTTTCTGAATGATCAAGTGGAAAAAGTCATTTACCCCAGTCATGTTGCCAGAGATATACGCGTCTTGAGTTCCGGAGAAAATCACCTCTCCCGCCATGTTCGAAGTGAATGTTCCTTGGTTGGTCCAGTCACCTAGCAGTTCAATTTGACCTTCATTGGCCACGGTTCCGAGTTCGTTGTGCAACTCTCCCTGAATGTAAAGCAAGGCACCTGCCTCTACCGTGATCAGACCTTGCTCATTGTAAACTTCGTTTTGGGCCACCGCCAATCCACTTAAGCAGATTAGGCCAAGGGCCATGATAAATGTTCTCATTTTGGGATGGGATTAGGAACTTACTCAGATTCAGTTAACTGGACAGGCTCGACTTCTGGAGTTTTCGGCTCAGCAGCAGGAGGAGTGTCCAAGGTTTTGGCTCGAGCTTGAGCCTCAGCCTTTTGGGCTTCCATCTCTCGATACCGAGTTTCTGCTTCTTTGAACCTTGCTAGTTCTTGCGCCCGCTCGTTTAGTTCAGGATAGGATCCTTCGATCACAATAGGCCGCTTATAAAAGACGTCATCGAGTTTTTCTTCTCCCACCTCTACTTGCTGGATGACTTCTGCTTGGGCCTGCCAATTGAAGGCAAATTGGGCTTCTGAAGGATCCATTTTGACTTTCAAGGTAAAGCCGTAAGCGTCTACTGAGTCCACCATGTATTGCTGGTACCAAGAACGAGGTGTGATATGGATGATGGGGGCCTGACCTGAATTCAATTGAGCCTGAAAGGAAGGGGAGAAAGTGACCCGCACTTCACTGCTTTGGGTTTGAGCACTGCCCTGGTCGGAAACCTGTTTCTTGATGGTACTCGGCTCACTAAAATCAATGTCCAACACTTCTGCCATTAACCGGGTACGCTCAGCTAGGCGGCGATCCCGCTCCTTGGTTTGTTGGTCTAACTGCCTTGCTGAGCCGATTAACAGCCCGAAAGTTTTCTTATGGTTAAAGAAGATCTCACCCGGCGAGCCATCAGCATTGGTGGTTTTCTTTAGGATGGGAGCTGGCAAAGTCTCTGGCTTCATGACCATGATGTGGTGCTGAAGCTCGGGGTTCCAAAAGGTATCGGCCTCTATTCGGTTAAGTAAGGCAAGGTCGTCGTAGGTGTCCAACAACCACCAATTGGGACCGGCTAAGGAATAGGCATCGTCTATGTAGGCTTTGGACCAGTATTGTTGGGTGGTTCCCAGGTAACCCACCCCTTTAACACTTGGGGTAAATCCTGGCTGGAAAGTGGGGATTGGAGTTCCCGTTGAAAGGTCCATGATATGGCCAGTTATGATAGACCAGATACAAGACTTCGGCCACAACCTTAGCCCACTGCCCATAGTAAGTAAAGAGTCTCCATTATTGAGCAAATGAAGAGCTCTGCGATTGGCCTTATGTTCATGAACAATGGCAGCCATCCTGGTGGGATCAGCTTCATAATCAAACATGATCCCAGTTTGATTATTCAAGGAATTGCTGCGAATCCGCAGTTCGGGAGCCACCCCAAAGATTTCCATCTCTGAGTGGGGGTTTAGGGTCCCAACTCCCACGTAACCTCCCATCAGAGATAAGCGATTGGAGGCATAAATAGCCAACTTATCGTCCTCGTCTTCATCCAGGTAAACGTTGTTTGCATCCCCAAAGTTCAGCCTTGCTCCGTATTGATAAGTCCCATCAGGCCCCATGAGCCGCAGGGTCCTGTCATCCAAAGAGCGAATGGTCGCCTTATGGCTAGAGGCAAGGGCTCCCACCACCAATTTACCAGGCACCTCCACTTCATTATTGGGGCCATCGATGTTGAGGTGGTTGACCAAGGCGGAAACGCCTAAATCTAAGGCCGAAGAAAAGCGCAAGGTGGTGCCTCCTTCGTTCAGTATCTGATAGTCTCGGTTGGAGACCCCAGGGCGGTATAGCTGTAACCCCACATTGCTGTTGTTGCTGCTGGTGATACGGGTAAACAGGTGACCCGCTCCAAATACTTCCAACTTTTGGTCAGGATCAGGGGTACCGATGCCTACATTTTGGGCCTTGAGTAGGGATTGACTTCCCATCAAAAGCAGAACCAATAGGACAATGAGGTTTTTTCTGTTTGCTTGCATTGCTTTTTGTTTGTGAAGCCTGCTCGTTCAGGCTTTCGCTGATTTGCAGCTCTATACCCCAAGGCGAGAAAAGGTTACCCCTCTATTTCACTTTTTTTCTCAGCATCTGCTTTGACGAATACCCGTCGGAGGAATGAGGCAACTTCTTTTCCCTTGATTCCGCATCTCCTCATAAAAGGAAACATGCACCCCAACCAGAAGTCAGGGTGCAAGCAGAAATAGATAGACAGGGGGTTGGAGATGGACCTTACCAAGCTTCTGGATTGATCACTAGGGCTGGAGGATTGGGATAGACATAGGTTTTGCCCTCTGAAAACACGGTGTAGCTACCTAGCTGGGCACGGGTGACGGTGACGCCCTTCACCTGCTCTGCGGAATAGCCCAGCACCTTTTCTTGAACCGCGGCGCCTAAATTTACCCCGTCAAAGGAACGACGAAAGGCCACCATTTGACCCCCATTAAAGGCATGATAGCGTGCCGTGTGGCCGTCCCAATGCCAGCTGTAAAAGTTATCCCTGCCGCTCATGCGGATTTTTCGTTCTACTGGCCCGAACTCACTGCCATCAAAAGGGCGAACAAAGAGGTAGGTTTCTCCACCTTGCAGACCCAGATAGCTTGCGGTATTACCGTCCCAGCTCCAGCCACGAATCAAATCGGCTCCACTCATGGTCAGCTTGCTTTTGACGGGGCCAAAAGTTTGCCCGTTGAATAGGCGAACGAACAAGTAGCTCTTTCCATCGAGGGTGGCTACGTAACTGGCAGTGTTCCCGTCCCAGTCCCAACCTCTCATGTTGTCTTGACTAGAAAAATAGATGGGAGGCAGGTTTTGAGCAGATCCAACTTGAGCTGAAATACAAACCAAGACCAGGAGGAATAGACGCTGTAAGCTGTTCATAACGAAATAGGTTTTTAATGTGAAAGTGAGTCAACAACTTTTGATTTGCAGCTCTATACCCTAGACCTGAAAAAGGTTACCCTCCCTGGAATATTTTTTTTCAGAATTCCCTTCTATTAGAAATATATCCCGTTCAAACCTGGGTCAAGCAGATAGGTCAGACAAAAGAAGGAATAAATTATCTTAGCAGGTCAGAAGTCAAATTTCTCGCTATGGAATTCATCAGCCACACCCTGGAATGGTACAAGGGGGAAGTATTTGAAGCTTTGATCTCATTAGGAGCCGGAGTAGCGCTCACCCTCATTGCCATGATTTTTTGGGGCTTGGGCAGCACTCCAGGAGCAC
Organism: uncultured Bacteroidia bacterium; assembly: GCA_964521065.1. Taxonomy (GTDB): domain Bacteria; phylum Bacteroidota; class Bacteroidia; order J057; family J057; genus CAYVAP01. Next base: position 521 of record CAZFPQ010000134.1, on the reverse strand, counting down.
AAGCCATGGTCATCCCCTTGGTGCTTATTGGCCTCATTCTAGCTGGTAGCGGAACCTACGGGACTTACAGCAATCAACGGCAGATTACCCAATACCAACAAAATCCACCCTTAGAGATAGCCTCCTTCATCCAAGCTGAGAAGGAGCGAGTAGAAGGCTTTCAGTCTTTGTACACCTTCACCAAGTACTTGGCCCTTGGATTATTTGCGACAGCCGTATGCATATTTTTCTTTACACAAAATCGATACTGGCAAGCCGCCGCCATCGCCATGGTCGTACTTGGTCTTTCTGGTCTGGTGATTGACTTTTTCTCTAAAGAAAGGGCGGATAGCTATTATGAAGTCATTCTCCAGCAAAACCATTGAATAGTAATTGGGGTGGAAAGACGTGTTAGGCATATTTCATTTCCCTGCATGTTGACCTGAGAGAATTCCTTACCTTCAAAGTCTAGATGTTGGCCTGATGCCTGAGAAGAACCACGTATGTGATGAAGTCGTGTTTGCCGCTGTCTTCCAAGACTT
>CAZFPQ010000133.1:0-18391 GCA_964521065.1 uncultured Bacteroidia bacterium | reverse complement strand
GGAAGACTTTGCCACTTCACTATCGAAAAAAGGAACGCAAATTAAGCCTGCATTGCTTGAGCAAAAGCATTTTGCCGGTGTAGGCAATTGGATTGCTGACGAAATGCTTCATTGGGTTCAAATACATCCAGAGACCCGATGTAAAGAGATTTCAACTGAGCAATACTACCAACTACATGCTGCTCTTCAGGAGATCATCCAAGTCGCTTTAGATTATGGGGGCGATTATGGCTCCTTTCCACCTAGATTCATGGTGAAGGTCCGCGAAGATGGAGGCAATTGCCCTCGATGTGAAGGTGAATTAACCCGACTGGTAGTAGGAGGGCGGGGAACCTATATCTGCTCAAGTTGCCAAGCTGCACCTGAGCTTGAAAGCTAGGCCCCAGCTAGCTATTTTTCTGAAAAAAAATGCGACCACTCACCCTCGCCTGTTTTTTTCTAGTCTATCAACTTAGCCTCGCTCAGACCTGGCTTAAAGTATGGATTCCAGCTGGGGTTGGAACATCCTCGGAAACATCCATCTATTTGGCAGCGAATTTCAATGATTGGGATCCTGGCCATCATAACTATCAACTTAAGCGACAATCAGACGGAAGCTACGGATTGTTACTCTCTCAAACTGGAAAGTTTGAAGGGAAGATAACCCGCGGAAGTTGGGAAACCGTTGAAGTTAACTCCGATGGATCGCAGGCCAACAACCGCAGATTTCAGGCCTATAAGGGAGATACCTTGGTATGGCGAGTTGCCAACTGGCATGATCAAGTAGAAGAACCTAACACCCTTTCAAGGCAGGTATCTATCCTAGACTCAGCCATGGAAATGACTGCCTTAGGGAGATCTCGTCGGATATGGGTATACCTCCCACCCTCATATCACAAAGATCCAAATCGTCGATTTCCGGTGCTATATATGCACGATGGCCAAAATCTTTTTGATCGAGCCATCAGCTATAGTGGCGAATGGGGAGTGGATGAAACTTTGGATTCGTTAGCTGAAGCGGGGCAACTAGAGCTAATTGTGGTTGGGGTGGATAATGGGGGAGAGCATCGAATGCAGGAGTATACTGTTTGGGATCACGCTCGGTTTGGCAAAGGTGAAGGAGAAGCATACCTCGATTTTTTAGTGAATGAACTCAAACCAAGGATTGAACGAGAGTTACGGGAGCTGCCAGGTGATGCCGGTTTGATGGGTAGTTCAATGGGGGGCTTAATTACCCACGCTGCTGCCTTGAGGCATCCGGGTGAGTTTAATCGTCTTGGTATTTTTTCTCCTAGTTTTTGGTACCACGATTCTGTATTCACAGAAGCACATTTAGCCATCCAGCCCATGGACATTGACAAGGCTTTTTTCTTGGTGGGTAAAAAGGAGGGAAAGAATATGGTGAAGAACTGCGAAACGATGTTTGAGCTTTATCAGACCCAGGGATTGTCTACTGAGCAGGTAGCCTATCGCTTAGATAAGAATGGGGTTCACCATGAGTCTTTCTGGGGACGAGAATTGGCTTCCATCTTGATCTGGTTATATAGGGAATAGGTAGGTCTATAGCTTAACGCAACTTGCTGAATAAATTCGGTCATGTCCATATCGAGAAGGTACAGCATGAAGCAGTTGGGGCTCACTCAAGCCTACTGAGCGACACAGCGCTGGCCAACTTTGCCAAGGAATGGGGTAGGGGATATAGGGGGGTAAGGCCTGATGGATATCATACTCAATCAGGACGAAGGTGCCACCTGCTGATAGCTTATCCAAGATTTTAGGAAGGACTTCTGTGGGCTGCTCAACGTAATGCAGCGCATTAGCCATTAGAATGCCTTCACATACCGGTAGCTCAGGCAGGCTACGGGTAAAATCAGCGTCAACAATATGGAAGGGTACTCGATCAGGGGAAGGGAGCTTCCATAGCATGTGGGGACTCTTGTCGAGTGCATAAACCTCACTCCCGATGGGTAGGTGGTCACAAAGTACTTCAGTAAATAGACCTGTACCAGCCCCGAGATCTCCCCATTTTTGAGGATGGGTTGGAAGGGCTGCTTGGATAAGCTCAAGGGCAGTTTGGTGAGTCATGGGCTAGGGCCTATGATTGAGTACGGATACATGAGCCAAAGAAACCTATCAATCTTTCTCTGACAAAAAATATGATAACCTGACATAGGAAAATAAGGCCGATTAAAGCTATTTGGCCTAAATCTCGACTTTTGTCTACCAAGCTAGCTGTCATTTTCGTCATTCTTTGAAAATTGATAACGCGTTTTTGAGTAAAAAAACTACTCAATAATTTGTATGAGCGTTTCATGGTTCCTAAATAGCGGATGTAAACACAAACCAACCCTTGGTCTATATGCAGGTCACCACACTAATTGAACCTAAGAACAATCCTTTTAAGATAAACTTTCGGGAGCTTTACCAGTATCGGGAGCTGTTGTGGACGTTGACCTATCGGGATTTTCGGGTGAAGTATGCGCAGACTGGCTTGGGTTTTCTTTGGGCCTTTGTGAATCCATTTCTCCAAATCGTTATTCTGAGCTTTGTGTTCGGTACAGTGGCCAATACCGGTACCGGAGCCATCGAAGTTCCTCACATTATCTACACCACGGCCGGGATGCTGGGATATACCTACTTTTCCAACCTGATGACTCAAGCGGGTGGATCCATTATCGGTGCCCAGCAGATGGTAAAAAAGATTTATTTCCCCCGGTTGGTGATTCCCCTTTCTAAGGCGATTACAGGATTGATTGATTTGGGGGTAACCTTGGTCATTCTGGGTATTCTCTGCGTGATCTACGGGTACATACCCAGTACGAATTTGATTTATCTACCCGTCTTCATCTTCATCGCCATTCTTTCCGGCCTGGCCGCAGGCATCTGGATGAGCGCCGTGACCATTCGCTATCGGGACTTTCAGCAGATTACGCCACTGTTGGTACGCCTGGGTATGTACGCCACGCCCATTGCCTATCCAGCCAGCTTAGTACCGGAAAAATATTTGAGCATTTACTACCTCAACCCCATGGCTGGCGTCGTGGAAGGAGTTCGCTGGTGTATTGTCGGCGGCGACCCGCCGAGTGCGTTGATTTGGCTGTCCTTTGGGTTGATCGCGGTGCTGTTTGTGTTAGGGGTTTTTTACTTCAATAAAGTAGAGCGGGTGATGGCGGATATTTTATAAGATGTTGGGATAGTGAGATACCAAGAATTTGAGACGGGGTGTCTCAGATTCTTAAAATCCCAATCTCTCAAGGTCTAAAAATCTCAATCTCTCAAAATCTTTCAGCCTATGGGACTGGTACACGCAGATATTCGATTGATCAATAGCAGTGATATTGCCCTCTTTGATGCGGGATATATCAAAGAAGAGGGGGTGCGAAAGATTGAAGTAACTGCTCTCGTAGATAGCAGGGCCTATATGTTGGCGATCAATGAGACGATCAAAACCCAGTTGGGGCTGAAGGTGGTAGAGGAGCGTCCTGCAGAACTAGCGGATGGAAGTGTGATAGAATTAGAGGTCGTCGGGCCAATTGAAGTTCAATTTAAGAACCGTCGTACTGTAGCGGAGGCCATGGTTCTCCCGGGCGATGCAGAAATTTTACTCGGAGCAATACCCATGGAAGGCATGGATGTACTCATTGATCCAACAGAAGCAAGAGCTGATTGTCAACCCCAAGCATCCCCTGCGGACACAGATGTCACTCAAGTAAAGTCAAGGTCTCAACATCCTAATACCTCAACTTCCCAACGTCTTGATTGAAACCCTCATTTCCTCTAAAATGCGCATCAAACTGCTGCTCAAGTTTTTCCTTAATGGAAATACGACGGCTTACCTACGCCACTTGGAAGGAGAGTTTGGGGACTCTACGAATGCCATCCGCGTGGAGCTGAACAAATTCGAGGAAGCGGGCATGCTCACTTCCGAGCTGCGAGGCAACAAAAAGTTCTTTCAGGCCAATCAGGAGCATCCCCTCTACGATGAGATCCACAGCATCGTGCGCAAGTACATCGGGCTGGATAAGGTCGTGGAACATGTGATCCACTACTTGGGCAACCTGGAGCGAGTCTATCTTACTGGTGACTTCGCCCATGGCCTTAACAGCGACCTGATCGACCTCATCCTGATTGGCAAGGACATCGACCGCAACTACCTGCTGATCCTGATCGACAAAGCCGAAGGTATGATCAAGCGCAAAATCCGCTATGTGATCTACGAGCCAGCCGAATTCAGCACCACTAACGCCGCCAGCCGCCATGACGAACTGTTGCTCCTGTGGCAGCGCGAGAATGAGCAAGCCTCGAAAAGCGCCTGAAAACAAACTTTCAACTACGAACTTTCAACTCGGAACTGACTCCATGTCTGATATCGCCATACAAGTCGAAAACATTTCCAAACGATACCAGCTTGGGGGTATCGGAGCGGGCACGCTGCGTGAGACCTTAGTCAATGGCTGGGAACGTCTACGCGGGCGCGAGGGGTCGGTGAATGGCGATGCCAATGAATTCTGGGCCTTAAAAGACATCAATTTCGAGGTCAAGCAAGGCGAAGTGGTGGGCATCATCGGCAAGAATGGCGCGGGCAAGAGTACCCTACTTAAGGTACTATCTCGAATTACAGAGCCTACTACTGGACAGATTATGCTCAATGGGCGTATTGCCTCCCTGCTGGAGGTAGGTACCGGTTTTCACCCCGAGCTGACAGGTCGGGAGAATATTTTTCTCAACGGTTCCATACTCGGTATGACCCGTGCTGAGATCAAGCGGAAGTTTGATGAAATTGTTGATTTTTCTGGCGTTGAGAAGTTTTTGGACACCCCGGTAAAACGCTACTCTAGCGGGATGTATGTGCGATTGGCTTTTGCGGTGGCCGCGCATTTGGATCCAGAGATTTTGGTGATCGATGAGGTACTGGCTGTGGGAGATGTAGAGTTCCAGAAAAAGTGTTTGGGGAAGATGCAAGATGTGGCAGTGCAAGGCAAGACGGTACTGTTTGTAAGCCATAATATGGGTGCGGTCCGAAAGCTTTGTAGCAGGGCTATTCTACTAAACCAAGGGACTGTTGAGACAGATGGGGAAGTCGCAAATACAATCGCCGCCTACATAAAGACCCCAACCACGCTTACAAACAAAAGGAACAAATCACTAATCACTTGGAATCCAGAGGATAATCCAGGGAAGGACGAACTCAGGTTGGTAGAAGTCGGGCTAACGGATGCTAAGGGGGAATATCGAGATCGATTCTCCTCCTCAGAACCCATTTACATCTCCGTCTTGTACGAGCTTCTTGATGAGTTGAGAAATATGCGGGTTATTTTCCAAATATTAACCCATGACGATCAAATTCTGTTTGCAACAACTTCTCACAGCAGCGAGCAGTTAGCGAAAAGTTCAGGAACTTATTTCGCCAAAATAGAGATCCCCCCGAACTTACTTAACTCGCAATTTTATAAAGTTCTATTACATATTGGTTGTCCAGGTGTCAAGATCCTGGTTGATAGACTATTGGTTACCTCATTCGAGGTTGAAAAAGACTCAAACCTGAATTCTACTGTTAAATCATCTATGTCCGGCTTTATTGCTCCCAATATCGATTGGGAGGTTGGCGAGCAAGTCTTTAGAGACTTACTGGGCGAGAACAGCTAATACTTTGGTGGACTCCCCCCTAACATAAAGCATATTTAAGACTTACTCATGGAACCTTTACTATGGCAAATCAAACAAATTGTCAAAAGTATATCTGGCAGAGAAGCCCCAAATCGTATTATTCCTTTTCAAATCAAAGAGGACGATATATTTCTTGTCAGTTATCCTAAATCTGGAACGACCTGGTTGAAGTTCCTACTGACCGCATATGTAACAGGACAGCCATTTGACCTAAGTAATGACATGAGAAAGGTGATTCCTGATATGCACGGTCAACAACAGTGGATTGATGCTAAAGCTACATCGCGAATCATAAAGAGCCATTATCCTTTTCAAAAGAGTTTCCCCAAAATAATTTATATCGCAAGAGACGGTAGAGACGTTGCCGTATCCTATTTTTTTTACCAAAAAAAATTTAACAAAATCCATACCGACTGTAGCTTTTCTGAGTTCCTAGCTGAGTTTAATGCCGGAAATCTCCCATATGGAAGATGGAGCGATCATGTGGCAAAATGGATTTACAAAAGCAATAAAAAAAACTTCCATCTAATCAAGTATGAGAATTTGCTACACGACACCTATTCAGAATTAAGTAAAACTTTGTCGTTCATGACAGGATTGCCTGAATCCAGGCTCAATCAAGAGCGAATCCATCTTGCAGTCAATAGTACAGAGTTCTCCAAGATGAAATCGTCTGAAAAAAAAAATACGGATACCGCCACGGACTTAAAAAACTCGAAGCAAGATATTTCATTTTTCAGAAGTGGTAAGGCCGGAGACTTTGAGAATTACTTTTCATCAAGTGAGTTGAGGCGATTTAATCAGATTCACAAACACGCACTCAAGCTACTAAACTATCTGTAACCAAGGTATATACATGGTAAGAAAGATAAATACGATGTCAATGAAACGATATGCCACTTGGTTAACTGGCATGGTGAGCGTAAAAGGAGAACCCTTGGCGAATAGCATGGCTTTCTATAAACATCTCAAGAAGTCTATCTACTCCCCAGCGGGTTATATGTTAGTCGCCTGTTTTCCAAAGAGTGGATCAACCTTTCTATCCAAGGCGTTAGCCGAGATCATGGGATGGCAATACGACACATTTGTTTACAAGTTTGGGAGACTAGAACAAGATTTTTTTGAACCCAAACTAATCGATCACTATAATCGAGGAACAGTGATTCACCAGCATCTGAGGGCAGTTGATGGAAATGTAATTCTTATCAAAGATTTTGATATAAAATGCATTGTATTAACTCGGAATATTTTTGATACGGTGGTTAGTTATCGCGATCACATATATCGGGAAGGGCTTAAGTGGCCAATGGGTTATTATGGTAAGGATTTTCTATCTCTGGATAAGATAACCCAGTTTGATCATATCATTTCCACACTGGTGCCATGGCTGTTAGGCTTCTATGCATCTTGGCATGAACAAGAAGTCTCTGGTAACCTAGCACCCATCTGGGTAGATTATGAATCACTTATTGGAAACACGGAGTCAATCATTCAATCAATTTTTCATTTTCATAGCCTCCCTATTACCCCTGCGTCGATTCAACAAGGCCTATTTCGTTTGAAAGAAAAATCCGCAAAAATTCGATTCAACAAGGGCATTTCTGGTCGGGGGAGAGAAACCTTAACTAAGCAGCAAATCAATGCCGTGCGTGATTACACTCGGTTTTATCCTAGCATCAACTTCAGCCGGATAGGCCTTTAACTAATGTTGCATACACCTAATCAATCGTTGTTCCACACCGAGGACTTGTCTTTACCCATGTTATCAAACCCCGTACCCATATCCCCTTTAAACCCAAAGGAACAAGTTTCCCTAGTGGGTAGAATTTCGGTTTCTGAAGTGATTAGTCTGTATCAATCACTTAAGATTGACGTCAGTAGTTTTTTCAATGGCTTGGATGAAATCAAAATCTACCAAGGACAACAATCCGGTTTTTCCTTCTTTTATCCTGATCACCTCGCGGGTGACAGTGGATTCTATGAACAGTTACAGGCTTTTGACTGGTATTATGATCCCTGGAAGTGGGAACATGAGCAAGCCAGTCAATTCTGTAATGCAAGAATGAAAGTCCTAGAAGTGGGATGTGGGCAAGGAAGCTTTCTAGCAGAATTGACCCGCAGATTACACATCCATGCCGTCGGCTTAGAGTTGAATCATGCTGCACAGCGTGAGGGAGTAGCTGCTGGAATAGATATTTGCTTAGAATCAGTGGTAGAACATGCTGACGCACATCCTAACCACTATGACCTTGTCTGTTCTTTTCAGGTTCTTGAGCACATTAGCTCGGTGCGGTCTTTTCTGGAAGGCCAAATTGCCTGCTTAAAACCGGGGGGGCTTCTCATAAACTGTGTCCCCAACAATGATTCTTTCATAAAACATGCAGAGAATAACCCAATGAACATGCCTCCCCATCATATGGGGCTATGGACAGAACAATCCCTACGTAAGCTGCCAGACTTTTTCCCCGTTGACCTTGTTAGCATAATTTATGAGCCCTTGCAACGGTATCACTTGGAGTGGTTTTTAAACATCTTTGAGCAGCAAAGACTCAAAACAAAGTGGCAACAATTTTTCTACTACCGGCTGAAAATAAGGAGTTTCCTAGCAAAAGTCCTTTGGCGCTTTCCAAAGCTCGTGAAAGGCCATTCTATAATGGCCGTGTATCGAAAAAAGTAGAGACCGAAAAATGAGAATTCTCCACATAAATACATTCCCAAATGGGGGAGCATCAAATGCATGTATAAGGCTCCATCAAGGCCTTATAAATGAAGGCGTAGGTTCGGAATTACTATTTGCAGAGAGAAATAGAAACGGAATTGGCCATAATTTCCAGCAGTGGTATCAGAAAAAAGATTGGACACTTCTGGACCGCCTTGGGCGACGAAGGCTATTTGAGAAATGGAAAAAGTGGCATCAGAAAGCTCAATTCATTGCGAAAGGGTACGAGCCTTTCAACATTCCATTTTCTATCTACCCGGTAGATAGGCACCCAGCCGTACGGCAAGCAGACCTTATCCACTTGCACTGGATAGGAAATTTTATTGATATCCTGAGCTTTTTTAAAAACGTTTCGCAACCCATTGTCTGGACTTTGCATGATTTGAACCCTGCCCTGGGGGGGATGCATTTTCGCGCTGGATACGACCTGGAAAAAATTTCCTGGCTGGAGGATAAACTCATTTCCATCAAAAAAAAGGCTGTTTCAAGCCATCAAAACGTGACCATTGCAGCACCTTCCAATTGGTTACTCGAAGAGGCAAAGCAAAGCCCTGCACTATCCAGCGCAAGGAAGCACATCTGCATCCCCTATGGCATCGACACGACTGTTTTCTCTCCATATGCTGATCGGGAAGATTTGCGAAAGAAAATGATCAACGATTATCGACCTGGTACCAAGTACCTCCTGATGGTAGCGGATCGATTGGACAATAGGCGAAAAGGAATTTCTTTTCTGATACAAGCAGTAAAATTTCTCGAACAGCAGTCTTTCCCGATAGCGATTCTCTTAGCCGGAAAAGCGGATCAAGTTCTTCTTGAAAAGATGCCTGTTTCTACCCAATGTTTTGGATTTGTCGCTGATGAAAAAGAAATGAATCTTCTCTACAACATAGCCGATGTTTTCGTCCACCCAGCTGTCGAAGACAATTTACCCAATACAGTCTTGGAAAGCCTATGTGCAGGAACGCCAGTTGCAGGGTTTAATATTGGCGGCATGCCTGATATGGTGAAATCTGGATCAAATGGATTTCTAGCGCGAGACGTTGATCCAGCTCAACTCGCTGAACAAATAAAGAAGGTCATTGACTCGCAATTCGATAATAATGAAATCGGTCATAACGCCTCCCAATTCTATAACTTGAATAGGCAAGCTCGCAATTACCAAGCCTTGTATCAGGAAATATCAGAAATGCCCTAATTTAGTTGTCCCTTCCACGGAAAGGAGGACCCCCATAATTGTCTCCATCATGCGCCATACTATTTGCAAACTGCTTGTTGTATTTATCTGTAGTTTTGACCCGGGGCTTCTCCCTGGTCAAGCCGGATTCTTGGGGAATGATATTATTGGTTGCGATAGTGTCGTCTTGGATGCTGGTGCTGGCACCTCATACCTGTGGAGCACGGGGGATACTGGCCAATTTTTGACTGTTTTTCAAACAGGATCATTTTCCGTAAATAAGCAGACTCTACTCGGATCAGAGTCTGACACCATTTTTGTTGAAATACTTCCTATCCCCACGCTTTCTACCCTTCAAGATACAGCTATTTGTTCGGGAGATTCCCTGAATGTTGTGGCTCAACATAGTGGGATGTACTTAGCATGGCAACTAGACTCGATCAGTGGGCTAACCCTAAGCCTCACAGACACCCTTGAAGAGATCATTAATCAAAACGCCCAAGTTTTCCTTCAATCCTGGTCAACTGGAAATCAAAGCCTATCACGAGGCCTACTTTCACCCGGAACAACTTCAACAGGCAACTATTATCCCGTAACAAATACTAGAGGGTTAACCTTCGATGTCTTAGAACCGTTTGTACTCCACTCAATTGATATCTACAAAGGTCCTGGCACCCTTTCCTCAAATCTTCAACTGTTAAACGTTGAAGGGAAGGTTCTCTTTGAAAAGGAAATTACCCTAGTAGATAGTGGATTGAACAAAGTCCAGCTAAACGTCCCGATCCCTAAATCAAACGGATATCAGCTACAATTGGTAAATCCTTCTGGAGCATCCATTTATGTAGATCTACCATTTTCTTTTCCCTATTTATCGGATGAACTCAAGATCATTGCTGGATACCCACTTGTTAATCACTATAACTACTTTTATAATTGGGAAATTAGCCCTTTGGCATGCGCCTCGTCTATTCAATCTTTTGCGGTAACCGTGCAACAAACGCCAATACCCAATTTAGGCGCAGACAGCATTGTCTGCGATACCTCCCTTTCCCTTTCTACCGGAACCTTCGCTACTAGCTATTTATGGAGTACTGGGGACACAACTCCCATCTTGGCTATTTCCCAGCCAGGTCTACAAGAAATTTGGGTTCAGACAGGTAATGGAAACTGCCAGGCAAGAGACACAGTCATCCTTGATCTTCTATTCCCTCCAGACAATCTTTCTACTTTCCCTGATACTTCCATATGTGGTCCCCAATCCATACCCTTGAAGGAGCTAAGCCCTTCCGTTGTGACTTTGTGGTTTGACAGCCTTGCCGGGGGAAATCTTTTGGGTCTTGGAGGTACTGGAAATACCTTTATTCAAGACTCTACTATTATATACGCCGAAGGAAGATCCGTTAGTAACGTAACATTTTCAAGGGGGCTGATTTCACCTATCCAAAGTCCGAGCGGTGGCCTATACCCAGTAACCAATACCAGAGGTCTGGTTATTGACGTGTTCGAGCCATTTCTACTGGAATCTATTGAGCTTTATAAAGGGGCTGGTACACTAATAGGCTCTTTAGTTCTGGAGACTCAATTCGGGGAGGTCCTATTCAGTATCCCACTCTCGCTCCCTGACTCTGGCGCAAATCTGGTTTCGGTCAACCAAGTAATCCCTGCCCTCCCGGGACTCCGCCTCTTATTGGGATCTCCCCAGGGAGCCCCATTGTTTGTTGATCTCCCCGTATCATTTCCCCTGAATTATCCTGAATTTGAAATAATTAGCGGAACTCCCCTATCAACCCATTACAACTACTTATACAATTGGAAAATTAAACCTCTTGCTTGTCCAACCAGCAGGACACCCCTAACGATAAATGTACTTCCCATCCCCCAAATAAACCTGCCCTCGGACACCCTCGTATGTGCTTCTCAACTAGTTCTTGACGTATCCTTTCCTGGCGCAACCTATCTATGGAGCACTGGAAATACTACTTCCAACCTCCTTCAAACTAATTTAGGGCTCGATACGCTTTGGATCGAATCAACACTTGGTTTATGTACTTCGTCGGATACGATTATTACTGATTTGGTACAAGCACCTACAGCCCCTACTGTTCTCCAGGACACTAGTATCTGTGGAGTACAGAACTATCCCTTAATTGCTCAACATACTGCTTCTACAGTACTATGGTTTGATTCTCTAGGCGCAAATCTTCCTTTTGCTTCAGGTGATTCAGTATCAGCTTTTGTTCAAGATACAACTAGTTTCTTTTCCACTGCAGTGAACTTTTCAAACTCCTCTGAACCATCTGGAATAGCAACACCTGATTTCACCAATAATTCTGGTCTTTATCCAATCTCGAACACAAGGGGTCTACTTTTAAGGGTTTTTGAGCCTTTTTTGCTTGAATCCCTAGGAATAGTAAAGGGGGCAGGCACCTTAAATACCCATCTTGAATTGAGCGATTCAGAAAACAATCTCCTATTCTCTAAACCCCTATCTCTTCAGGACTCGGGCCTAAACCGAGTTATAATAAATGAAATCATTCCTGTAGGAGATAATCTTTTTTTATCATTAAGACAACCATCTGGGGCCTCACTTTTCGTGGACCTTCCAGTTCAAACCTTCCCGATCCAGTTTGACCAATTTAATATTATTTCAGGCTTTCCCTTTCCCAATCATCATAATTATTTCTATGACTGGCGAATAAGGCCAATTTCCTGTTTTTCAACTTTTTCAGAAACAAGGGTAAATGTAAAATTTCCATTATCCTTGCCTGACTACATATACTCGTGCGAAGATACTGTAATCTCCCTTAGCTTTCCTGCCGAAACTTACCTCTGGTCTACTGGTGATACCACCAACAGTCTCATGATCAGCCAAACTGGGACCTATATTGTTTCTGTTTCCGATAACCAAGGCTGTAGCGTGGCGGATACTATATTTGTAGAAATTCCTGTTGATGTTGGTCTACAGGATGACGGCATTCTTTGCGGTACGGTGTTGACTACCAATTACGACACCACGGCATTCTATCTTTGGAGTACCGGCGATACCACGGCCATCTTGACCATTTTAGATACGGGGACCTACAGCGTGGTAGTAAACGAACCAAGGGGCTGTACCCTGACCGACACCATCCTAGTAACCGGATTCGATGAGTTTCCCATTGTTGATTTGGGAGAAGACATTGCTGCTTGCGATAGCTTTTTGATTGACGCGGGTAATCCTGGTCTTGCTTATCAATGGAGTACAGGCGACACCAGCCAAACCATCTTTGCCAGGGCCAGTGGGCTATACACGGCAACTGTAATTAATGAGAATGGCTGTGCCACTACCGATACCGTTGGGGTCAACATTACCCGTAGTCCAGTGGCAAGTTTTTCGGCTAGCCTCAACGGCTTACAGGTAATCTTTATCAATACCTCGCCCAATCTGGCCAATACTTACTCATGGGATTTTGGCGATGGAAACACCAGTACAGCCTTTGGGCCTACCCATACCTATGATAGCGCTGGAACGTATTTGGTTACGTTAATAATTGGCAACGAGTGTGGGCTAGATACCTTTCTACAATCGCTGAGCGTAAGCACGGTTTCGGCGGTTCGACCCAGCGCCGCATCTAACTGGCGTGCTTATCCAAATCCTGCTCAGGGTCGGTTTTGGGTAGAAGGAACCCTCCCTGCCTCACCTGGGGCCGTTACTTGGCGGCTGATCGACTTGACGGGACGCAGCCTGGATGAGGGCCGAGAAACGGCTATCTCATCAGCTGGCATTTATCGCTGGCCAGTCGAGACTCGGCACTTGCCCCGTGGATTTTATTGGTTGGCAGTGCAGGATGAGCATGGCCGCTGGCAAACCCGTCTCACCATTCAATTACTTACCCCATGAATGCTACACCCATATTATTGACAGGAGCACATCGCTCGGGGTCTACATGGGCGGGTCGGATGCTGGCGTTGGCGCCAGAGCTAACCTATATTCACGAGCCTTTCAACTTACAAGATTACCCGGATTCACCGATACGTCACTGGTTTGAGTATGTCTCATTTCAAGATGAAGCCGAAAGGCAGATGCTTTTTCGGAAATACCTCAGTTCATTCCTTAGTAGGTGGGGAGCAAGATACTGGCAACCAAGGCCTGAACAAGCTTTGCCAATGACACCTCGTTATTGGGCTGGAACCCTTAGAAAGAAGCTGGCTGGGCGTGCGCTGATGAAAGACCCATTGGCTCTCTTCAGCGCAGAATGGATTGCAGAGCAATTCCAAGCTCAGGTCGTAATTACCGTGCGACATCCAGCTGCCTTTGTTGCTAGCCTTAAAGTCAAAGATTGGACCTTTGACTTTCAACATTGGGGCCAACAGACTCGCCTAATTACCGACCAATTGGAAGTTTACCGATCACAAATCGAGACCTATGCCCAGCATCCCCCCGACTTGATCGACCAAGGTATACTACTATGGAATGGTATTTACGGTACTGTAAAAGAATATCAGAAGATACATCCAGATTGGTTGGTAATTACCCACGAAGCTCTTTCCCTAGCTCCAGTAGAGCAGTTCCAAAGCTTATATGCCCAACTAGGCCTACGTTTTTCCTCACAAATTGAGCGCCAGATACTTGAGAGTAGTGAGGGTTCGAATACGGGATATCTTAAGCGTGACAGTAAAGCTAACATGAATAGTTGGCGTGAGCGTCTAAATGATTCGGAAATTGAGCGTATTTACCAAGGTACGGCTCCTCTATTATCTTATTTCTATCCAGATACCTATGGGGGCTAAATACTTGCCTTATGATTGATAACAATCGTCTATTATCTTTGATACCACCGCCACCTAAAAAACTTAAAGGTTGGCCTTGGACAGAAGAGAGTCAGTCATGTACTTTAGATGACTACCCACGTATTACGATTGTTACTCCTAGTTATAATCAGGCAGAATATTTGGAAGAAACCATCCGCTCGATTTTGCTACAGAATTATCCAAACCTTGAGTACATCGTTATTGATGGTGGTAGCACAGATGGCTCTGTAGAGATCATAGAGCGGTACGCTCCTTGGCTAAGCTATTGGGAAAGCGAGCCAGACCGGGGACAGTCGCATGCAATCAACAAGGGGCTTGCACACAGCACGGGAGAGCTGTTCAACTGGATCAACAGTGACGATTTTCTGAGACCTGGAGCCTTGTACTCGCTGGCCAACTCAGTAGAGGCGCCTGATGAGCCGCTTTGCTTGATTGGGCAAATGGATGTACTGCAAGGGAGGGAGGTATCCAGGATAGCGAAGTTAGAAGCCTTGCCCAAAGATTGGTGCTCTTTTCAAACCATGCCAATCTTGCAACAGGCTATGTTTTATACACGTTCAGCGCTAGATCGCATGGGGCCACTACACGAAGATCTGCACTACAGCATGGATTATGAATGGTTGTTGCGCTTTTTATTTGCTTTTGGCTTTGAGCAACTTCAGCTAATTGAGCAACCATTGGCTGGTTTTCGCTATCATGAAGCATCTAAGTCGTCCTTGGCCGTTGAACGCTTTTTTGCGGATAAAGCGAGTATTTTTGCGGAAATGGGGCAAGCTGTCAAACCTCCAGCGGTGGTGGCTTATTTGCGCGGATTGACTCAGTATGCCAAACAATACCAATGGCCGTCCCACTTGAAAGGTTGCCTGACTCAAGAAGATTGGGATTCGTTGGTGATACCTGAGTTGGTGCGTCATTTTGGTAGATTACATCAGCGGCGAGATTTCGAGGCTGCACAGGTGATGTTCTCGCTATTAGACCCAGCTTCTGTATCGCTTCCCTCTACATATATGACACACCTCCGATTTTTAGAAGCCTATGTTAAAAACCGGGGTTGGTGGTGGTTTCGCCTACAGCGCAGCTGGGCTTACCGCGTGAGAGGAAAACACTTACACGAAGCTTAACTGTCAAGCACAATACCCCTTTATATGAAGCTAGCCAACGCTGTTATCCTCATCATTGCCCATAAAGAGACCCTTACCCCACACGAAGAAATTTCTTTGCAACAGGTTCATAGGGTGCTGGGGCATTATCCCATCTGGCTAATTTGTCCTCGGGGATTAGACCTTGCGGCTTACCGCGCTGTGGTGCCGGAGGTACAGGTAGATTTCATTGACCCTAAATGGCAGGCTTCCTATGCTGCATTTAACCAGTTGAAGGTTCAACCTTTTTTGTATCAGCGTTATCGAACGTATGAGTATTTGCTTTATTACGAGTTAGACGCTTTCGTTTTTCGGGATGAGCTAGCCTACTGGTGTGAGCAAGGCTATGACTACATTGGGGCGCCTTGGTTCAGCGATTACAATCAACCACAGGAAGATGTGAACGCTTCGCTTAAAGATATTGGCAATGGGGGATTCTCCCTTCACCGTATTTCATCATCGCTGGACGTCTGCTTTAGGCTTTCCTGGATACGGCGTCCTCATGAGATATGGTCAGACTATACTAGCATGAATTGGCGTGGAAGAATAAAACATGTTCCATGGCTAATCAGGCAGTTTACTTTAGGGAATAACACATTTCACTGGTTTAACGATCTGATTTTAGGAGAAGACTATTATTGGGGAGTGCAAGTACCTAGAAACTTCCAATGGTTTAGGGTGGCCACTGTAGAAGAAGCTTTGAGATTCAGTTTTGAATTGAAACCAGCCAAGAAGTATGAGCTTAACCAAAAAACGCTTCCTTTCGGTTGTCATGCTTGGGAAAAGTGGGATTTAGATTTTTGGAGGCCGCATATTGAAAAATATGGCTATAGAATTAGTCATAATAACCAATAGAATTGATCAGCTGTCTCTATCCGTTTTATTTATTAAATCCATCCAGAATGGCTAACTATCAAATATGTTGCAGTAAAAGAGATTGTTACTGTATGGAACAAGGGGAAACCTGTCTCCGGGGTTTTTTCTCTCTTTTCTTACAGGTCTTACATGAGATTCAATATTGCGAAAAAAATGAACTAGATCCTTGGATAAGCTTTACGAATCGTCGCTACCTTTACGGAGAAGACTTTTGGGATGATATGTTTTTTCCTGTAGGCAATCAGCCTGAAGAAGATAAGACCCTAATAATCAATATTGAATCAAGAAATACACCTAAACTTACTTGGAATATACACGAGTTGAAGAAACTTAAGCGAATAATTGACCAGTATATCAAAGTTAAACCGGAGATTCAAAAACGAATAAATAGATCTAAGTTACAGTTTAAGGGATATAAAGTTTTAGGAATGCATGTGCGCAGAACTGACCATCATATGGAGCACCGTCCAGTAAGGTTGGAGCAATATTACCATGAGGTAGATAATAGAGTTGCTTACTACGATAAGTTATTCATTGCGTCAGACAGCGAAGAAGTTGTAAACAAGCTTGTAGACAGGTACGGCGAATCATTTGTAATACATAACAATGTATTCCGCTCTTCAGATGATCAAGCAATCCATAAAAATGAATCAATTCAAGATAGAACAAGAATTGCGATAGAAGCATTGCTTGATGCTGTGGCATTATCCTGGTGTGATTATCTGGTTTTATCTCATTCCAATCTGTCATACTCAGCCCTCTGCTTTTCGCCTTCGACTCCTTTCAAAGTCATGCAGTATTTGCCATATGATTCTTCCGTAGCTAATATTCCATATAGATTTCGTCAATTCTACAGAGGGACTATCTCTTCTATAAAAAACTGAAGCAGTTTTAATCTATTTCAATATGATTCTTATAATACGAAAGTTGTTTCAAAAACTTTCCGGCTTGTTTTCTAGGCTGCAACGTCTCTCTTACCGTGTAGTTGAGAAAATGGATCAATCAAGCGAGTCTATACGGGATGCTAATATGAGAATATGGCTCAATCTTAATGGGGACAAAACCCTGAGAGTTGAGTATCCCACATTAACTCACAATTCGGTTGTGATTGATGTTGGCGGATATGAAGGAGATTGGACTGCAGAAATTGCTGCTCGTTATGGATGTACTGTACATGTATTTGAGCCCGTGCAAAGGTTCATCCAGCTGTTACGATCTCGCTTTGGAAAAAATCTGCAGATAGCGGTGCATCCATATGGTCTTGGTAAGAGGGAGGAAAGACCTACCTTTTGGGTAATTGAAGAGTCATCCACCCAGTTTGAAAAAGAAATTCCAGGACATGTACAGGATGCTTCAGAACAGGAAGTGCTGATTCGACCAGCTGTAGAAGTATTTTCTGAATTAGCTTTAAGCCATGTTTCTCTTATCAAGTTAAATATAGAAGGAGGAGAGTACGACCTACTGCAGCACCTTATAGAGTCGGAGTGGATCAACCGGATCGACCACCTCCAGATTCAATTTCATGATTTCGTGCCTGATGCGGTCAGGTTGCGGGACGAGATCCGGGCCGAACTGGCCAAAACCCACACTCAAACCTATTACTACGAATGGGTGTGGGAAAATTGGACCCGAAAAGGAATTCAATAGCATGTAGGCTTTTTTCTAACTCAACCAAAAAGTCATGAAAATCATCATTGTTACCGGCTCTGCCGGCTTAATTGGTAGCGAAGCGGCCAAATTTTTTCATCAGCAAGGCTATCGCATCATCGGCATCGACAATGACATGCGAGCCTACTTTTTTGGCAAAGATGCCAGTACGCAACCTAATCAGCACAAGCTAGCACAAGAACTTCCGAATTATGAGCACCAAAGCCTGGATATTCGTAATGTGGAGGTCATTATGGCTCTGTTTGCCGAATATAGCTCCGATATTGTAGGGGTCATTCATACTGCCGCCCAACCTGCACATGATTGGGCCGCTGCAGAACCTTTTCCAGATTTTTCGCTCAATCCCACCGGTACACTCAATCTGCTGGAGGCTAC
>CAZFPQ010000132.1:0-18423 GCA_964521065.1 uncultured Bacteroidia bacterium | reverse complement strand
ATAGTCCGCTATTCCTCCCAAAATCTGCTTGTCAGAACCCCAAAATCCTGCGTTTCGGCTCGAAATACCAAAACCCAAACAGCCTCTTACTCATTCCACAATTTCGGGTTTCCATTTCCAACCTTGCTCGTTTCGGGACCATAAAAAGCCAAGGCTCAAGCCAGAAACCATGTGCCATAGGCCCCACATGGCTGCGATCATGGCCATGCCACCCAGTCCGTTGAAGATAGGACTAAAGATTAGCACCAAGGCAAGCCCTGAGTTTTGAATGCCTGTCTCGATACTCAAGGTTCGCCGATCGGCTTCGGGCAAGCCGCCCAGTCTACCCACCGTGTATCCGGCGAGAAGCGCCACGGCATTGTGCCCCATGACCAAGAAGATCACGTAGCTGGCGTATTTGACAAAATACTCGAAGTTACTGATCAAAGCGATGACCACGTAGGCTCCAAAAATCAAAATAGACATGACTCGCATGGGACGCCCAATCTTGTTGGTGAAATTGGGAAATCGCTGGGCGACCCACATCCCAATGGCCAAGGGCAAGGCCAGGATCATGAGGATTTTAATGAAAATGGATATGGGATCGATGGCGATCTGGGCCATCAATTCGGCTGTGGGCCGATAGAGGCTAGACCAAAAGGTGAAGCTAAGTGGAGTGAAAATGACGGAAAGTGAAGTAGAAAGGGCAGAGAGGCTCACGGAGAGGGCGACATTGCCCTTTGCCAACAAGGAAATGAAATTAGATATGTTACCTCCTGGGCAGGCCGCTACCAAAAACATGCCCAATGCTAAGCTAGGGCAGGGCTGAATCAGGCGCACCAACAGCAAAGTGAGGGCTGGCAGGATGATCAGTTGGGAAAATAGACCTAGCAGGGGGGTCTTAGGTGCTTTGAGGACCTCTTTGAAATCGTCGATGCGAAGATTCAGCGCTACCCCAAACATGATGATGGCCAAGGTGATATCTAGCCACCAAAGGCTGTTAGGGGAAAAGTTGAGGGTGATTTGATCTAATTCACTACACATGCGGGCGAGTCCTTGGTGCGGGGCTTATCCTTTGACCCGGCCAAAGCGGAGGCTTTTGAGCATCCAGTTGGGCAAAGGCTTGCTGGCATCTCTTTTTCTCATATCCAGGTACCAGCCAATTTTCTTGACCAGAGGCAATTTGAGGGTTTCTACAAATTCAATCAAGGTGCCATCTGGATCTTCAATATAGGAAAATCGTCCGGCGGCTTCCCCCATATCAAAGTGGGTTCCTAAGGCCGCCTCACTATCTACGGTAAAGGGGTAGCCTTTTTCCTCACATTCTTCTCGTAAAGCGGCCATATTTACGATGTCAAAGCAGAGATGGATATACCCTAGGTCCCCCCAAAGGCGATCCGCAAAAATTTTCCTAGGCTCACGCTCCTTGACGGATACCAATTCTAGATAGGATTGTCCAAACATACGGCTGAATCCTCCTTGGCGAGCTTGGCTATGGGTCAATAGAACTCTTCGGACTTCAGCCTTGCCACCAGGTATGTGCTTGAGGTCTTCAAATTGTCCGGTTTGATCATAGATGACTTGATCATAGCCCAATATATCTCGGTAAAGGGTGAGAGAGCGCTCGATATCGCTTACCCCTAAGGTCGCGCCACATGGTCCACCCGTTACGTGGCTTCCTTCGGTGAAAAAATCATCGCTCTCTACTACTTCGAACAGGTTTTGGTAAGGATCCCGTACAAAGAAATGAGTCTTACCATCGGGCCCTTGGGTGGGCTCTCCTAGCAAATCTAACCCTTGGGCCTGCATGCGCTGGTAGGCGCGTGAGGGGTCGCTGCTTTTAATTTTTGCTACAAAAATCCCAAGATCCCCCAAAACAGGCTCGAAACTAGGTCCCTCAGGTGTACGACTGGTATACTGCCATATTTCAAAGCCGCTTCCACCTTGCAGGTTGACGGCCAGAATAGCATGGCGCGATCTCGGTTGGCCGTCTGTATAAGGAAGCATTAATTCTGCTTCTGCTGCTTCTTCAAAAATAGGGATGTCCATCCCAAAGTGGCTTCGATACCAAGCCCAGGCCTCATGTACATTGGGAATTCCTATTCCTATTTGTTGGATACCGGTGATGATTTTTTGACTCATGATTCACGTGGGAAGTAAAGAGGTTTCGCGCGCTGGGAAGATTGAGGGACTGGGCGCAGGCAGCTTCACGTGCAAAGAGTCGATCAAATCTGCTACCTCTACCCGTGAAACAGTGGGTTTATTCCAGCCGCCATTTGTTCCTATGATCCCAAAACAGGTCGCAATTTAGGAAAGGATAGCCAATAGTCACATGGAAGTTTGATTCCAAAAAAGTACCGGTGCAAAGATGGGTCTTTGCACCGGTAAGAATGAATAGCTTGTATGGGAGTGAGGATACTAGGGCAAAACTCTGATCAACTGACCTGCTTGCCCTTGGTTGTGGCTGATTCGTACCACGTAGGATCCCGGCTTTAGCTGCCCTAATGAAAGTTGATATACTTCTTGAGAGCCATCATAGATGGCCTGGTGGATCAATGTTTTTCCGCTTAAATCTAGTACAGAGATTTCTCGAACCTCGATTCCGCGAGGAAGATCGGTGGCGAGATATAAGTTCTCACGGGCAGGATTGGGATATACCTGGATTGCGTTGGCTAGGTCATGGTTCATGCTAACATTTTGAACCGTTGAATAACTAAACGCGCCATCAAGATCAACCTGCTTGATTCGATATTGTAGGTTCACGCCCAATAGCTCACCAGCCTGTTCGTCAGAGAATGAGTAGCGCTTGATGTCGTCGCTGTAGCCAGCTGCGCTTACTTGGCCAATAGAAGCCCAGGTACGTGCTTGATCGATGCTACGCTCAACCACAAAGGCTTGGCTATTGATCTCCTGGGCGGTAGCCCAGACAAGGTCAACTGAGCGCTGGGCTTGGCCGCTCCAAGCCGCGCTAAAGTCTAGCCACTCTACGGGGAAGGTAGCTATAGCTCCGCTGCCTTCGTAAGGACCAAGATCTACCGTGCCGCCTTGGATTCGATCGTCTCCGTTTAGGTCTTCAGTAGGGAAGTCGCTGATTCCACTGCTGCTACCAGAATTAAGGGCGGGTGAAGCAGGATTGAGGTAGAAGTTGTCGTCTGCGGTACAAACAATGTTATCTGCTCCATCAGGATCCTCAAACATGGGGTCTGCATCGATATTGCTACCTCCATCAACTGCGCTTGCTTGCCATACACCACCATCGTCCTTGCTTCCTTGAAGGATCGAATGGTAGATGGTACTTCCACTACTTTGATTACTTTCTAGGTGATCGTTCGCTCCTTGGTTGCCATCGTTCCATAGGATGCTATTGTATAGGAGTACGCTTGAGTGCTGAGAAGCCATGATGGAAGTACCTGCATCAGCCTCGTTGTTGTGAAAAGCACTGTTGATAAACTCCCCACTGGTAAATTGCCAGGTATAAACTGCCCCTCCTTCTTCAGCTTCATTTTGGAAGAACAATGCGTTTACTGCTCTAAAGGAGCTGAATTGCCGGAGATATAAACCTCCTCCTAGAGCTCCTGCTTCATTGTTAATGGCTTTGAAACGCTCTAATGTGGTAGAGGTAAGATTTGTCAAATAAGCTCCTCCTCCAAACTCGGCTTCGTTCCCACAAGCACAAACATCTTGAGCTATCAGGTTATTAATCCCAGTGATGTAAAATCCCCCTCCCTTTTCATCTGCTTCGTTTTCACGGAACTCTACATTATACATAGCGAGTTGAGTAAAGTTCTTGCCGGTAAGCCCTGCTCCGTTGGCATCATTTCCACTTCCATCAGCATTTCCGTCTCTGACTAAGAGGCCATCCAAGACAATGTTAGTAGTGCTTTGCAGCGAAAGAACATGGTAGACGTTGTCATCATCATCTCCTGCATCACCAATGTTCCCGCTAAGAACGGTTGTGAAAACGGCCAAATTTCGATCCTCAGGCTTTGCTTCAGTACCCGCAAACCCTCCGAAAATGCTCAATGGCTTATTAACGAAAAAAGTGAATTCCCGGCTCTTATTTGCTTGAGTTTGTCCATTACTCCGGCGGTCAGGATAGTAAAACCCAGCTTTGATAAAGATAGAGTCTCCGTTCCAGCCGGCGTTTGACAAAGCATCAGAAAAATTTTTGTAGGCATGTGTCCAGCTGGTGCCGTCATTGTTCCCACTGGCGTCAAAGGCAACATAAATGACTTTAGCGGGGGCGACCAAGCAAGCCATCATCGCGATTATAAAAGGAAGTAGCTTTTTCATGACTGAAATAGTTAGTCTGGTATCGATAGAACTGGCGATGTTATATTTTGAGCTTAAAAGTACCATTAATTGACCCTCGCCGTTGTTGAATGTCTATGAATGGTCAAAAGGCTGTCATGAAACGAATACTTGGTCTGTTTAACGGTTTAGGAAAGTTGTGAGAGATAAAATGGGTACAAGGTTGAAGCTGAAGGCTGGGCTTGTGGGATTATGAGTGCGGTTTGCAGGTTGATTTGTCCCTGGATATAATGGAATTGATGAAAAACGAATGAATTTAATCGGGTAATATTTTTTGTTATAGATTTGGGTGGCTTATGAGGAGGGCTAGGTTTGTCGCTTATAGTTATGACCATGACAGCTTTCAGTTCTGAATATGTCTAATAGCTTCTAATTCAGCTTGTATGGCGTTAGAAATTGTGGGATTTGTAGCAATTTGGGACTGGAGTTTTCAAAGGCTATAAGCCATTTAGATGGAACCTGCCCCTAACTTTCCCGTAACAATTCATATATTGAATGCTATGAAAGTAGAAGGTACCATTAGGTTCATTGACCTATCAGGAGGTTTCTGGGGAATAGAAAGTGATGATGGGCGTAAATTTGCTCCTATCGATGATATCCCCTCTTCCTTCCAAAAAGATGGCCTTCGCGTGAAAACTACCTTGAAACCCTCTCAAGTCTTCAGCATCATGATGTGGGGCGAGCCAGTAGAGGTAAAATCAATTCAGTCACTTTAGGTCATACCAAATTCTATCATCATATGATGTCCTTACTAGGATCACAGGTATTAGGTGTCCTTCTTATGGGGGGTGCTTTCATTTTCCTGGCTCGGGGAATCGATCGCCGTGCTAATGGAAAGCCTTTCTCTCCCATCCCTACTTTTATCTTGTTGCTTTTAGGAGTATTAGCTGAGTTGGCATCCCCTAGTGGCAGCTTGTTAGCTAGCTTTGGTGATCTTTTGTTGAGTTTAGGGATAGGCATGGGGCTTGGTGCCGCTTTTCTTTGGTGGAAAAAAGGCAAAGCCATCCTACTCGTGGTTCCTGCCGTACTTGCAATTCTAGCATCTGGTGGGATTTACGGCCTTGAGCAAGCTTACCGATGGGTGGCTTCAGACATAAAGGACAAAGCAGATACCGTGAGTCTCCTGCTTGAAATAGGTCCTGATGATGAAATCTCTGAGCTCGAACCTGTGCTAGTCGTATATGATGCGATCGCTGAAAAAGCATTTCCCAACGTAGATCTATCGGAGAGCGAGGACTTGGCTCAGTACTTTTTGGTATATGTAGCTGAGAAAAGCCACGAAGCACTGATGTATGACTTACGACAGGATATTGAAAACGTGGATCAAGTAGCTGTGAATGGCGAGGTCTCCTTGATCGAGCCAACCAAAGCGGAACCCCTGCGCAATCCTCCTGGTAAGTTCTTAGCCAATGATCCCTTCCTCAATCAGCAATGGTACGCCAAGTCTTTGGATTACGATGGGGTACATCAATTGCTGAAAGGACTTACGCCCAAGAAAAAAGCCAAAGTTGCCATCGTGGATACAGGAGTAGATGGGGTTCATGAAGACATCAAAGGGGTTTATTCCCGTTCAGGAGGTATTGGAGATCAAGATAAACATAGTCACGGCACCCATTGTGCTGGTTTAGCTGGCGCTGCCACCAACAACGGAAAAGGGGTCGGCTCCCTTAATTGGGATGGCCGCTTCATTTCTCTCAGTGGGTACCCCGCCTTAGATGACAAAGGCCGTGGCACAGATCAGCGGGTCGCTCAAGCCATCATCGATGCTGCTGAAGGGGGAGCTGATGTGATCTCTATGTCACTTGGTGGGCCTGCTTTTTTTGGTCCTCCTAAATCTCAGCGAGATGCAATAGCCTACGCACGTAAATTGGGAGCCATTGTAGTAGTGGCCGCTGGCAACAGCAATGACGATGCGCGTCGGTATTCTCCTGCCAATATCCCCGGCGTAATCACTGTATCTGCAGTAGACGAAAACCTGAATAAAGCTGTGTTTTCTAATACTAATACCCGTTTGAAAATGCCTATCGCTGCTCCAGGAGTCAATATACTTTCTTCTGTACCAGGCAGTGATTATCAATCCTATAATGGTACTTCGATGGCAACCCCCATCGTGTCTGGTTTGGTAGGCATGCTTAAGTCTTTCCGTCCAGAACTAAGTGACAAGGAGGTCTACCAGATCCTACATCAAACGGGAACTACTGTAAAAGACTCAGATAAGGTTGGTCGGGTCATTAATCCCAAAGCGGCTTTGGAACAGGTGATGGGTAGCAATTAAGAGGTTATCTACAGTTCCCTGAAAGAAGTTGATTGTCATGCCCCTCTCTGGATAATCTGTCCGGAGAGGGGCAAATTCTTTTTAGGGGCATTAGCTTTTGGGGAATTTTCAAAATTGAGAAATTATATTTGTAGTTCTTAGGTACACGAAAAAAATAACATGTCGCTTTTGCGTAGGAATTTTGCACCAGATCAGGAAAGGAAAATCGACCTTAGCGAGTCGAAGTTTCCGACTTGTCGGAGCTAAGGTGCGAAGCAGTGGGATTAAGGGGCCCACTGCTGAGCCGGTGACGAAGAGCTGGGGCAAAAGCCTGTCCTGAGCGAAGTCGAAGGAACTAAGCAAAAAGGCATAACTTATTTTTTGAGTGGTCCTGAGCCTCAAAATACTGGCTTCCTATGCGCGTGCTTTCATCCATCTTACTATGCCTTTGCTTGGGCTTAGTCCCCAGGGCTCTGCACGCCCAGTTGGTGTTGTCTGATACCTTAGGCATGCCAGCCTTGGTCAGGACCTTGCTGGGAAATGGGGTGGAGGTATCAAACATCAATGTGGTTTGCGATACCAATCTCGCCATTCGGCAATTTGGAGGCTCCCCGCCTACGCTAGGTCTGGAGGAAGGTCTGCTGATGTCCACAGGCTTAGCCAATGAGGCACAAGGCCCTAATTTGGCTAGTGACCGTTCCACTAACCTTTTTCAAGGGGGGTATGGTCCTTTGTCGGCCCTTACGGGGCAGGTAACCTTCGATGCCTGTTTGATCGAGTTTGACCTTATCCCAACCTGCGATACCATTGGCATACGCTACGTGTTTGCTTCCGAAGAATACAGCGAATACGTCAACACCTTCAACGATGCCTTTGCTTTTTATGTATCTGGACCGGGAATTGTCGCTCCCGCTCCTGGACAAAACATCGCCCTGGTGCCAGGTACTCCACTGCCAGTTTCCATCAACAACATTAACAATGGCTTCTCTCCGGCAGGCATCGCCCCCAATGGCACCTGTGTCAACTGCGCATACTACGTAGATCATACCAATGGGGTAGAACTAGAATTTGATGGTTTTACCGTCCCTTTGCTTGCTACCGTAGAAGTCCAGCCCTGTCAAACCTATCACCTAACGCTGGTTATTGCAGATGCCCTAGACCAGTTTTACGATTCAGGAGTTTTCTTGGAGGCTAATGGTATTGGGTGCATCGACCCTGAGCTATCCATCTCTGCAGATAATCGCTTAGGCCTTGAGCCTACGGTGTTGGTTGAATCTTGTCAGGACACGGGATGGTTTAGTTTTACCCTGTCACAAATCCCTCAGGATACCGTAAAGTTTGCCCTCACCTACGGAGGGACGGCAAGCATGGGCCTTGATTATCTTCCTTTACCGGATACCGTGATATTCCCCCCGGGAGTGGATACGGTCCATTGGCCTGTGGTAATCTTGCCGGACGCTTTGGTAGAAGGAACGGAAACCCTGATCATCTCTTACCAGGGTACACAGACATGTAGTGGACAAGTCCTCGGGGATTCAGCAGAATTTATTATCAGAGAACAGCCATTTTGGACCTTTCCTTTGCCAGATACCCTTGCTTTATGTAGTGGGGGTTCCACTACGTTGACTTTGCCAAATCAGCCAGGGTGGACCTATCAATGGAGTGATACCACAGGATTAGATACGCCCAGTAGCTCGACTCCTTCACTGAGCTTAGTCAACCAAGGTACGGAGCCTGATACCCTGATGTATTCGCTAAGGGTGGAAGCTCTATCGGGATTATGTGGCATAGAGGACTCCTTTTGGGTGCTTGTATATCCCGAACAGGTTTTAGGTATTCAGCCTCAGGTGAGTTGTGCCAACCAAGAACAAGTATTCCAATTGACAGGCCTAAGCCATCCCCTGTCCAGTGTTTCTTGGCTGATGGGAGATGGGTCCAGCTCCAGCAACTCCACCCCGACTCATAGCTATCTTTCTCCTGGGAACTTCCTTGTGGAAGCCATGACCTTGGATCAATTTGGTTGTGAGGATACGTTTGCTCAATTAATTCAAGTCAACCCAAGTCCAGATGCAAGCTTTACGGTAGATTCTCTATGCTTTGGGGAGTCTTTATCTCTGAGCCCTAGTCAAATGGGCGTAGGAGAAGTCAGGACTTGGTTTTTTGGGGATGGTCAATTAAGCGGGGAAATAACTCCCAGCCATCTGTACGACTCTACTGGGAGCTACTTAATTGGACACCTCGTCACCAATAATTTTGGATGTCAGGATACTGCGGATGTTTGGGTGGAGGTTTGGCCTAGTCCTTCCGCAGGGTTTCTGGCTGATAGCGTTTGCTTGGGAGATTCTCTAACTCTTACCTCGATTAGCACTGGGGTAGGACCCCCCTTATTGCCACTAAGCTGGTCTTTAAATGGCGCTGTGACCTTTACAGGTGACACTGTAATGACCTATCCTGCCTCTAGTGGATTGTGGGAGGTGAGCCTAATTGCCGAGGACGCCCGCGGTTGTGGAGATACCAGTCGGCGAATGGTGCGGGTATTTAATCCTCCCCAAGCTTCGTTTGTCGTGGATAGCGCCTGCGCAAAAACTTGGCAACAATGGTCTAGTACTTCAACTCCGGGAGACACCAGTTTGCTGGCCTGGACTTGGGATTGGGGAAATGGGAGTGTTGACTCAGGGGCCATGGCCGTGAACCGATTCGATAGCGCAGGCCTTTTTCCTGTCACCCATGTAGTGGTCGATGCACTAGGCTGTACCGATACCATGATTCAGTATACTCGAAGCTTTGAACTCCCACTGGCCGACTTTAGGGTTGATTCGGTGTGTTTGGGCAATGAGTCCAATCCCCTGCCAGATAGTCTAGCCACTGATTGGACCCATCGCTGGATTTGGGGAGATGGCAGTGCAGATGGAATATCTCCTCTGTCCACGGTTAACTACCCGAGTGTTGGTACTTATCAAATTACTCACATTGTTCAAGACCTTAGAGGTTGCGCTGACACCGTGAGTGTTCAAACAGAAGTTTTTGGACTGCCTACTGCTGATTTTTCTTCTTCTACCGATTGCTTATTTCAACCAACCGCTTTTACCAATCTCTCCTTTGCTGCCGACTGGCCTCTAGTAGCATACCAATGGAACTTTGGGCCCGCGGGTGCCAGTACTTCGACTAATCCCATTGTGACCTTTGACCAAGCTGGTCAAAGACCAGTTACCCTGGTGGTGACAGACCTCTTTGGTTGCCGTGATACCCTGGCCCAATCGGCCCAAGTATACCGTCCCCCTCAAGCTATATTTAGCTCTGATACGGGTTGTGTTAGCGGTCCCTTGTTTTTCCAGGACCAAAGCCTTCCAGGTGATGCCCCTCTTTTGGCCTGGGATTGGGATTTGGGAGATGGTACCCAGCAGCAAGTGCCACAATTTGAATATCTGTATGATAGCGTGGCAACTTATTTTGTGCGCTTAGAAGTGACGGATAGCCTAGGCTGCCGAGATACTCTGTTGCGAGGAACACGAATTTTTCCTCTGCCTGAGGTAAGCTTTACTACAGACCCCGCTTGTGATGGCCTTCCCGTCCAATTCATTTCTGGTCCCCAAGAACAAGGGGCTACTTATCGATGGAATTTTGGTGATGGAGAAGGCAGCTTTTTGCCCAATCCACAGAGGTTGTACTCTGGAGCTGGATCTTACCAAGTCTTTCTTCGGGTGGCTACAGCAGCGGGCTGTGCGGACAGTGTAGAAGGGACTGTGACCGTCTATCAAAATCCCATGCCATCTTTTGTGGCTGAAGATGTGTGTGTAGGAGATTTTACCCGCTTTCAAAACCAGTCTCAAGCTGGGGATCATTCCTTGGCCAGGTATCGTTGGAGCTTAGGTGACGGGAGTAATAGTCAAGCTGCCTCGCCTACCCACCGATATGAGAGCCACGGGGAGTGGCGCGTAAGATTACAAGTGACGGATTCCTATGGCTGCCGGGCCGACACGGCCTTGCCAGTGAAAGTATGGGCCAAACCAAATTTGGCCTTCATTCCCGACACCGCCTGTGCGGGATCTCCAATTTCTTTATTGGATCTATCAGAGGTGCCTGATGAGTCCATTATTACGCAGCGCTTTTGGACCTTGCCGGGAAACCGCCGCTATCAAGGCAATCGTCCCATCGTGGCCTTCCCAACGGCGGGTCCCTATTTCATCGAATTAAAAGTGGTGACCAACCAGGGATGTGCCGATAGCCTAGTCCAAGAGGCTAGCGTATATCCTGCACCCCAGCTGTCTTTTGTTTTTGATTCGGTCTGTGAAGGATCTGCGACACAGTTTTTCGCTAACATAGAAGTGGACCAAAGCCAGTTTGCAGATTCAGTGACCGACTGGTTATGGGATTGGGGCGATGGGTCGCAGCAAAGCCAGGCACTAAGTCCCCTTCATATTTACCCTTCACGAGGGACCTATCAGGTGAGTTTGACCGCTGAAACCAATCGTGGTTGTATGGCCAGGATCGAGGAAACAGTACCCGTTTTTAGGATCCCTGGTGTCCCACGGATACAGGAAGATACGGTTTGTGCGGGTGATCAAGGCTTTTTGCTAGCAGCTCCTTTGATCAGAGGCGATTCCATCTACTGGTATGTAGATTCTATGACGGAAAATTCCTTTCACCAAGGCAACACATGGTTGACTCAGAGCCTTTTTCTCCCTGAATTTTACTGGGTGGGAGCCAGAAGTCCTCAAGGCTGTGAAAGCTCTAAGAGAAGAGTCGGAGCTGAGATCCATCCTGATGCCAAAGCTCAGTTGTTCTTGAGCGATCATCTGGTGGAAAGACCGGATTCATGGGTAGACTTTGAAGTCAGAGGCCAATTGCCTTTTAAACAATATGATTGGGATTTTGGTGATGGAGGATTCTCCAGTGAGGCTAATCCTCGCTACCAATACCCTTTGGCGGGGCGTTTCAGGGTTACGGTTTGGGCAGAGGATATCAATGGCTGCTGGTATGGAATGAAAGATGTGGTGGAAGTAAAAGAGCTTATTCATGTACTTGTTCCCTCCGCCTTTTCACCTAATGGGGACCTGATCAACGATGAGTTCTTTTTGGGGATACAAAACATGCAGCAACTAGATTTTAAGGTTTTTAACCGCTGGGGGCATCAAGTCTTTGCTACCCAGGAAATTGGCTTTAGATGGGATGGCCGTCACCAGGGGCAGGTGGTGCCACCAGGTGTGTACGCCTATCAACTAGCAACTGTAGATTTAGATGGAAGAGAGTGGGTGCGAAGTGGAACCATTACGGTCGTGCGCTAGGGGGCGGTGGCTTTATTTGGCGAAATACTTGTTTCGGCTTTGTTTCTCCATAACTTGAGCGAATTAAATTCAACTTCAGCACCTTCTAGCTTATGCTACAGCGTGAAAATTTTCGCTTTCTCCTTCTGCTCATTGGCTTCTCATTAGGGATTTGGGGACTTAGCTCCTGCGAAAAAAAGGAAGCAAAAGCCCGAAATCAGGCTCAAGTGATTGCGGATTCGCTGGCTCGGGCTGATTCCATGGCCATGGTTGAAGACTCCTTAGAAAGGTTGCGGATGTTGCAAGAAGTGGAGGGACAGCCCTGAAAATAAACCATAGAGGCGGTTTGAACTTTCTTGCTAAGAGTAATAGGGTTCAGGGCTCCAAACTGGACATCAAGGATGATGAGTCCGCACTGCATCAATGATTTCTTGACGAAATGCCTCATCAATCCACTTCCCATCCATCATGATGCCTACTATGCCTTGAGTGTGGGCTATATCTTCCAAAGGATTTGCTTCGAGTAAGACCAGCCGGGCCTTTTTACCTACAGAGATGCTGCCCAATTCGCCTTGTTTTTGTAGGTAATGGGCGACTTGCCAGGTACTACTTCGTAGAGCTTGATAAGGGGAAAGCCCTGCCTTGACCATTTCGCCCAGCTCTTCATGCAGACTTATGCCTGGTACGACAAAGGCATTCAAACAATCACTTCCGCTTAGGATGCGGTCTGAATGTGCTGCAAAAGCTTGAAATAAGGCCATCCTATCCTCATAATCATTTGGCCCAGCTTTTTGACGAGCCCGCCAAAAGCGTCTGGTTTTTGCGTCGATAAATCCGAAATAATAAGCCCTTTGTACTGAATCAAGGCTGCCCTCAAACATGTGACGATAGACAATCAAGGTAGGACACAACCACTTTCCAGCTTGAGCAAGACGGGCAAAAGCCTCAGTCAAAGGGAGCTTAGGAGAAATTAACTCCATTTCGCGTATGCTCAGGTGTTCAAAGGAGTTCTGAGGACTATGAATAAACTGATCGAGATTGAGTTCAAGAGGTATATGACCGACAATTGGCAACCCTTTTGATGCAGCGACCTGGCAGATTTCTTCATAAAAGGGTTTGGCTAAAGTATGATAGACCTTAACCGCATCATGCTCTAACTTAAGCAAGCTGTCTAAAGTAGACTCGATTTGTTCCTGGCGCGTAAAACGGATGCTTCCTGTAGAGTTTCTCCATATTTGTGAAGGCCCTTCAAGGATGGGGGTAGTAGTCAACAATTGAGGGCCTAAGATTTGACCGGATTCCAATTGTCGCTTCCATTCCAAGTGAAAGGGGAAACCACTCATGTTGCGGGCAAGGGTTACTCCGTAGGCCAGTAGCAACAAAAGATTGTTGTCATCATTTAGGTGGGTATGAACATCGCTCAACCCAGGGATCAGAAATCGATCTTTTCCTTCGATTTTGGGATACCTTTCTACAGAATCAGGGAGTTGGTCGGCGGGAAAAATTCCATGAATGATCCCTTTCCGAATAAGGACGCTTCGCCTAGGCCAGATAGTATCTTGGTCCATGGGGATGACATGGACTTGGTGGATCAGCCAATCGCCTTGTTGGACTGCCAATCTCTGCTGAAAGGTGGCGGGCAATGGAGAAGAAAGGTGCTCAGGAGGCAATACCTTGAACCACCCATTGCGCCAAAGCTTGAGAAGGGGCGTTTGGAGCCAAAGGCCCATTAGACCCAGGCATAGCAGGACAGACACAGCAACAGTAGCCTTTCTCACGTTGGATTCAATTGGTAGCTGGGCCCAATGGATGGATACCCTAAGGATGCTAATTCAAGATGTGATGGCAAAAAGTTTTGCCATTAGAATCAAAACGGAGACTCCTGCTAAGGTTACATCCTAAAGGAAATAAGCTTAATCCGAAACTTTCAGCACGCTAGCCTAATTCAATTTTTATCAAGCCAGGTCTACCATCTACTTCTTCTGTTCTAGCATCTGTTTGAGTACTGCTTGGGCAGCATACACCCGATTTTCTGCCTGATCTAAGACCAGTGAACGAGGGGAATCAATCACAGCATCGGTGACGACTACGTTACGACGGACAGGCAGGCAATGCATAAAGGCGGCATCATTGGTCACGGCCATTTTTTCTGTGGTCAATGTCCAATCCAAATCCTGGCGGAGGACTTGTCCATATTCTCGGTAAGAGGCCCAGTTTTTTACGTAGACAAAGTCTGCATCTTGCAGAGCGGCTCCTTGGTCGTAGGATACTTCTGCCCCCGCAAAGAACTCTGCTGCCAAGTCATAGCCTTCTGGATGGGTAATGACAAAGTCACATTCTATTCCTTTCATCCACTCTGCGAAGCTGTTCGCGACTGCCTGGGGCAGTGCTTTGGGGTGGGGAGCCCAACTCAATACGATCTTGGGACGTTCCACTTTTTTGTGCTCCATGATGGTCAATACGTCGGCCAGAGATTGTAAGGGGTGTCTTGTAGCGGATTCTAGACTCAAAATAGGAACCCTTGCGTACCGTTTGAAGGCATTGAGCACCTGCTCTTCATAATCTTCGTCACGGTTTTCTAAGTGGGCAAAGTTTCGGATCCCTAATATGTCACAATACCGACCCATGACCGCTGCTGCGTCGCGTACGTGCTCCGCCGTGGACCCATTCATAACCGCTCCATCGGTAAATTCAAGTTTCCAACCTTCCTTGCCGATGTTCATCACTATGACTTCCAGCCCAAGGTTGCGGGCGGCTTTTTGGGTGCTGAGTCGCGTCCTTAAGCTGGGGTTAAAGAAGATCAGTCCCAAGGTTTTGCCTTGCCCTAGCGCGAGATGTTTCAATGGGTGGGCTTTGCAAGCAGCTGCCTCGGTGACTAAGTGCTGAAGGTCTGCTACGTCAGAAAGAGCCGTGAAATGATGCATGAAGGTTGAAAAATCGATTTTGCTCCTAAAGAACACTCAAAAAATAAGTTATGCCTTTTTGCTTGGCTTTTTGCCCCATCTCTTTGTCACTGGCTCAGCAGGTCAGAATCTTCGACTCGCTAAGCTCGGTTTCCCTTTCTTGATCTGAAACAAAATTCCTACCCAAAATCGACATGTTATTTTTTTCGCATTCCTAAGCTTTGATTAGGAACTAGGTTGAGAAAGGATCAGTAGGATAAAATAACACTCAATTTTTCAATCTCTCAACATGACCAGCTCCTTCATTGAGCGTTGACACAGGTTATGGGGTGTTGTCGAAGCCGTAAAGGCCAAGCATCTTGTGGAAAATTTGTGTGTTGTCATAAATGCCGGCAAACAGCTCTGAGCCTGGGCCGAAGGCAAAGACTGGGACCATGTTTCCGGTATGGCCTCCGGTCGTAAACCCTGTGCGGAGGTCACCCATTTCGGAGCCTCGGTTGATGGCAAATCCCCCCGTCTCATGATCTGCAGTGATGATGACCAAGGTCTCCCCGTCTTCTTCCGCAAAGTCTAACACCCGCCCCAAGGTCTTGTCAAAATCCAACATTTCGGTCACAATGTAATCTGGGTTGTTTTCATGCCCTCCCCAGTCTATTTGGGAGCCTTCTACCATGAGGAAAAAGCCCTTTGAGCTGCGTGATTTGAGAAAATCCATGGCAAAGTTAGCTGCGTCTGGTAAGTAGTTTCGGCCTTCAATTTTTCGATCTGGCTTAGTATCCGCAGTGAAATAGGCCAGATTCAAGCTGGGAGGTACCTCTAGTCTCCGCAAAGAAGGATGGCCATTCTTAATGAAATAGCCCTTTTCTTCTAGCTCTTCTATCAGATTTCTAGCATCTCGGCGCTTGGAAAAGTATTTATATCCTCCCCCAATCATCAAATCGACTTCTACATCGAGGAAATCTGCGGCGATGTTTTCGTACCTCAGGCGGTTATATTCATGGGCGATAAAGCAAGCGGGAGTGGCATGGATGATTTCTGAAGTGGCGACCAAGCCCGTGGCTAAACCTTGGGATTCGCAGAGCTCAAGAATAGTAGGGTGGGGGATGGTATCCATGTCCACGCCAATAGCCCCATTATAGGTCTTTTTCCCTGTGGCAAAAGCCGTAGCCCCTGCTGCTGAATCGGTGATCAAATCATCACCAGAAGTTGTCTTGATGAGGCCAATTACGGGACAGCGCTCTAGGTTGAGTCGATTGCGATTGCTGTACATTCCCGCTGTAATTTGTCCTATGCCCATTCCATCACCGATCATCAAGACGATGTTACGGGGTTTTTTGCCTCGGTAGTTGGTTTGGTCTGCTATAGGTTTAGCGGTGTCGCAGGAAATTAGAAGGCTTACCCCTAAGAGAAGGGCAAGGCTACTCAAGCGTCGGAACATAGGGCACTTTTGGCTTTGGTATCTAGTAATGAGCAAGTTCTGGCAAAATGACTTGGGATGCAAGTATGAGCCAAGGAAGGAGATGCGGTATACCTCTAGGTGGGACTGGATGTGAGGTTTGGAAATACTCAACAGAATTCCAAAATCTAGCTATCTTTAACTCATGAGTGAGCTGAACAAAAGCGGACAAGGGCGGATTTTTGTTACTAAGGTAGAGGACCTATTGAGTTGGGCTCGACTCTCATCACTCTGGCCCATGGGGTTTGGGCTTGCTTGCTGTGCCATAGAAATGATGGCCACCAATGCCAGCCACTACGACCTAGATCGCTTAGGGGTTTTTCCTCGTCCTAGCCCGCGCCAATCTGATGTAATGATTGTGGCTGGTACCGTCACCTTCAAAATGGCTGACCGGGTGCGGCGCTTGTACGAGCAAATGCCAGAACCACGCTACGTGATATCCATGGGCTCCTGTTCTAATTGCGGGGGACCTTACTGGGAACATGGTTATCACGTGGTCAAAGGCGTAGACAAAATTGTTCCGGTAGATGTCTATGTGCCGGGTTGTCCGCCTAGGCCTGAGGCCTTAATTGGGGGTATTCTCAAGCTTCAGGAAAAGATTCGTGGCGAACGACTTTTTCTGCCAGAAATGAAAAAGGAAGAGCCCAGTTCTACCCAAAATGGATAATATCCTTGCACGACCGTTTTCATTGTTGCTTTCCTCATCCTATTTTTGCTACCCTTTCAAATTTTGGGAGACCACAGTTGAGTTAGCTTTTTAAAAGCCTAAAAGGATGTTCTTATTGTCGCACGCTCCCAAATTTCCAATATCACAGATATGAATCAAGATCAAATACGAGGCCTTCGTGAGCGCAGCAATGCGCTGAAGGACTATCTTTGACGTAGCTAAAAAGCTAGCCGAGATAGAAGAAAAAGAAATGATCACCCAGCAGCCAGACTTTTGGGAGCATCCCGAGGCGGCTCAGAAGGTGATGAAGGAAATATCCAACCTAAAGTATTGGACAGATGCCTACGGGAAAGTCGAAGAAGCAGTAGGAGAACTGGAGGTCATCTTTGAATTTTTCGGAGAAGGCGAAGTCAGTGAGGAGGAGTTGAGCACTGCTTTTGAAAATGGTTCTCAGGCAGTCGAAGACCTGGAGTTTCGACAGATGCTGGACAAGGAGGAAGATCGCCTGGATTGCGTGTTGGAGATCAACTCTGGCGCAGGGGGAACGGAGTCCCAAGATTGGGTGAGCATGCTGCGCCGGATGTACATCATGTACGGCGAAAAGCACGGCTATAAAGTTAACATCCTTGACGAAGTAGAGGGAGATACCGCTGGCTACAAGTCTGTGGAGATGGAAATCCTGGGTGCATATGCCTATGGCTACCTCAAAGGTGAAAAAGGTGTTCACCGCATGGTGCGCATCAGTCCTTTCAATGCCCAAGGCAAGCGCCAAACTACCTTTGCCTCCGTGGATGTCCGCCCTTTGATTGACGACAGCATTGAAATTGAGGTAAACCCCGCTGAGGTGGAGGTGACGACCACTCACTCCTCAGGTAAGGGAGGTCAGAACGTAAACAAGGTCGAAACGGCCGTGAGACTCAAGCATTTGCCTACCGGAATTACGATTTTTAGCCAAACTGAACGTTCCCAGCTCCGCAACAAGGAGAAAGCCTTTCAACTCCTTAAATCCAAGCTCTATGAGTTAGAGTTGGAGAAACGTGCCCAAGAAATTGCCGCGGCAGAAGGTGAAAAGTCTGCCATCGAATGGGGCTCTCAGATCCGTAACTACGTTTTTCACCCCTATAAGCAAGTCAAAGACCTCCGGACCGAACTGAAGTCTCAAGACATTCAAGCCGTTATGGATGGGAGCTTAGATGAATTCATCAAGGAATTTCTGATGCAAACGGGGATGGCGACCAGGAAGGATTGAGTATGCTTCCCTGATTAAGCAAACTCCAAGGGCATTTAACATCATGAAAAACAACAAGCAGGGTATCCTCGCCCTGTCTATATTGGGTTCCTTGACGACTGCCGCCGCTCTCCTAGGTTATTTGGGGAGGTATTACTGGTTATGGGATATGCTGAGTCATTTCCAAGTTCAATATTTGGTAGTGATAGGCGTGATTATCCTGGGATTACTTGGGATGAAAAGCTGGATTGCCCTGTGTTTCATCCCTTTTTGGCTATTGTCCCTGACCCAGACCATTCCCTTGTACCAAAGTCCTACTCGGCCCCATAGGACTACTGATTCTTTGTCTGTGGCATGTATC
>CAZFPQ010000131.1:6475-18590 GCA_964521065.1 uncultured Bacteroidia bacterium | reverse complement strand
CGTCCACAAACTCTATCCAGCCGAGCTCTCTGGCGGAATGCAGAAGCGGGTAGGACTGGCTAGAGCCATCGCCATGAACCCTAAGTATCTGTTTGTAGATGAGCCAAACTCTGGCTTGGATCCCTTAACGGCTTCGGTGGTAGACCACCTCATCAGGGAATTGACCGAAGAATCCCAAATGACTACCGTAGTGGTGTCACATGACATGAACAGCGTGATGAACATCGGAGACAAAATCATGTTCCTGTATCAGGGCAACAAGAATTGGCAAGGCAGCAATCGAGAAATCCTCGGTGACACAACCCCTCCCCTGGAAGAGTTTATTTTTGTTTCGGATCTGATCAAAAAGCAAAGCTCATGAAGGTAGGTATTCTCGGGGCTGGGCGCCTTGCCAAATCTTTGGCAGTGGCCCTGACCAAGGCTGGCTATTCCGTTATGATCGGTGCAAGAGATCTCCAGAAAGCCCAGTCTTTAGCTGGAACAATGGAACGCTTTGCCCAAGCTGGCACCCTTGCCAACACCATACATTATGCCCCGATTTTAATACTTGCGATCCCATACAAGGCTGTACCTGAGGTATTGACTCATGCAGACGACTACCATGGAAAAATCTTGATAGACTGCACCAATCCTTTAGTGTGGCGAGATGGCTTAGCAGAATTGGCCTTAAAAGGAGAGACATCTGCCGCTGAACAAATTGCGAAGATGGCCCCTCAAGCCAAAGTCGTTAAAGCTTTCAATACGGCCTTTACTGAGCTGATCGAGCAAGGCCCCTTTTTTGGTCCAGTCGATGGCTCCATGTTCTTCTGTGGTGATGACCTCGAAGCTAAAAGCGCCGTCGCAGAATTGATTAAGGCGACCCATTTTGAGCCCGTGGATGCAGGTCCTTTGGAATCAGCCCGTCTGCTAGAAGCCATGGCTGCCCTCATTATTCGCCTAGGCACCCATCAAGGCCTGGGCCGAGAAATTGCCTTCAAACTACTGAAGAGATCTTAACCCATTTTCTCTTATGCCCCTTCTACTCAGAAGTCTTTCGATTGTCCTCCTAACCTGCACCTTCACCATGCTTGAAGCCCAAAACAAACCGGCCTATTTGCTTTTTGACGCAAAAGGGAAGCCGGTTAAATATGCCAAGATGCTCAGGGAGTTGGGCAAGGCAGAGGTCGTCCTTTTTGGGGAGTTGCACAACAACCCGATTGCACATTGGCTAGAACTAGAGATTCTGGCCGACTTGTACCAAAAGTTTCCTGATAGGACACTGAAGGTAGGTGCAGAAATGTTTGAGACCCATCAGCAAGGAAAAATAGATTCTCTATTTGCGGGGGATATTGTGGAAGCGGACTTTGAAAAGACTACCGAACTTTGGTCTAACTATCCCACCGATTACCGCCCTGTTTTGCGATTTTGTAAAGAGCATGACATAGCCTTGGAAGCCACCAATGTGCCGAGGTCCTTTGCCAGGCTGGTCAGTAAGGAGGGCCCTGAACGTTTGGCCGCCTTGTCAGAAGAAGAGCAGCAATTACTTCCTCCTCTACCTTATCCCATCGACTACGAATTGCCCAGCTATGCAGCCATGAAAGAGCTCATGGGGGGTCATGGAGGAGGCCTTAATCTAGACTACTTTATTGCCGCACAAGCCCTCAAGGATGCAAGTATGGCCTACCGCATTCTCCAAGACTTTGCTGAAGGAGGCTTGCATTACCACCTAAATGGCTCCTACCATTCGGACCAAAAAGAGGGCATCGCTTGGTATTTGGAGTATTACCGCCCAGGCACACAAGTTCAAAACTTAACCGTGGTCGAACAGGAACGGATGAACTCCTTGTCTGAAGAACACCTGGGTAAAGCTGATTTCATTATCCTGGTTCCAGCCAGCATGACCAAGACCTACCATTCGCCATTTGAGTAAGGCCACCATTTGACATACTTACGAACGTTCGCCACCTCCGCATTCACCAATGGGCGAGTACCGGTGTGCTAATAAACCACTGACATTCAAACCCTTACTCAAAGCAGCTTGTGGCTAACCGGGTGAGACATCATCCCAAAGCAAGCGAATTCAGCAACAAGCGTCCAGGATTAAAACATTTCAAATTAGCCCATACAATATTAGACAATCAGAAAAATTAGCCCTTTTCATTACGAAATTTTTAAAATATATAAGCTTTCTCTATATTTGATTGCTAGTTTAAGACAAACGATTTACTGCCAAATACTTCTCGCAACCTACCTCACCTCCACTTTTAGAGAATTCCTCATCTTGACGAATCTTCACCCGATCAAGCTCTGGTGATAAGGCGGCGACACTGTTGATTTTTGAAGCTTATGGAAAGCGAGCAACGATACCCACATCCCTCTGTCCCTCAGTCATCCCTGTATACCCCTCAATTGGAACACGACAGCTGTGGAATCGGCTGTATTGCCCACTTGAAAGGAGAAGCCAGCCATCAGATCATCACTGATGCTCTAGGCATGCTTTGTAACATGGAGCATCGGGGGGCCCGGGGTTGCGATCCGCAGACAGGTGATGGGGCGGGTATCTTGATCCAACTTCCAGACGCATTTTTAAGAGAGATGGCCATCAAGGTAGGCATTACCCTGCCTGCCAAAGGGACCTATGGAGCCGGGAATGTCTTCTTCCCTCAAGATGCGGCCATGAGGCTAGAATGTAAGGCCATCATAGCCCAGCAATGTGAGAAGCTCAACTTCCAAGTCCTGGGCTATCGTCCTTTAGATACCCACGCCCGTTCAGCCCAAATTGGTGTTGAGGCCTTGGAGACAGAGCCTGTTTGGGAGCAACTATTCGTAGTATCAAAAAATAATCTTTCTGGAGTTGACCTAGAGAGGCGTCTCTATTTGCTTCGGCGTAGCACCGCACATAAAATTCGGGAGTACATCCCAGCCGTGGGAGATGATTTTTACTTCACCTCTCTATCTCACCGTACCATGGTCTATAAGGGCCAGTTGCGT
This sequence comes from uncultured Bacteroidia bacterium, assembly GCA_964521065.1. Taxonomy (GTDB): domain Bacteria; phylum Bacteroidota; class Bacteroidia; order J057; family J057; genus CAYVAP01. The sequence continues at coordinate 15,620 of CAZFPQ010000131.1, read as the reverse complement.
ACCGATCAGGTAGGGCTTTATTTCAGCGACTTACAAGACGAACGCGTCGTGTCTGCCTTGGCGCTGGTGCATTCACGCTTTTCCACCAATACTTTCCCCAAATGGCGGCTAGCTCAGCCATTTCGCTACATCGCTCACAATGGAGAAATCAACACCATTGCTGGGAATGTAAACTGGATGCGAGCCAAAGAAAGCATCATGCGCTCATCACATTTTAGCGATGAGGAACTGCAGATGCTAATGCCTATTTGTGACGAGGCATTCTCTGATTCACGGAATCTGGATGCCGTAGTAGAGCTGCTAGTCATGAGCGGCCGATCTTTGCCTCATGTGATGATGATGCTGATTCCAGAAGCTTGGCAAGAGCATACCTTAATGGACCCCGACCGCAAGGCATTTTATGACTTCCATGCCACCCTGATGGAACCTTGGGATGGACCTGCCTCTATATGTTTTACAGATGGCCAACTCGTAGGCGCTACCCTGGATCGCAATGGGCTTAGACCCTCACGCTATCTCATCACCAATGACCATCGACTGATTCTTGCCTCGGAAGCAGGCGCATTATCCATTCCACCAGAGGAAGTATCCTATCGAGGTCGCCTACAACCCGGGCGCATCTTGGTCGCAGATATGTCTGAAGGCCGTATCATCGGAGATGAAGAGCTCAAAGGAAGGATTTGCAATGAGCGCCCTTATAAAGAGTGGTTAACACAAAACCGAGTCTCGCTCAGTGAGTTGCCAGAGGCCCCTGGGGAGGCAGCAACTCCGGCAGAGCCCCTGATCAAAAGGCAACAGCTCTTTGGCATTACCCTAGAAGAAATACGTGTCGTGTTAGCTCCCATGGCCGCTAATGGCAAAGAACCCATTGGTTCCATGGGTGCGGACACTCCCCTGGCAGTGCTATCCAACCAGTCTCAACACCTTAGTCACTACTTCAAACAGCACTTTGCTCAGGTAAGTAACCCCCCCATTGACCCGATTCGGGAAAGGATGGTGATGTCCCTTCATACCTGGATTGGTGGTGCCAAAAATGTACTCCAAGCTGGTCCTGAACATTGCAAGGCCATCACCTTACGCCATCCCATTCTTACCAATGAGCAATTGAATCGGATTAGGCATTTTGGAGAGATGGGCATGAAAAGTTTTGACCTTCCCATCATCTTTGGGCCTGAGGAAAAACTGGAACAGGCCATCGAAAGGATTTGCAAGGAAGCTAGCCAAGCCCTGAAGGACGGAGCCAACATTCTGATTCTCACCGATAAAAGCGCCGGCAAAGATCAAATTCCGGTACCAGCTCTTCTTGCTGTAGGAGCGGTACACCATCACCTTATCAAAACCGATCAACGCCACCAAACGGGCTTACTAGTAGAAACTGGTGACGCAAGGGAGGTACATCACTTTGCCACCCTGATTGGCTATGGAGCCGCCGCCATTAATCCATACTTGGCTCTTGAGACCCTAGACTCACTCCAACTACAACACCCTGATTTTAAAGGATTTAAACCCGATCAACTCCACAAGAATTACGTCAAATCTGTTTGCAAAGGCTTGATGAAGGTGATGTCCAAAATGGGAATCTCGACCCTACAGTCTTACCATGGAGCACAGATTTTCGAAATCTTGGGGCTTGACCAAAGCGTGGTAGATCGATGCTTCACCCGCTCGGTATCTCGGATTGGAGGTTTGAGTTTTGAAGGGATTGCCAGAGAGGCCCTCACACGTTACCAAGTTGCTTTTCCAGAACGAGATGTACCTAGGCCGCGCTTAGAAGCAGGAGGAATCTACCAGTGGAAACAAGACGGAGAGCCTCACCTATTCAATCCCACTACCATACATTTGCTTCAGAGATCAAGTCGTACCAATGACTATGACCTTTATAAAAAGTATGCATCTCTAATCGACAACCAAGGTCAGAAAGCCGTTACCTTAAGAAGTCTCCTAGAGTTTACGCCAGGTACCCCCGTTCCTATCGAAGAGGTGGAATCGGTCGAATCGATTTTCCAGCGATTCGCTACCGGAGCCATGTCATTTGGTTCCCTATCTCACGAAGCCCATAGTACCTTGGCGATAGCCATGAACCGCATTGGGGGCAAAAGTAACAGTGGTGAGGGAGGCGAAGATGCCATGCGCTATCAAGCTTTGCCAAATGGCGACTCTATGAGGTCCGCCATCAAACAGGTGGCTTCGGGTCGGTTTGGTGTCACAGCCCATTATCTCAGCGAAGCTGAGGAACTTCAAATCAAGGTTGCTCAAGGAGCCAAGCCAGGAGAAGGGGGTCAACTACCTGGCCACAAGGTAGACGACTGGATTGGCCGGGTGCGGAACGCTACTCCTGGTGTAGGTTTGATCAGTCCTCCACCACACCATGACATTTATTCAATCGAAGACCTAGCCCAGCTAATATTCGATCTTAAGAATGCCAATCGCCAAGCCCGAATCAGCGTCAAGCTGGTTTCTGAAGCAGGAGTAGGCACCATCGCCGCTGGAGTAACCAAGGCTCACGCTGACCACATCTTAATTTCAGGGGCAGATGGAGGTACAGGAGCTTCGCCTTTGAGCTCAGTCCGTCATGCAGGCCTGCCTTGGGAGATTGGTTTGGCTGAGACCCATCAGACTTTGGTCAAAAATCGTCTCCGCAGTCGGGTGACCCTTCAAGTAGATGGCCAGATCAAAACCGCCAGGGACATGGCCATTGCCACCTTGCTAGGGGCAGAAGAGTGGGGAGTAGCCACCGCTGCCTTAGTTGTTGAAGGTTGCATCATGATGCGGAAATGTCATCTCAATACATGTCCAGTAGGCGTAGCTACCCAAAATCCTGAATTGCGGGCTATGTTTACCGGGGAGGCAGATCACTTGGTCAACTTTTTCACTTTCCTGGCTCGGGAGTTTAGAGAATATATGGCCCAACTAGGCTACCGCAACGTCAATGAGATGGTCGGCCAAGCACATCGTCTCAAGATGAAGGAACAATTAGACCATTGGAAATTCAAAGCCCTAGATTTCAGTCCCCTACTCTACCAAGCACCAGCCGATCCAAAGGTCAGCTTGTACAAACAGGAAGCCCAAGATCACGGTCTTGATGATATTCTAGACTGGAAGTTGGTAGAGGCAGCCAGCAAGTCGCTAGAAAATGGACTGCCAGTTTGGGCCCACTTCCCTATCCAAAGTACCAATCGATCGGTCGGCACCATGCTTTCTCATGAGCTTACCAAACGATACCAGGAGCGCGGTTTGCCAGAAAATACCATTCACTTCAAGTTTTCAGGCTCGGCTGGACAAAGCTTTGCCGCTTTCGGTGCCAAAGGAATCCGTTTCGAACTAGAAGGCGAAGCCAACGATTACCTAGGTAAGGGACTATCGGGTGCGCAGATAGTAGTCAAGCCCTCGCCGCAATCCAAGATTCAACCCGGTAAAAACATCATCATCGGAAATGTGGCTTTTTATGGTGCCACTTCTGGAGAAGCGTTCATTCGAGGCAAAGCAGGAGAGCGCTTTTGTGTCAGAAACTCTGGGGTAAAAGCTGTAGTGGAGGGGGTCGGAGACCACGGCTGCGAGTATATGACGGGAGGCACTGTGGTAGTTCTTGGTCCCACTGGCAGGAACTTTGCCGCCGGTATGAGTGGAGGAACGGCCTTTGTATACGATCCAGAGCAACGCTTTATCCCCAACTGTAACCAAGAGCTCGTTTTATTTGACGAGATCAATACCGAAGACGTGAAGTTGCTGCAAGACTTAGTAGAAAAACATTACGCCTATACGGGCAGTCGCATCGCCTTGAAGCTCATCACCGATTGGAACGAGGCCCTAAGTCACTTCATCAAAGTCATGCCGGTTGACTACAAGCGAGTGCTCGAAGCACAAAAACCCCCTTCTCCCCCCATTTCCGAAATGGCGTGAGCCAAATCGATCAACTTAGAATTAAAAAGATACTTGCTATGGGAAAGCCATCAGGTTTCCTAGAATTTGACCGAGAGCTGCCTTCTCCTAAAGCTCCGGAGCTTCGTAAAAAAGACTACAAAGAGTTTTACGAGGCCTTTTCTGAAGACAAATTGCGGCAACAAGCCTCCCGCTGCATGGATTGTGGGGTGCCTTTTTGCCACCACGGGTGTCCGCTGGGTAACTATATCCCGGAGTTCAACGACGCAGTCTATGAGCAGGATTGGGACCGAGCTTATGAGGTTCTTACCCGCACCAATAATTTCCCTGAGTTTACAGGGCGTATTTGCCCTGCTCCCTGTGAGGGCAGCTGTGTGCTCGGCATCAATCATCCCCCCGTAAGCATTGAACTAATTGAGAAAAGCATTGCGGAGAAGGCTTTTGAAAAAGCCATGGTTACCCCCAAAGTTCCACCGATCCGCAGCGGGAAACGGGTAGCTATCGTGGGTTCTGGGCCTGCAGGCATGGCCGCCGCTGAGCAGCTAAATTTAGCTGGGCACGAAGTCGTGGTGTATGAACGGGATCAGTACCCTGGAGGTTTACTTCGCTATGGCATCCCTGATTTCAAACTGGAGAAATCGGTCGTAGAGAGGCGTATTGCGTTGATGGAGGAAGCCGGGATTAGCTTTCAATGTGGAGTAGAAGTAGGCAAGGACTTGACTCACCAAGACTTGCAAAAAGATTATGATGCCATTCTGCTTTGTACCGGAGCCACCGTTCCACGGGACATGCCGATTACAGGTCGGAACTTGAAGGGAATTTACTACGCCATGGATTACTTGACCCAAGTAAACCGTCAAGTTTCTGGGGAAGAGCTTCCTGCTCAAAAAGAGCTATTGAATGCCGAAGGCAAGCACGTAATCGTCATTGGAGGAGGAGATACCGGATCTGACTGCATTGGCACGGCCAATCGGCAGGGAGCCAAAAGCATCACTCAGATTACCTGGGGCCCCAAGCCCCCCTTAGAGCGCAGTCCTGAAAACCCATGGCCAGAAACACCTGCCACTTTGCAGACCACCTCATCTCACGAGGAAGGCTGCGACCGGGATTGGAATGTATTGTCCAAGGCATTTATCGGGGACGAATCTGGAAGAATGAAGGCGCTTCGGGTAATCAAGATTAAGTGGAAACCCGGGCGAAAAGGCTATGAGGAAATTCCAGGTTCAGAGGTAGACTTGCCCTGCGACTTGGCATTCATCGCTGTAGGATTCAAGCATCCTGAGCATCAAGGACTACTTACAGATCTTTCGGTAAGCTTAGGGCCAAAGGGGCAGGTGAGTACCCAGGCTTGGGCCACCAATGTGCCTGGCGTATTTGCTGCTGGAGACAACCGTCGAGGTCAGTCTTTGGTGGTGTGGGCCATTTCCGAAGGCCGCGAGGCTGCCCGTGCCATGGATGAATACTTGATGGGTAGTACACAATTACCCTCCAAGAAAATCTCCAGTCTGGCCTTGTAGGTAAAACGAGGGATGTTTTTGAAGCAAGAATAAGGAAACAGCTAACTACAAATTTGTATCCTGAATTGGGGTGAGGGGAAGTGATTGCTTCCCCGCCACCTCAAGTTTTTGTTTAGCTTTGTCGCAACTGGGATCCATTAGTCCCCAACCCATACCGATAAGCCAAGCATTCATGAACTTTCAAGTAGACGTCCTAGACCGTAGTCAGCAAATCCCCGTGGTGGTAGACTTTTGGGCCGCTTGGTGTGGTCCATGCAGAATTCTTGGTCCGACGATTGAGCAATTGGCCCAAGAGGCGGCAGGTCAGTGGGAACTGGTCAAGGTAGACACCGAAGCCCATCAAGCGCTCGCCCAGCGATACCAAATCATGAGTATTCCTGCGGTCAAGATGTTTTACAAAGGAGAGGTGGTGGCAGACTTTGTGGGCGCTTTGCCGCGGACCCAGATTTTGGCTTGGTTGGATGAGCACCTGCCTAGCGCTGCAAAGGAAGCCATAGCTGAGGTCAAGCAGCTTATTCTTTCTGCTCATTATGCTCAGGCTTTTACACAACTAAAGGAGCTCAGTCAATCAAGTTCCTTGGGGGAAGAGGGACTCATTCTATTGGCAGGTTTGGAAGCCGCTACCGATCCCATTCAAGCCCAGGAACGAGTGATGGACATTCCTAGGAGCAGCAAATTTCATAACGAAGCTGAGGTCATCTTGGCCATCAGTGAGATGATGATGATCAGTGAGGAGGGGCAGCCCAAGGTCAGCGAGTTGGTGGAGCAAGCCCGTGAAGCCTATCTACAATATGACTTTGAAGGCACCTTGAAGCCCTTGATTGAGGCCATCATGATTCATAAACCCTACGCCAATGAAATGCCCAGACGGGCAGTACTAGGGCTCTTCAAGCTGCTGGGAGCGGAGCATTCGCTGACCAAGCGATTGAGGCCACATTTCAATATGGCTTTGTATTAGTTTGCACAAGACCGTTGGCTGGTAAACCTATAAGAAATCCTTATCAACGGCTGACGTAACAATGTGCTTTGAACAGAATTCCGTAACTTAAACCAATACAAATAAGTTTGATATTGGAATGATTGTATGGTTTTGATTTCACTTTTCAACCAGTAACTCCAGACAGAACGAGAGGTTGGGCCTATAACTGATTGTCCTGAATCTTTACAATACCAATTTATCCCTCATGAAAATCTTAAAGACCTTACTCATTGGTGCTGTTGGGACCGTAATTGGGTACTTAGGACAAGACCTTTACGATGAAATCAAATACGAATACTTTACTGACGATCCTCTTAAGGAAATCCAGAATAGCATAGACGAGCTTAACAAAAATATTCAGGCAGAAGGTAAGCAACTTAAAACTTTCACCAATGGATCTCAGGATCAGGTCATTGTAAATAATTGGGACGGAATCATCTCAAACGTTCAAATCATCATTGATAACTCAGAGGAATTAGACAATAAGGTATCTGATTTGCATGACTTAGTAGACCAGATTCGCAAAAAAGAGGGGATCATTAAACCAAATACCATTACATGGATACCCATTGGCCAAGCCATAAACCTTGATCCTAAAAACACATTCAGTGTATACGGCCGACAGAATAACACTAAATTTTATACCTCCCTAAACGGCACTAAGCAGTCCTTATCTGCAGGAGATAGGTTGGATTACATAGGAGCAAATGGCAAAACTTGTTATGTAAGTTTCCTTGGAGTGAAAAATGGAAATTACGGAGCATCTGCCTATTGCGACTGATAGTGAGTCGGATTATCTACATCTAGGGGACTATCATGAAACCGGTATCAGTATTGGAATAATAAGAGGATTCAAATCCCCTACCCTAGCCAAGGTTCTTTCCGGATTACCGCTTGTATCTACTCATTGCGCAGCGAGTCCACCGAATTGGCCAAGGCAGCTCGCAGGGACTGGAATCGCTACTAAAAAGGTAGCCAAAATGGCCAGAGCAAAGACTCCCAGTCCTATCTCTATCCGGAAAACAAAGTTCTCTAACCAATTCTGCATCACGCACCAAGCCAAAGGGGCCGCGATCGCAAAAGCCAGCATCAGCAGGCGGGTAAATTCTTTCCCAAACAGCCATAGGATGCTGCTCAAACTGGCCCCCAAGACCCTAAGCATTCACCATCAACACGCAGAGTAGGTATATCCAAAGTATCCCCAAGAAATGCCAGAAGTACACAGCTGACTCTAGGTACTTTCGTCCATTGCCGTCATATTTTACCCACACATAGACCAAGAAAAGAATTCCTCCCAATAGGTGGGCGGCATGCAGACCCGTCAGCAAATACAAGTAGCTCACCTTCCGTCCACTGTGAGCCAGGTCCAGTCCATGGGTATACAATTGGAACCATGCGAAAGCTTGACTCAACAAGAAAGCCACCCCCAAAATCACGGCTGGCCTAAGTAATATGCCTTGACTTTGTTGCTTTCTCTTCACCCAGCCAAGGTGTAACAATACTGAACTTGCTAACAGGATTACTGTGTTTAGATAGAAGCCCCAGGGAACAGAAAAGTCCACAGGCTTGTCACCCGTAAGCATAAAGGCGAGACTCAAGGTTCCAAAGAGCAAGGCGATGGTCAACATCAATAGCCAGATTCCCATTTTCTGGGCCATGATTGTGCTGCGGCCGCCAGAAGAAGTTTGCATAGGTTTAAATAAGAAGCTTTTTAGGTCTTTATGGTATTTGGATAGCTGATATTTCCAATATTTTATTTAAACTGTGTCTTGTTGTGATTGTTGTAGAAATCTTTCAAAGGAGAGAGCCCACTTATTCAATCATTCGTTATGTTTACATCTTGAACATTTTGATTTATAAATAAAATCCTTCCCCCTTATCTTGCCACTTGTATTCAACAGGATTAATACACTTTTATGCCCAGTCGGAAAGACTTACCCTTTTTATTAAAGTTGCTGGATGATGAGAGTTCTGAAGTAAGGCGCGAAGTAAGCCAAGAGCTCACCGAGTTTGGAGAAGATCTAGCAGATTTAGTAGCACCTTCCTTAAGCACACTGTCTTCTCTTCAGCGTAAAGCCATAGAAGAGATCCTAGAGCAGGTTGAAGGAATAGGGGCCGAGCAATATGATTTTTCATGGCTTGATTTACAAGGATATCGAGGGTTAGAAACCATATTAGGGCATCTCAGCGAGATGTTTGATGGGCAAAAAGCCATTTACTTGTCCGTCCATTTAGACGAGCTTGCCTGTCGTTTTCTAAAAAAATATCCCCAAGGCAACAGCCAGGATTTAATGTCTTTTCTTTTCGGACAGGAAGGATTTGAGGCCTTAGGAGAGACCAATACCAACTTTGAGCATCATTTTCTCTCAAATCTATTGGCCAACAAGTCAGGAAGTACCCTCTGTGTAGCTGCTCTAGCTATGTTGGTAGGAGGACGAATAGGACTCTCCATGTACAGCATCAACGTACAGGGGCATTACATGGCCATGGCGGTCAATGAGGTAAAGTTGGAAATGTATAACCCCATGGAAGGAGGCAAGCCGCACCATCGCTCTACTGCCTTATACATGGAAGAAGCCATCCGGAGAAACCTCACCTGGCCACAAGAAATGCAAATACGGGCATCGGAGATTGCCTTGACCATCCTTAGAAGTGCCATTAAAGGTTTGTACGATTCAGGACAGAACTTGAAGGCCAAGAGGTTTAATACCTATTACCGCCACCTATTGCACGAGCTAAACCGCCGTGGCTGGTAGTAAGGGTTGATTTA
>CAZFPQ010000131.1:0-6375 GCA_964521065.1 uncultured Bacteroidia bacterium | reverse complement strand
CCCCTCTGGGACACCTGAATTGCATTCACTTAGATTTAGATCAACTCCTTCACCTGGTCGGCATGGATAGGTGACTTAACCTTTTCAATCACATGGGTCACGATACCTGATTCGTCTAGCAAAAAGGTAGTTCTAAGCAGTCCATCATAGACTTTACCGTACATTTTCTTCTCCCCCCAAGCGCCAAAGGCTTTGGTAAGCTCATTTTCAGGATCGGAGAGCAGGTCATAGGGTAGCTCCTGCTTGTTGATAAAATTCTGCAAGGACCTGGGTTTATCAGGGCTGACCCCAACAACCTCATAGCCTTGGGTTTGAAAGTCCGCATAGGCATCGCGCAAGCTCACCGCCTCTTTGGTACAGGAACCCGAATTGGCTTTTGGATAAAAGAATACTACCAGCTTCTTCCCTTGGTAATCTGCCAAGGTGACATCTTCGCCAGTCTGATTTTGAACCGTTATATTGGGGGCTTTACTGCCTATTGCCAAATAGCTCGACATAGTCATCTAGTTTTTGGTTTTGAGGTCATGATAACGACAAGTGAAAGCCAATTGTTTGGCCTATTTTAGCATGCAATCCTCCCAAGCAAAATGGACCGACGATACTTTTGGCTACTTACTCTACTTTCTCTTCCAGCCTATTTTGGCTTACTTTATGTTACTCCCCGAACCGAATGGGAGTGGCTACTGGGCTTATTTGGCATCTTGTTCCTATTGTATGCTATTCAACTTCATGTCTTGCGGCTAAGTAGCTCCAAAAGAATCGACAAAACTGCAGCCTCTCTCCCCATTCGGGATTTACTTATAGCAGGCGTATTAGTCCGGATTTTCGCCTACGCTGCACTGCCCGAGCTTACTGATGATTATTTCCGTTTTATTTGGGATGGCAGACTATGGCATCAGGGAATCAACCCTTTTGCCGCCCTGCCCGAATCATACATGCAAGATTCCAAGCAAGCAGAGGCAATGGGCTTGACCCAAGAACTGTTTGAGGGATTAAATTCACCCAGATTTTACACCATTTATCCTCCTGTCCTCCAGGCCATCTTTTGGCTGGCCACGGCTATATTTCCAAAGTCCATCTACGGGTCCGTGCTAGTCATGAAAGCTTTTGGTCTGCTGGCAGAGTTAGCCAGTTTGTATTTACTTGACCGACTGCTTAAACGCTTTCAGTTGCCGAGGCACTACCTAGCTCTGTATGCATTGAACCCCTTAGTGGTGGTCGAGCTAAGTGGCAGCCTACACTTCGAAGCACTCATGATTGCCTTTGTGCTTGGGAGTATATATCTACTAAGTTCCTCCCAACCGCAAGCTTGGTGGCAATCAGCTTTGCTGTTTGGTCTGGCGGTAGCCACCAAGTTGTTGCCACTTATGTTTCTCCCACTCATGATTAGACGCCTAGGATGGGTCAAGGCCATTGGCTACGGAGCTATTGCCATGGGATTGACCGCTTTGATGTTTCTGCCCATATTTGATCTGGAAACCTTGACTAACCTGTCCCAGAGCATTGATCTTTATTTTCATCGCTTCGAGTTCAATGCCAGCCTATACTATGTCATACGCTGGTTAGGCTTTGAGTTTTACGGACGAAATGTCATCAAATCAGTAGGGACCTGGCTCGCCCTAGCTGCTATGCTCAGCATCCTCATCTATGTTTGGCTTGAACGAAAGCCCAGCTTCCACAACCTTTCCAACGGCATGCTTTGGACCTCGGCTCTTTATCTCCTCTGTGCGACAGTGGTCCACCCTTGGTATGGAACCCCTTTGATTGCCTGGGCTACATTAGGGAAATATCGGTGGCCTATACTCTGGTCAGCTCTTTTGCCGCTTTCCTATTTTACTTATCGGAGTCTGGATTATACCGAAGACTTAGGATTGGTGGCCTTGGCATATATACCCAGTATTCTCTTCTTGGTCTATGAAGTATGGAAAAAAGGGAGTTCAAAGGCCCAGACTGCCTAGGGTAACAGGCTTGCGAGCGCTCCAGTTCGACATCAGTTTGAGCAACAACTGGGCGGTAATATAGGCATCTCCCCAAGCAGTATGTCGATCTGGCATTTCGATATGGTAGCGGAGGCATAACTGATCAAGTGTATAATCCCGAGCTCTGATATGTTCCTGTTTTCCTAAGGGGACCTCTAATCGTTGGGCAATTTTCGCGGTGTCTATGCCAGGGTTGAATAGCTGAAAGTTTGGATCAAGCTCTCTTTGCAGCCATGATTGTAACATCTCATAGTCAAAAGCAAGGTGGTGGGCTACTAGGATGTCTCCTCCCAGATATTCAAGAAAATAGCGTATGGCTTGTTCTTCAGGAATCCCAGTGGCCGCATCTTTGGCGGTAAGTCCATGGATGGTCGCCGCCTCTGGATTGGTAGGAGCGGTATGTTTCAAAGTCATTTCTAGTGAGTCTCCCAGGACAATCTCTCCCTTCTGGATGGCTACTGCCCCTATGGATATGATTTGATCAGTCTTGAGGCTAAGCCCAGTAGTTTCTGTGTCTAAGACGACCAAGCGGCAGTCTCGCCAGTCTTGATTTCTATCCCAGTACTTGGGTTGAGTGGCTAGGTAAGCCTGAACATAAGGAGACCAACTCCTGCCCATCATTTGGTGGAGTTTCCGCCTTCTGAGCCAATTAGAAATATGAATAAACATAGCAGTAGAGCGGTTCTATCCTTTATCAGACGCCAAAAACACCCAATGAAAAGCGGGTCTTTAATAGGCTCTGAATTTCTTCGATATTCCTAAAGGAAGACTTCAAGGTCTGTCGTTCAATTTTGTTGAGTTGCTGAGGATTGAGGTAGCGACCTGAATTGCCATTTCGAAGTCCATTTAGGCTGCGGTGTCGAATCATCAATTCATAAGCCATGGCAGCCTCTTGGTACACACTGGCGTTAGGGGGTTCGAGTTCGGCTAGTTGTCGGAATCGCGCAGGGGTATTGTTGATTTGGGTGAGTTTATGCTGCAGCGACAGCACCCTAGCTGCATCGCAGAGTGGCATCATCCCCCGCAATTTGATGTCGAAGGCATCCTTGTGTTGGCCGCTGCGTTCTACCATGAAACCCCTGAAAAAACTCAAGGGGGGAGGATTCCCCAAAGCATTTTGGGCAAGGAAGTTTAAGAACCCGGGATGATCATCCATCTCTTGATGAAGAAAGGTTTCGAGTTCCTCAGTTAATCTCGCATCCCCATAACCTGAGCGAAAATCAAAAAAGATGCTACTGTGCATCAAGGCTTTGGGGGCTGGAGTTTCTATCCAGTCCGCAAACTGGCTTTTCCATTCTGACACACTGAGGTTCCATTTTGGATTAGATGCCATGATCTCCCCCGGACATAGAGCAAAGCCGCACTGATTTAAATAATTCACCACCAATCCAGATAATTCAAGGAAATATCCTCGCACTTCTTCTAAACTCCCCGCCTTGGGGTTCTCAAAAATCAACGCATTGTCTTGGTCTGTTCTTAACAATTGTTCTCTACGACCCTCACTGCCCAAGTTGAGCCAAGCAAAGGCAACTGGGGCTTCTCCTAATCCCCGTTGGATCATTTCTTCCTGAGCGAGCTGCAAACACCGCGTGATCAAGGCATCGTTGATCTCCGTCATCGTATCAGTTATGAAACCTATGGATACCTCTTGGTTGAGAAAGTGGTAAATCAGTTCCTCTGCGCGGCCCCTCACTTCCACCAGCTCTTCCAGACCTTTGGCTTTGCTGATTCGCTTGACCAGTACAGCAGGATTGTTGCCCCCACGGACCAATAAGTCATGTTCGGAAATCAGTCCTATAAACCGAGAGTGGGGGGTTCCATCTTCCGTTGCAACCAAATGTCTAATGCCATGACGCATCATTTTGAGCATTACTTGAGAGACGGTCAAATCTGTGGGAATGGTCACCACTGGACTGCTCATTAAGCGGCGAACGGGTGCCTCAATGGACACTTGTCCTGTGCCTACGCGTCGGGTATAATCAGTGCTCGTTACGATTCCAATGGGATGTAGATCATGGTTCGCCACCACCAGGGAACCAATCCGGTATTCGGCCATGATTTCAGCGGCCTCCTTCACGCTGTTTCCCTCCATACAAAATGCTACTTCATCTACCGCTTTGACCGCAACGATGTCTTCTTCCCTGAATATCATTCTAGACTGAGACCCGTGGGCCTGGCTCCGTTGGAGTTTACGAAACTCAGACGCTTTCTCCCGGACCACTGTCATTCCAGCCGCAAAGCCTGAAGCAAGGTACATCAGCACCTTAGGCTCCTTTTCAGCCACGGCTAAAAAGGCATCTCGTGGAATTACATAGACCAAACACTCCTCCCGAGCTTGAGCAGAAGCGATATAGGGCACTTGATTAAGCATGGCTCTCACCCCAAATAAGTCTCCTTGATCACAGCGGTCTAGCAGCCCTAGTTCTCCCTCAACCGCGGGGTCAAGGATGTCTACTTGTCCTTTTTGGAGGCAATAGACCTGACTTTCACCAGGGCTTCCTTTCTCAAAAACAAACTCTTGCTTGGCAATATATCGGACTCGAATTCCAGCTGACAAATTCAGCAATGCTTCGTCCGTCAAGAAAGCAAAAGGGGGATATTGCTTGAGAAAGTCCGTGGTTCGGCGGGCTAGGCTTTGAGACATCTCCATAGGTAAAGGCATATCGATTGAAACTACCTTCCTGGACTTGGCCTTGCAATGATAAATCTCATGGGGTAAGACGATCTTATTCTAGCGGGCTTGCAGGAATTCGCCAGCGGCCGCTACATTTTTGGCCGAATTGCCGACGTAGATTTGATCTTCCCAGACCAATACGGGCCGCTTCAAAAAGGTGTAATCTTGAAGCAGATATCGGCGGTAATCCTGCTCCGAGAGTTCCATCTCATGCAGTCCTAGTCCCCTAAACTTCCTTGCGCGCCGGCTAAACAAAGCCTCATAAGAGCCCGCCAGCTCAGCCATCTGATCAACCTCAGTCTCTGTCATGGCTTGGGACTTTATTTCGCGAAGTTCTACCTCTTCAGGTAGGTTCCACTCTTTGAGGATGCGCTGACACGTATTGCAGGTAGCGAGATGAAAAACTGCTTTCATGTACAGAAAAATTAATTCAGTAAGGTTAGATGAGTAAATAGATCTACAAGAATCTCAACCTGCTTTTTTCCGGGTATCCGCCCCCACTTAAGCATGAAGTATTGCTTTGAGGAGCTGCCGAACAAAGCTTGGCCCTTGGTACACAAAGCCTGTATAAACCTGGATCAAACTGGCCCCTGCTTCCAGGCGTTCTACCGCATCTTGCCCTTGCATGATGCCCCCTACCCCAATCAAAGGAATTTCACCCTTTAGCTCTTGGGCCAAATAACTCAAGACTTCTTGGGCAGCCTCGGTCAAAGGTTTGCCGCTTAAGCCTCCTGCACCGACTTGAGTGACGGTCTGCTTAGAGCTAGATAAACTATCTCGACTGATGGTAGTATTGGTGGCAATCAAGCCAGATAGCTGACTTTCTCGGGCGACCACCAAGATGTCATCCAGTTGATTTTTATTCAAGTCTGGGGCAATTTTTAAGAGAAGGGGCTTTGGGTAAGCCTTACTCTGGTTTTTGTCCTGAAGGGTCAATAAAAGCCGAGTTAGAGGCTCTTTCTCTTGCAAGCTTCGCAATCCGGGAGTATTGGGACTGCTTACATTTACCACAAAATAGTCCACTAGGTCAAATAAGCGATCGAAACACATCAAATAGTCATTGACCGCTTCTTCATTAGGTGTATCCTTATTTTTGCCAATATTGGCCCCTAAGATCACCTTGCCACGATCAACTCCCTCCAGCCTGCGCGCCATTGCTTCCACGCCTTGGTTATTGAATCCCATGCGGTTGATCACGGCCGAGTCCTTTGGAAGGCGAAACAGGCGTGGCTTGGGGTTTCCCCCTTGCGGACGAGGTGTTACGGTTCCTACCTCTACAAAGCCAAATCCCAGGTATTTCCAACGGTGGGCTAACAGGGCATCTTTGTCAAAACCTGCTGCTAATCCCACTGGATTGATGAACTTCAAGCCAAACACTTCCCTTTCCAATTGAGAATCCCTAAGAGCCAATCCAGCGAAAAGGGCATCGCGAAGCACGGGAGTCTGCACCGTCAGCTGGAGCATTGACATACTGAGATGATGTACCTTTTCAGGGTCCATTTGAAACAGTAAGGGTCGCAAAAGTTGGGTATATATCGACATGGATGGAATAAGGAAAATAGCCTAGTCAAAGAGCCAGCAAATTTGCTATATGCCCTTGGGATATCCAACCTTACCCTTCCCTGAAGCTTCGCATGTGGCTAATATTGGCGTGGGGAACCGCCTGGATAAGGTAATAAAATGGAAAAAATTATTTTCTACAGATCTCTATTTCCATCTCTA
>CAZFPQ010000130.1:0-19255 GCA_964521065.1 uncultured Bacteroidia bacterium | reverse complement strand
ACCAACGCGAATACGAAGCCATCATTCCCCAGCAACTGATTGGCTACGGCCGGAAAAAGTCAGCCCTCAAAAGGGTGATCTTGGCCTTGGATCAAAGTGGATCAATGGCCAGTTCCGTGATTTACGCTAGTGTGTTTGCGGCGGTCCTCGCCTCCATGAAAGCCATCCAAACCCAATTGGTGGCCTTTGATACGGCTGTAGTTGACCTAAGTGAACACCTTGCCGACCCAGTAGATGTTTTGTTTGGTGTGCAGCTAGGGGGAGGGACACATATCGGCCGTGCTTTGGATTACTGTCAATCTTTGATAAGCCGGCCTAGTGATACCATCCTGATTCTGATCTCTGATCTATATGAAGGAGGTAACCGTGAGAAAATGCTGAATCGAGCTGCTGAGATTAAGAAGAGTGGGGTGAACTTTATTGCTCTGCTGGCCTTAACCGATCAAGGGAAACCCTTTTTTGACCAAGGTCTTGCCCGGCAGTTTGTAGGAATGGGCATCCCAACTTTTGCCTGTACTCCCGACCATTTTCCTGTTTTAATGGCTGCGGCATTAGAAGGAAGAAGTATCCCCAAACCAAGTTCCTGAAACTTTTCGTCCAGGAACATCCCTTTTGTATATTGAATTTGATAGATTCGTAGCAAAATCTCAACCACATCCATATCTTATGAAACCGGTTGCCATTGGCATTGACATCGGAGGAACCAATACCAAGTTTGGCCTATCAGATGAGCAAGGACATATTTTGGCCAGCTCATCTATGCCTACCCGCAAAGAGGACGATTTTCCCTCATACATTGCTCACCTGCATGAAGGATTAACTGCGTTACTGGAGGGGGTCGACGTGGCCTACGAGCTTCGGGGAATTGGAATTGGAGCTCCCAATGCCAATTTTTACCAAGGCACCATTGAGGATGCCCCTAACCTGATATGGGACGGCATTCTTCCCATCGCGGATGAGTTTGCTAAGTACTATGATGTTCCAATTTTTGTGACCAATGATGCCAATGCCGCCGCAATGGGGGAATTGATCTATGGCGGAGCTAAAGGCATGCAAAACTTCATCATGGTTACCTTGGGGACAGGAGTAGGCAGTGGTTTTATCGTGAATGGAGAGTTGGTGTATGGCCATGATGGTTTTGCCGGTGAGCTTGGTCACGTAACCACTGTGTGGGGAGGGCGGCCCTGTACCTGTGGGAGAAGGGGATGTTTAGAAACTTATGCTGCCGCCAGGGGTGTGGTGCTTACCGTAATGGAAGAACTGTCTGGTAGTCATGACGACTGCCCGCTTCGTCAAATTCCTCGTGAGGACATTACCCCCAAAGCGGTTTTTGACGCGGCTGAAAAAGGAGACCATATTGCCCATAGGACTTTCGAGCGTACGGGTGAGTACCTCGGTAAGACACTATCCAACGTGGTAAATATTTTTAGTCCTGAAGCGATTTTCCTATTTGGAGGAGTAGCACGGGCCGGGCACTATATCCTTGAGCCTACAGAAAAGTATTTAAATGAGCATGTGTTGCCCATATTTAAAAATAAGGTTAAGCTTATCCGCTCTCAATTGCCAGAAAGTGATGCCGCGATTTTAGGTGCTTCCTCCTTGGTCTGGAAAGAAATTGGGCGAGCTCCCGCGGTTGGAAGTGAGCATCAGGCTACAAACTAGGCCTATATCTCAGGCTATACACATAGGAGACGCTAGCTTTGTTTTGCCTTTAAAATTTTTATCATTTCAATAAATGGCTTACCTTCCCGTTGTATTGGGGCATTCCTGATTCTACGGGATTACTTTCTAATCCGCTTTATCATCCTCGAGTTAGGTATGTGACCCTTTGGCGATTCCCTTGCCTCTCATTCTTTTTCTAACCTGAATAGTATGTTACCGACTCAGGAACTGCTCAAAGATACCGAAGAAATTCACCGACTCATGACCCAGGCTACCCGCCTGGCTGAAAAGCTTCAGTCCCAGCTTCCAGAATTGGAAGAGCCCGCTATCAGGGCCCAGGCCAGCGTATTGAAGGTCTTTTTGCATCAGTTGGCTCGTCAGGAATCAGTTTTGACTAGCATGATCAAAGCTCGTAGCAACGGCAATGGCCACCAGCCTTGATGAAGCGTTTTGCTCCTATTGGGTTTATATCGGTATTGGCCTGGTTTATGGCTTGTAATCCCTTTACTCCTAGATTGGATCCAGAGGGGCTTGCCGACGTGAATTTATTGGGGGATCCCACCAATATTGATGGCTTTTTTCAGCTCTTCAAGAATGCCTATGAACTAAGGGATACCACTCTGTACGGTCGCTTATTTACCTCCGATTTTACCTTTGCCTATTATGACCCTGATTTAGGGCAAGACGTTCGTTGGGACCGAGCTACCGAGCTTACTACAGCGTTTCGCCTTTTCCAAAGTGTAGTCAATGTTAACCTTGATTGGAACTATTATACCCAACTAGACAGTACAGAAACCACGGCTACCGTAGTAAGAAACTTTACCTTGACCATTCAACAAGACGAAAACAATACCTTCTCTGGTACTGGAAGAGCCAGAATGAGCCTTCGCCGGGAGTCTCCCCTAGAGGCTTGGCAGGCTTATTATTGGTTCGATGATTCAGACTTCTGAGGGCATGAGATAGGGGTGGTGGTGATTTTTAAAGGATAAAGGGATGTGCGGGTTAATGGGCAATCCTTCCAGTTTGTTTTTTTGCTTTCTAAGCCCTTTGATTTTTTTGTTAATCCTTGGGAATGAGGGGGCTAGAAATATAATTCTTGTGCAAGTCTAAATACCTCACTGTGGGCCTCAATGATGTGGCGTAACTGAGGTGAGTAACCTCCCCCAAGCGAAATGGCTATTGGCACTTGTCTGGCTCGACAAGTTCTGAGAACAAACTCATCCCGATCTTTACAACCGCGCATACTCACCTTCAGTTTCCCCAGCTTATCCGTCTCTAGGATATCTACTCCGGATAGGTAAAAGACCAAATCCGGTTTTACGCTATCCAGCAAATTCGGTAGGATACGGTAAAGGGTTTGTAGATAGGTTTTGTCTCCTGTTCCAACCGGCAGTCCAATATCTAGGTCCGATTCTTCCTTGTGTAGGGGATAGTTGGCTTCACAATGCATGGAAAAAGTAAATACCCGCTCTTCGTTTTGCATGATTTGAGCGGTTCCATTGCCTTGATGGACATCTAGGTCTACTACCAAGGCCTTTTGAATGCGTCCTTCTTTCAGCAGGTAGTTGGCGGCAATGGCAATGTCATTAAGTAAGCAGAATCCCTCTCCTCGGTCCGTAAATGCGTGGTGAGTACCACCAGCTCCGTTAATGGCTACCCCATACTCCTGCGCAAAAAGGGCATTTTGAATGGTTCCCATGGGAATGGTCACTGCCCTTTCGACTAACTGAGCCGAATAGGGAAAACCAGTCTTTCGTATCTCTCGCCGGGAAAGATTCCCGCTTTTTAATTTTTCCCAATAAGGTGCCGCATGGGTAAGTAGGATGGTTGCTTCTGAGATGCGTCCAGGCCTATACAAGTTGTCCTCTGTGATGGTACCTTCATAGATCAGTTGCTCTGGAATAAGGTCGTATTTTTCCATGGGAAAGCGGTGCCCAGGAGGCAGAGGATGCTTGTAAAGTGGGTCCCAAGAAATTTTAAGCAAGATTAACTGTAATTTTTTTGTCCTTAATGGCATCTAAACCATAAAATGGCGGCATGGTTTTTCCAACTTTGACTCAAAACCCCGATCTTATGCTAATTGTAGACTGGTTGAAGATCTACATAATGGGGGATGATTCCTCAGGGCACCTGCCTCTGTTTTGAAAGATGTAAGACCTATCAAATTAATTTGAGCGAAACCAACCACATTATCTCATGAGATTTTTACGCATCATATTCTGGGGAGGCCTTTTGTTAGCCGGAGGCATTTTCTTCCTGGTAAAAAAGAATGGTTTGAACGTTGAGTTTAACCAAGACGAAGAAAGCGTCCACGTCCGTACCTCTGATCCCGTGGCTTGGGATGAGTTAAGGGACTTTAGTCGTTTGGAGCTACGGGGTGCTTATAAGGTAATTATCCACGAGTCTAGCGATAGCCGAGTCGAAATTGAAGCTTCAGAGAAAGCCAAGTCCGAACTGGAAGCCAGTGTTGATGGCTCTACGCTGGTGGTAGAGATGGAAGACCACTGGTTCAAACATTTGAAAGAAGAGATCATCTTGCATATTTACGCCGATCGATTAGAGTCAATCGATGTTGCAGGGGCAACCGAAATGACCAATGAGGGCACTCTTCACGGGGAATCTCTTGATATCGAGGTTTCTGGTGCTGGAAAAATCAACTTGAACGTGGAACTGGAGGATTTAGATGCTGAAATCACGGGAGCTGGCCAATACATTACCCGTGGTACCACCGAGAGTGTGCAGTTTGAAATTGCAGGAGCTGGTGATGTTGCTGCCTTTGACTTGATTGCGAGCCACGTAGAGGTAGAAATCAGTGGAGCAGGTTCTGCGAAGGTTCATGCTACAGAATCGCTCTCTACCCAGATCTCTGGTGCAGGTAACGTCGTTTATGACGGAAATCCTTCAAACACCAGTCAGCAAATCTCAGGAGCTGGCTCTGTCCGTAAGCGATAGGGAAACTCATCAAATATTATGACCAAGCGGCCAGGGGAATTGTCCTCTGGCCGCTTGGTCTGTTGCATAAAAGCTGTGACGAGGTGAAAAGACTAAAATAATCCTTCGGCCTGCTAACAGCAGAGTCTTATGGGTCCTCCTTTCTCAATGCCTTACTACCTCTTCGCTCAATGATTTGGCATGAGAAATTTGAGGTATTTCTTTTGGATCTGCCTGGATGAACCGAGGTCTAACTCCCTCGATTTTCATTTTTTCGGTAAGGGACCAAAATCGATAAGAGAGCAAAACCGCAGCTACCCCAAGACTCACCACAAAGGCAAACCAGATGCCTCGGACACCCCAGTCAAAGGTGATACCCAACACATAGCCAAGAGGAAGGTTGATCACCCAATAGGCCAAGAAGGTAATGGCAGTGGGTACCTTTACATCTTGGATTCCTCTTAGGATGCCGATTCCGACTACCTGTATCCCATCAAAGATCTGAAAAAGCCCAGCGATCAGCATTAGTTGTGCAGAAATGGCTAATACCCGCGCATTGTCATTAAAAAAGACAGGGAAAAAGTCTTTCCCAAATAGGAAAATCAAGGCAGACATAGACATGAACGTGGTCGCGAGCATGACTCCTGCTACTCCGGCTTGCCGCATGGCGATAGGGTCTTTGTGACCTAAGGCATTTCCCACTCGTATGGTAGAGGCAGCAGAGATCCCTAATACAACCATGAAGCTTACCGTGGCCAGCTGTAACACAATTTGATGGGCGGCTCGATTGGCCGAGGGATCTGCCATCCAACCAATGATTACGGTACACCCCACAAATGCTGCCGCTTCGAAAAAGTGCTGGAAACCAGAAGGAATGCCCAGCTGTGCAATGCGACGCATGATCTTTGGCTTGACCAAAGTCCAACCGCGTTTCAACTGATAAGCCTCAAATTTCTTACTGCTCAATACGTAGATGCCTAGTACAATCATCATTACGATGCGGCTAACCAGGGTTCCCCATCCAGCCCCATCCAGTTCCATGCGAGGAA
This sequence comes from uncultured Bacteroidia bacterium, assembly GCA_964521065.1. Classification (GTDB taxonomy): domain Bacteria; phylum Bacteroidota; class Bacteroidia; order J057; family J057; genus CAYVAP01. The sequence continues at coordinate 13,613 of CAZFPQ010000130.1, read as the reverse complement.
AACCAAACTTTCCGTAGATCAGCACCCAGTTTGCGCCGGCATTGATCACCAGGCCAAGAAGGGTTACGTACATGGCTGGCCGGGTCAGAGAAAGCCCGTCGGAGAACTGCTTGAAGACCATGAAAATCAACAGAGGCATAGTGGAAATGCTCAAGATTTGAAGATAGGTCTTAGCGAGTACGACATCTTGCTCAGGTTGGTCTAGCCATTCTAGGGTAAAACTTGAAAAGTAAACCAGTATGGATAGGATAACTCCTGCAACCAGCATCACCAAAGTCCCTTGTCTCAGCATATCACCTACTCGTTGGGACTGGCCAGATGCATCGGCTTCTGCCACCAAGGGAGATAGGACAAAGCTCAATCCCATGCCGATGATGGTCAGAATGATGAACATGCCATTGGCTAAAGCCGCGGCAGAAAGGTGTACATAACTTAAATCGCCAATCATGAGGCTGTCAATCAGCCCCATCAAGTTAAATCCCATCAGGCCGATGACTACCGGCCAGGCCAGCTTTAGCGTTTCTCGAAAATGCTTGCCGTAAGTAGCCGTAAGATGTTGGTAGATTTGGGTCATTAGGGGTGGTTTGAGGTGCAAAATATAGAATCCCCCCAGTTGATTTGGTGTGTGTGCACCAATTCAGCTGAGGGGATAGCACTTCTTTAACGGGGCATTTAAGAAAGGGTTGTTATACCCTTGAAATTATTTGACCAAGGTGATCGTACCCTGACGGTTAATCTCCTGCCCACTAAACGAGGTGGCGTTCAAGGCATAGGTATAAACCCCTTCAGGAGCCACTTGTCCATTGCCCAGTCGGCCATCCCAAGCAAAGTCAGCCTGATTAGACCTAGCAACTTCTCGTCCCCAGCGATTGTAGATGACTATTTCCACTCGCTCAATAGAATTCATCACAAAGGTGAATTCATCGTTGTTGCCATCATTGTTGGGAGAGAAAATGTTCGGAATGAACATATTGAAATCTAGCACCCGAATAAACCGGAAGCTGAATTCAGAAGGACAACCAATTTCGTTATCCACGACCAATCTAACCATGTAGTCACCGGGCTGTTGGTACTGGTGGAAAGGTTGTGATTCTGTAGAAGTGGAATCATCTCCAAACTCCCAGAGGAAACGAGTCGCGTTGAAACTTTGGTTTTCAAAGCCTACTTCGAAGGGAGCAAAGCCTTCTATCGTTAAGGGTTCGAAAGCAGCCTGAGGTAGGTTTTCTTCTACAAATACGTCTATGAAGTTGGTGTCTCCCGCGCAGCCATTGGCCCCAATGGGAATGACGTACAGCTGTGTACTTTGGGTAGGAATGAAGCGGGCCGATGGGCCAGACTGCCCATCACTCCACTGATAAGCGAATGCACCTGAAGCGGCAAGTTGTAGATCGCCACCTAAACAAATCGCAGTGTCCGTGGGAGCCTGTAGGGAGGGTAGGGTGTCTACCGCTACGCTGACTATGGCGGTATTTTGGCATCCATTCCCATCAGTCCCCAATACTTCATAAGTGGTAGTGACCAAGGGGATGGCAATCGGGTCGCTACTGAGTGAATCGGAAAGTGATAGCCCTGGAGTCCATAGATAGCTAGTTGCTCCATTGGCAGAGAGGAACACGGGTTGACCCTGACAAACTCCTGTATCGGGCTCTGCAATGACCCTTGGTAGTTCATTGACCGTGATCAATACGCTAGAGGTATCCTGGCAACCGTTGAGGTCTGTCACCAAGACTTGATAGCGCGTGCTAATTAAGGGCTGAGCTAGGGGAGTTGGGGAAGTATCATCGTCTAGTCCCAAGCTAGGAGACCACTGATAATCTATCCCGCCAGTAGCTTCTAGACTTAAGCTATCGCCAAAACAAATGGCTTCATCAACACCAGCATTGGCAGGGGGCAGCGACAGAACGGTGATGCGTTGGAGAGCCGTATCGCTACAGCCAGAGCTATCAGTGACCGTCACTATATAATCAGTATCCAAGTCAGGTAGGGCGAGGGTCGTTGAAGATTGAGGATCCAATACCGATGAGTCTGGACTCCACTGGTAGGCAATGGCCTGTCCGCCAATGTGTCCTGCGGCAAGGGCCACGGTATCCCTTAAGCAAATGGTATCTGCTGGGGCGGCTTGTGCATACATGGTCAGCACGTGGATGCTGTCCAGGTTCACACAGCCATTAGCGTCCGTTACCGATACATAAAAAGTGGTAGCCGAATCAGGGCCAGCTAAGGGGTCCGCTATGTTGAATGCACTGAGGTCTCTTTGGTTAAGCCATTGGTAAACAACTCCTCCGCTAGCTTGTAATTGGATAGGATCTTCCCCACACTTTGTCGTGGTATCTGGACCCGCGTCAGCCAAGGGAAGGGGGTTAACCGTAAGGCGCATCGTGTCCGTATCGCTACAGCCCAGGGTGTCACTCACCCTAACCACGTAATCGGTGCTTTGGATAGGCCAGACAAAAGGATTTGAAAGGGTATCGTCGCTGAGGCTATCAATAACCAGCCATTGGAAAGCAACTCCCCCACTGGCACTTAGCTGTGCCGTATCACCAATACAAATCGCTTGGTCTGTCCCCGCATCCGCAGGTGGGAATGGCTGAACATTGATCGTAACCTGGTCACTTCGAGTACAGCCAAAGGCATCTGTAACGGTGACTGTGTATAAGGTGGTGTCCGAAGGGAAGGCGGTGGGATTGGCTTGATTAGGGTTTAATAGCGTGGCCGCGGGCGTCCAATTGTAAATCACTCCCCCTGTGGCCAGTAATTCAATGCTGTCCCCCTCACAAATAAGGGTATCGAGTCCTGCATCGGGTTCAATGACATTTACCGTGACGGATAGACTGTCTGCACAGCCCCAAACAGCGGTTACCTTGGCCTGGTAGAGGGTCGTTGAGTCATTGTATACTTGTACCGAGGCGGCATTGCCACCAATAAGTTCGGTCAAGGGCGACCATTGATACTGAACTCCTCCGGTGGCGGTTAGGGTAATGGTATCGGCTGGGCACTTGGTCGTATCATTGCTTACCGAGATAATGGGCAGCAAACGCACTACTTGATCCAAGGAGTCAAAGTTGGAACAGCCATTGGCATCGGTTACTACTACAAAGAAACGCCAAGTGCTATCTAGAGTGGCTCCGCTGTAAGTGGGGGAAGCGATGGGGGAAGCCAAGGTAGGATCATCAAAAATGAAAGCAGGTGACCATTCATACTGGGTGCCACCCGTAGCCGTCACCACTGTTCCTCCTCCTGAACAAACGTATGGGTCACTGCCAAATGTACTCGTGATGGGCAAAGGGTTAATACGAAGGAAAACGGTATCGCGATCTGTACAACCGCTGCTATCAGTAGCCGTCAGGAAAAATGATTCGTCTGTAAGAGAAAAAACTTGAGAATTGGGGTCAGAAGGGTTAAAGACAGAAGCTGAAAAATCCCACTGGTAATCAATTGCTCCTTCAGCCATTAGCTGGGTAGTATCACCGATACAGGCTTCAAGGTCTGGACCCGCGTTGGCATCCCAAGCACGTACAAAGACTGAATCTATATTCTGGCAGCCATTGGCATCGGTGCCTAACACGAGGTAGGTGGTAGACGTATCTGGATTGGCTCCCGGGTTAAAGACGTTCGCTAGCGTCAAACTGCTGTCAGGAGACCAAAGGTAGGAAACCCCACCACTAGCCTGCAGGTTGATAAGTTGGTCGCCGCACTGAACCGTATCCATTCCCGCATCGATATTGGGCAGAGGATTGACACTGATGAGGACAGAATCAGCATTGGCACAACCATTGGCGTCCACGACGCCTAAGTAGTAGGTCTGGTCACTTAAGGGAAATACTTGTGGATCAGCTTGCTGATCACCAAGCAATGTGGGGTCAGGAAGCCACTGATAGGTGAGTCCGCCACTGGCCTGCAAGGTCAGGGTGTCACCTACGCAAACGGCGGTAGTAGGGCCAAAGTCTATGGTAGGTAGAGGGTTTACGGTTACCGTCACCTGTGCATCATCTACGCATCCAGTGCTATCGGTTACCTGAACCGTGTAGGTGGTCGTTACGGTCGGAAACGCTAGAGGGGTAGCCGTATTTGCATCAATCAAGTTGAAGTTAGGAGACCAAGCAAAGCTTTGCCCACCCCCAGCAGACAGAGGTACAGTATCTCCTATGCAGATAACAGCGTCATTGGCTACGGTTGCACTATGTGGAGTAACGGTTACCTGATTGGTGTCTTGACAGCCATTGGCATCGGTAACCGTCACGGTATAGGTAGTGGTATCGGTCGGAGATGCAACCGGGTTGTTCACATTGGCATTGTTGAGGCTGTTGGCCGGTGTCCAGCTGTAGTTTGTACCCCCACTAGCAAGCAATGGAACCCCGAAACCCAGACAGTTACTGGTGTCATTGCTGACAAGGGCAACTGGAAGTGGGTTGACGTTCACACTTTGTTGAAAGTTACGGACACAGCCCAGCGCATCCGTGATAGCCACATTATAGGTGGTAGTAGTGGTCGGCAGAGCCAATGGGGTAGCACTATTGGCTCCAACTAAGCTTCCTGCGGGAGTCCATTGGTAGCTTGCTCCTCCAAACGCACTCAGAGGAATGGTATCTTGTTCACAGATGGTGCCTCCAGCGCCAATGCCTACGTTTGGCAAATTGTTGACCTCAATGACGAGTGTGTCTCTTCTGGATTGCTGACAGCGATTGATGTCTCGAGACTCAACTACCAAGCGGAAACTGCCACCCGCGTCGGTACAGGCGGGAGTCCAGCAGACTTGCCCGGTGATGGGATTGAATCCATTGGTGCTTAGGGTAGCCGTACCACCTAAGCCCACAAATGGACCCTCCAACGCAAAAAAGCTCAACGTATCCTCTGTGTCTACATCGGCCGAACTTAGGTCATAGCAAAACGGTTGATTGGCATCAATCTGTATGGTGTCAATTCCAGAGGCTCCATTAATGGTGTGGCTGATACTCGGTGGGAAGACCTCTGCCACCACTACGTAAGTGGTATCATAGACGATGTTGTATCCAGGACAATCCTGAGGGTCGCGGGCTCCCACCACCATTCTAACGGTATCTCCGGCATTGCCACAGGCCACGTCCCAGCACACGGTCCCAATGGCTGGATTCGTTCCAGTACTGGTCAAGGTGGCGTAGGGCAGGGGGGCGGTTCCACCTATGCCAAATGAAGCAGAAACTGGAAATAGTTCCACGATGTCATTGACATCAGGATCACTGGCCGAGATGGTGTAACAAAATGGCAGGGTTGGGTCAGCAAAAACAGTATCACCTGCGGTGACTGGAACAGGTGCCAAGTTGCTGCTGAGAGCCGGTTCGTCCCCCTGTGGGGCACATTGGATTACGTTGATCTGGAAGTCGCGCTTGTTTTCGCTAAGCAAGACCCCATTCCTATATTCTAAAACAGAAACTGCGAAAACAGATAAGCCAATCTGGGTGGGAGTCAAAGTAAGTAGGCCAGATTGTGGGTCGATGCTAAAGTTGCCCGAACCAAAGGGATCATTGAAACTGAATCCCGGAAGGTAGTTTACATTTTGATAAGGAGGTGGCCCCATAGGATTAAACCCTCCGACCACCGGCTGAAACTGGGTGGCTCCTTGGTTAAACGTATTAACACTGGCGTATGGGTTTGAGATTACGTAAACCAAGGAATCTCCATCGGCATCTGTAGCTGAATGGTCAAAGCTAAATTGCTGACCCACACATAGGAAAATAGGAGGAAGTTGATTGAACTTTGGCATGGTGTTGCAACCAGGAGCTTCAGTCGTCCCGGGTACATGGGCCAAAACTGTGATGCCTTGTAAGGCTGAAATGTTGGTGACGATGTTGTTACGGCAGCATCGCGCCCAGCCAATGTCATAGCCTGCGGCTGTCTGAGGAAGGTTGATGGTAAAAGAGTATACCGCATACTCAACACACTGATTCTGCGGAGCTCCTGTACACACATTCCAAAAAACAGGAACCAATTGGACCGAATTGTTGTTGAACCCGACCGTTCGGGTTTGGTAAACAGAGCCGTTGTTGCTTCTGAAAATGTAAACGGTGATTTGGTTGTCGAAGCCTGCTTGACCGTTTAGGCAATCCCGATACATGGTCAGATCCACTCGATAGGTGTTGGTATTGGGATTAAGGCAAGTGTAGGTGATTTCGGCACCTGTAATGTGAGTAGCAAAGGAGTAGAGAGAGCAAAGGAGCATGCCCACTGAAAGCAGCAGTCTGCGGAGGATCACAGCCATGGGGAAGAGTTAAGATGATTCGATGGTACGTACGGTCTTTAGGCTTTTTACTATCAACGAATATAATAACCCTAAAGGTTGGGCATAAGTTTTTTCTATCTCAAATGGGACAAAAGCTGTTTTATTTGTACAGTTTATTAATTGCGCTCTGGGTCTTTGGTTTTGGTATCGCTAAACTTACCTTCGCTGTAAAGCTATCCCTCATGCAAAAAGAAGCCTTTGGAACCTTGCCGGATGGTCGTCCCGTCAGCCTTTTCACCTTGGAAAACCAACAGGGAATTAAGGCAAGAATTAGTGACTATGGAGGAACCCTGGTTTCTCTGATGGTACCTGATCGCTATGGGAAACTGAATGACGTCGTATTGGGTTTCGATGAGTTCGAACCTTACCTGGGTCCTCACCCATGCTTTGGTACCTTGATTGGCCGATTTGGCAATCGGGTCGGTCACGGGAGATTTAGCTTAGATGGTACGGAATACGTATTGGCAACCAACAATGGACCTCATCATTTACATGGTGGCCGGCAAGGATTTGACAAAAAGCTTTGGCAAGCCGAAGATGTCTCTCTTGGTGACACAGACGCACTTAAACTGAGCTACCTCAGCCCTGACGGAGAAGAAGGATACCCCGGAAACCTGAGTGTGGAGGCTACCTTTAGCTTGGGTCCGGAAAATGGCTTGCGGATTGACTACCATGCGACCACTGATATGCCGACCGTGGTTAACTTGACCCATCATGCGTATTTTAATTTGCGAGGAGAGGGCGATATCCGAGATCATGAGCTACAGCTGATGTGTTCTCAATACACCCCAGTAGACGAAAGCGGTTTACCCACGGGGAAAATTGCCTCGGTCAAAGGAACGCCGCTAGACTTTCAGCATGGACATAAGATTGGTGATCGTTTGGATCATCCTGACTTGAAAGGCCGGCAGGGCTTTGACCACAATTTCGTGGTAGACAAATGGGATGGCAGCGAAGCATTTATCGCTCGGGTCTACGAGCCAGAATCTGGTCGAGTCATGGAGGTGCGCACCACCCAACCTGGGGTCCAACTCTATACCAGCAATTTCCTCAGCAATGTGGTAGGTAAAGACGGCGTAATTTATCAGCCCTACCAAGCTCTTTGCCTAGAAACCCAGCATTTTCCTGATTCTCCCAATCAGCCTGGATTTCCTTCTACGGTACTTAGACCAGGAGAAAGCTACCGACACAGTGTATTGTATAGTTTTGCTTGAACCCTAGCGATGAATTCACAAAGAACCACCGAATCCTCCTCTCACTACGATCACTTGGAGCAGATGTCTACCCTGGAACTGCTCCAGAGCATTAACCAGGAGGACCGAACTGTGCCGCAGGTAATAGCGGGAATTTTGCCTCAAATCGAAGCCGTAGTAGAGGCTGCTCATCAACGGATGAAGGAAGGGGGAAGGCTTTTCTACCTAGGAAGTGGCACCAGTGGCCGGTTGGGCATCGTAGATGCGTCGGAATGTCCGCCGACCTACGGGGTACCCCACGATTGGGTGATCGGATTGATCGCAGGAGGAGATGGCGCGATTAGAAAAGCAGTAGAATTCGCCGAGGATAGCCGCAATCAAGCTTGGAAAGACCTAGAGGCTCACGCCGCCAATTCTGGCGATTTGGTGATCGGCATCACTGCCAGTGGGACCACCCCTTATGTACTGGGTGCCATCCAGGCTTGTAAAGAGGCTGGGATCACCACCGCAGGCATCACCTGTAACGCGGGTGCTCCGCTCAGTGAATTGGTGGATTTTCCCATTGAAGCAGTGGTAGGCCCCGAATTTGTGACAGGCTCGACCCGCATGAAGGCTGGAACAGCCCAGAAGCTGATCCTCAACATGATCTCTACCAGTGTCATGATTCGATTAGGCCGGGTCAAAGGCAACAAAATGGTAGACATGCAGCTCTCCAACGACAAATTGGTGGATCGCGGAACCAAGATGGTGATGGCAGAAACAGACCTTGGCTACGAAGAGGCTAAAGCTTTGCTACTTGAGCAGGGTAGCGTAAGGTCAGCTTTAAGCGCCGCTAAAAATAGATAAAGGAAGTTGCTTCTCGAACGTACAGCAATTTCCTGCACCCTATCAAGCTTTTTCCCTCTCTTGACTAGGTACCAAATCTCCTACGATTCGGGCTCCCAATAAGCTTAAAGGAATCCCTCCGCCAGGGTGCACACTACCTCCACAAAAGTAGAGGTTCCTGATTTTTCGACTGAAGTTGGGGTGGCGCAAAAAGGCCGCGAAGCGATTGTTGCTGCTGCTGCCGTACAAAGCGCCCAGGTAAGAAGATGTTTTACTTTGGATGGTCCGTGGCTCCAGGATGGCTTCCGCCTCAATCAAGGATTCCACTTCTGTTTGGAGCATGGTGGATAGCTTTTTGAGGATATTCTGCTTGGCTTCCTGGATGAGGTAGTCCCAATCTTGTCCATCGTCATGTGGGACATTGATCATGGTAAACCAATTTTCACAACCTGTTGGAGCATCGGTGGGATTACGTTTGCTGGTGATGTTGACGTATATCGTGGGATCATGAAAAACGTCCTTTTCCTCCCATATCTTACGAAATTCCTCCTCGTAGTTGTTACTGAAAAAAATGTTATGTAGGTCTAGCTCAGGGAACTCACGCCGGATGCCCCAGTAAAAGATCAGGGCCGAACTGCTGCGAGGTTGCTTGAGGGTACGTTCTGGCGCAGGCTGATCACGTAAAAGCTTGCGATAAGTAGGGACCACATCCGCATTGCTGACGACTACATCGGCAGGGATGAATTCCTGCTCAAGAAAAATTCCCCTTGCCTGCCCCCGATCAACGACAATCCGATCTACAGCTTGACCAAAGTGGTAGCTAACCCCTAAATCTTGAGCCAGACGAAATAGACTTTGGGTAATCTGATACATGCCCCCTTTGGGAAAATGAGCTCCCAAGTGATATTCCAGGTGAGGGATTACGTTCAGGGTGCCGGGTGCTTGATAGGGGTCAGATCCATTATACGTGGCGTAGCGATCAAATAATTGGACCAAACGGGGATCTTTAAAATAGCTGGCATTGGCCTGATGCATCGAGCGAAAGGCATCGATTTTATGTAGCTGGAAAATGGACCGAATGGTTGCGGGCTCTAGGTAGGTACTTAGCCTGTGCAGTGATTTTTCCAAGAATACATGACTGGTAATGTCATTTAGCTCACGACTTTTAGCCAATAACTTGAGTACCTGTTGGGCTGATTCACCGGTTTGGGTCTGGATCTCTTGGGCAAATGCCTCTGGTTCTGCATAGGCGGTCAGGCGCAAGCCATCTGGCCAAAAATAGTGAGTAATAACCGGCAGGGTCTCATAGGCAAAATAGTCGGACATCTTTTTACCTGCCACTTCAAACAAGGCTTCGACCTGTTCGGGTAAGGTGAAAAGGGAAGGCCCCGCATCAAAGCGGTAATCTCCTACTTGAATCTCCGATAGCTTGCCACCAGGATAGGCATTTGCCTCAAATACCGATACCTGATAACCTTTGGTCGCTAAACGAATGCTGGTAGCAATGCCTCCAATTCCTGCGCCAATGACAATAGCCTGCTTCATATTCATTATCTGATGCGTTCACTATTCCCCCAACTTCCTAGAAAGTCGAATGGTTGGAGAAATATGAAAATTATGGTATGTAATGCTTGGGTACATTCAGCCAGCAGGGGAAAGGCCAAGGTCTGTGCAAGGGAAATCTCTCCTTGGCCATCTGCTTTGCCCAAAAAGTCAACGGTCCTCGCGTAGCCTTATCTCGCCTCCCGCCTCAAAACCTCTTCGGAGTCTTTTGTCCGCTCTGTCCCTTTGCCTTGCGCTTGGCTTCATAGTGTGCCCTCTGGGCGATGTAAACCGTCTTTTCGATGCGGGCGACGGGTCTATTTTGTTGATTCACCCAAGTAATGGTAAAGGTGTGATTACATTCCCTGTCCTGTGCCACTCGCTGGGTGAGTTCTTGAATCAAGCTTTCGGATAGTTCAAACTTAGTTTTAAGCTTTCCCTTTCCCGGTTGGAGAAAACGAATTTTCCCTGTTTTATCCCATATCACATACTCAAAGCCGAGAACCTTGATCAGCATCACCATGTAAATGGGGTCGGTGGCTGCAAACATGGCTCCACCAAAAATGGTACCCACGTAATTCCGCGTACGTAGGCTTAAGGGCAGCTTCAAATGGGCTTCTTTCCAATCGGCACTCATGAAAGTCAACCAGCTACCCGTTCCACGGATAGGGGGGAGAAGGTTGTAAACCCAGCGCCATAGGCGGGTGTAGGTGGATTCTCTGCGTTCGGTTTCAAATAACATGGAATCAGAGCTGAGTTTTCTTTTTCATTCCAAACTGCCAAATAAAGGCTACCCAAGCCAAGAATACACTCAAGGAAGCCAACCACATGGGGGAAGTGATGGAATAGCTCACGATGATTCCTCCAGCTAGGGGAGGAACAATTTGAGCCAAGGCTTGGACGGACTGTTGCATGCCCAGGGTCTCCCCTTGTAGATGCCTTGGGGCCAGGTTGGACACCATGGTTGATAGGTTGGGATTGGCAATTCCATTGCTAACCACGATAAAGGGCATCATGAGATAAATCCCCAGGGTGGTATCAGGAATCAGGAGGAGCAGGAAGGAGCCAGCCAAGGTCAAAATGGTGATGCGAAGAATGGGGCCAGGACTTACCTTCTTGGAAAGATAGCGGACAATGAGCCCTTGAGTTAAGGCCAGTAGAATTCCCACGAAGCCGAACAGTTCTCCGATATCTGATTGGTCAAAGTCAAAGCGTTTGATCAAAAAAAGCTGAATCATCTGGGTAAAAAAGGTAAATCCAAAAGTGAACAGGAAAACCACCGTGAATATGGACCTCAGGCTGGGATCTGAAAAAGCCCTGGCTAAATTTTGGAATCCCTTCCAGGGGGTTAATTCTGCTTGTAGGTTAGGGCTTTGATTGGTTTCGGGAAAAATGCGCCAAACCAGTAAGAGATTGAGGGCTACCAAGGCTGCCGCAAAAAAGAAGGGAGTAGCAAAGCTGAACCAACTCACGTAGGAGGGATCAGATAGGATACCTCCCACCAAAGGTCCGATCACGAAACCAATGCCAAAAGCTGCCCCGACCAAGCCAAAGTTCTTGGCCTTTTCTCCCTCCTCGCTGATGTCTGCGATGGCTGAGTAGATAACCGATAAATTGCCTGCGGAGAATCCTTGTACCACCCGGCCCATAAATAGCATCCAGAGTTGACCTTGTACCACGCCAACTGCCGTGATGAGGTAGCTGATTAAGGCGCCACCGAGGGTCAGGTACAGCACCGGCTTGCGGCCGATTCTATCCGAAAGCGTACCCAGTAGGGGAGCCCCCAAGAATTGAAAGAAGGGAAAGGTTGCAATTAATACCCCATACAGCAGGTTGCGGGTTTCCTCGCTGACCTCCGGTCCCAATACCGCATTGCTCTCGGTGAGCATGGGCGCAAAAATCGGGATGATCAAGGTTAGACCAAGTAGGTCAAGCAGGGTAGTGGCAAAAATCAGCCCCATGGGCTTAGGCTGAGGCTTGGCTTGGGTCATGGAAATTTACAGGTTAATACTTTGATAAGCACTAGATGAAAAGGGCTGAATTTAGTTGAGCCACCCATGCAGTTACCAAATATCTCCTCAAATAGTTTTGAAGCCAATAAAATTAAATCAAATGGGTTTTTAGCCAATCTAGGATGGCATCATAATCTAACTTGCCAGTCGAGATCCTGATCACAAATTGGTATTTATCCTCTTCATTAGCATTAAGATCTTGACCACTTTCTAAGAGAAGGAGGCGCATCATAGCATATCCAGTCCTTTTGTTCCCATCTACAAATGGATGATTCTTGATAATGCTTTCACCTAGAGCTGCCGCCTTTTCAACTGCAGATGCATATAAATCCTGCCCACCGAAGGTCTGATAGGCACGGCCAATGGCAGATTCTAACAATTCATGACTTCTTACACCATCAGATCCTCCGAAGCGCCGGATGAGTTGACGATGATAAAAAAGTACTTCCTCTTTATTGATCACTGAGCTAATCGTTTAAGCAAGTTTGCATCTTCCTGAATGATTTGCTGGAAAAAACCTAGGCGTTTTTTTTGATTGGTATTCAATTGTTGAAATGCCTGGAGGTACTCCAGGATTTCTTGCCAATTCTCCTCAGGAAGTTGGTCGATAAGCTGGTGGATTTCTTCTTTGACTTGATTAGTATTCATATCACGACTTTCCCCTAATCTACGCAAAACTCCTCTCTTAAGATCGGGCATGACCCTAATTTGTATCGGGATCTAAGCTAGGTGGCCAGAACGGATTGCAAAGCGCGAACTTTTCCAGAGTCAATTTTTTGATCCCCCCTAGCCGAAGATTAACTTCCCTCTCCATCCAACACATTATCCCATGCAACCCAGCAACAACGTACAAAAACCCAACAAGCGACTTTCTGGACAGACCGCCATCGTAACGGGGGCCAACTCGGGCATCGGAGCCGCCATAGCTCAATCTTTGGCTCTGGACGGTGCAAATGTGGTCATCAACTACATTGTAAATGAAGAGTCTGCTCAGGAACTGGCTGATGGCATCGACAACGATGGTATTTGCGGCCAAGCCATGATCTACAAAGCGGACGTCAGCAAAGAGGACGAGGTCGTTACTATGTTCAAGGCTACCGTAGAGCGATTCGGCACCGTAGATATCTGTGTGCCCAATGCCGGTATTCAGCGTGACTATGCGCTGCATGAAATGCCTTTCTCCGAATGGCAAAAGGTGATTGACGTGAACCTAACTGGACAATTCCTCTGTGCCCGTGAAGCCCTGCGTGAATTTATTCGCCGTGGCCCTCGCCCGGAGGTTTCCCGTTCCCTGGGAAAAATCATTCACATTAGCTCCGTTCATGAAGTCATTCCCTGGGCGGGACATGCCAATTATGCTGCTTCTAAAGGCGCCATCGTGATGTTGATGGAGAGCATTGCTCAATCCTACGCCCCCATTAAGGTTAGGGCCAACAGCATTGCACCGGGTGCCATCAAAACAGAGATCAATAGAGAAGCTTGGGAGACCAAAGCCGCTTTGGAAGAACTATACAAATTGATTCCCTACAAGCGAATGGGAGAGCCGGATGACATTGGCTCAACCGCTGCTTGGTTGGCGTCAGATGAGTCGGAGTACGTCAATGGAACCACCATATTTGTGGATGGGGCTATGACCTGCTATCCTGGGTTTACCGAGAATGGCTGATCACAAGGAAGGGCCTTGGCAGACTTCTACCTTGGATAATAGCCTGTGCTCCCATGCAATTTGTATCCTGTTCTTCGTCTCTCACCCGTGAACGAAGTGTTTTTCTCTATTCCCTAATC
>CAZFPQ010000129.1:15836-19394 GCA_964521065.1 uncultured Bacteroidia bacterium | reverse complement strand
GCGGGCCTTACTTTTTTCAAAAAAAGTAAGCATCCCTGCTCGTCGGGACTGCATTTCAGGCCAGCCCACTAAAACGCCCCCCTCCACCAAATGCAGCCCAACGCCGCCTCAAGCTTACCTTAGGCGACCCAAACCCTAGCCTTGAATTAATCAACATCTGCCTAAGCCTATAGAGTTGAATAATTAAAAATAAGCCTTTCCAGGTCGTCAGGAGAGGTTTTCATCCATTTTAAAATGGCCAAAGTCTAGCTTAGAGATGGGAATAAGAAGCAGTAAAGAGAGCCTGAATCTTTTGTAGCTCATCTGCTAGTTCCCTCTTTCCAGGTATAAGAAAAAGGGCAGATAATCCGGCAAGAAGTCTCACCTATTACCTGCCCTTTACGGCCTTAATTTTCACGCATGGACAGCTGCATCAGGTAATCAGGGCTATTTTTGGTCACAAAAAGTAGGTGTCTATATAGGTTGAACACCTCTAGCTCCGTTACCCTATAGGATCAGCTTCCGAACCTATCATTCCCCCGATTCTCAATCCTCGAAGACCTCCGAAGGAAGAAACCCATGTACCTGCTTAAAGGCCCGACTAAAGGTACGGGTGTGACCGTATCCCACCGCAGCTGCGGCCTCTTGAACCGAAAAGACTTCCCTTCCCTGCATCAATTCCAATGCAAGGTTCAGGCGCTTAGCTTGTAGCAGGTTCGCAGGAGTTTGTCCTGTAAGACGTTTGACCTGTCTTAGCAAGGTCGATTCACTCATGGCAAAAGCTTCAGCCATCAGGGGGACATTCAAGCTTTCTATGGACAGATGCTCATCCAAGTACCTATTGAATCGGTCTAGCCAAGCTCTGTCGCTTCCTTTCTGAGGACGATGATAGTCTTCACTGTCATCAGAATCAGAAAACATATATCCCTGATAAGTAGAGTGAACTTCTCTATGAGAGGTGGAGTTCATAGACATATCAGAGGACTGGTTTGTGAAGAAAGGGAAAGAAAAAGACATAAGATGTAGGGTTTAATGGGGGGCAATGCGATGAAACAAAGCTGCAAGGATATCGGCCTAAAAAACACCGTATTCTCGCCCAATCCGCTAATCAGGTATTTCCTCCCTTTCATATAGGTATTTTTACCTGTTTTGGGCACCGCTCATTGTACCTGTGCCAGATAAACGGTATATATCGACAAATAACACCTTATTCGTATATGAGCAACCTGTCGCTTTTCCTACACCCATAACTATTATCACGGTCCAAACCTTGAGGGAAGAGCGGCAAAATGATTTGCCCGCACATGATTAGTCTATTAAAACCGTGGTTTCTCGCCATTGGGAGCATGGCATTATGGCTTGCCATAGCTCTTTGGCTCATACAATACCGCAGGCTTCACCGGCCTCAGCGCATCGGAGCTCCATATCTTCTATTGGTCCCCTTGGTTCAGCTCCTATTTATGGCCTTAGCCTGGCACATAGCTAGACCTAGCTTGATCATACACCTAGAGACTTTCATTGAGTTTGGGCTCCTGGCTCTATTTCTCAGAGTATTATTGAGGCAAAAGAGCTGGTTCAACCAGATCTTTCCCTATTTCTTGGGAATAGCTGCACTCGGTGCAGGCTTGGTTCTCTTTTATCCTGGGCTTAGTCGTCTGCAAACTTTGATGGTGGAGTCCTTCCTAATCATAGGGGTCTCCTTAGCAGCAATGGTTCACCTTGGGGACATATTCGGAAAAACTGACTTTACAAACCCCTGGTGCTTTAGCCTCAATCTCTTGGTATTTGCCACCATCATGCTGGGTTTAAGTAGGCTATTCTTCCTCTCGCTAGATTACCTGCCCATTAGAGGGCTTAATCTGCTTGAGGATCAAGGGCTCATGGTCATCCAACATACCCTTAACCTCGGTTTCCAAATTATCATCTTAGTTGCATTTCTTTGGCCGCTTTCTACTTACAGACGAGTCATGGCCACCTGAAATTTAAAATGAGGAGTTTTGTACATTTAGGTCTTTCAAAGACAAGTCGGTTTCAGCTAGGATCTGAGAGGCCTAACTCCCCCTTCTCAAATAAACCTATTACGCAAACTCTCCCTGTCATTTAAGTAATTCTCCAGAACAAAATGGATTCTCCCTCAGAACTGGTCACCCTCATTTCCATTGGCATTGGAATCATGTTGCTCTTGGCACTGGCCTTCGTGTTGTTTTTTAGTTTTTCCCAAAACCGACTTCGCAAAGAACAGCTACAGGCTCAAGAGGCAAAGCTAGCTTATCAAGAAGATCTGCTTCGCAGCAATATTCTCACTCAAGAAGCTGAAAGGGAGCGCATTGCAAAAGACCTCCATGACGAAGTAGGATCTAAGCTCAATGTTGTCCACTTATATTTACATCAGTTAGCTCGGCGGTCTCCTGAAGCCAATGAATCCATCAAAGAGTTACTGGAAGTCGTGGGAGATACCATCAATACCACTCGACGCATTGCCCATGACTTGTTGCCTCCTACCCTAGAAAACTTTGGCCTAGCGGTAGCCATTGAAGAGGTATGTGACAGAGTACAGCAGACCGAACAACTGACCATTGACTATGAACATGAAGGAGAAAGGCCCCTGGTCATGGATAAGAGCATCGAAGTAAACCTCTTCCGTATTTTCGCTGAGCTACTAAGCAATACCCTCAAATATGCCCAAGCAGAATTGGTGACGGTACGGTTGTGGCAGCAGGCGGAACAATTGACCCTGCATTATCAAGACAACGGAAAAGGCTTTAACTGGAAAGATAGAGCTACCCAGAAAGGCTTGGGCATGCAAAACATTGCTAGCCGGCTGCAGATGATGGATGGCCAACAAGAGTGGCTTACCGCAGATGGACATGGCATGCAGACCAAAATCATGGTAAAGTTACCCGCTATTTCCTAATTATTGATGGATATGATCTACCTCGCCCTCGCAGATGATGAGACCCTCTTTCGCAAAGGAATGCGCATCCTGGTCGAAGACTTTCCCGACATGCAAGTGGTGCATGAAGCTTCTAATGGTCAAGAGCTTATCGATGCTCTTCCAAGCTTAGATCCCGCTCCTCATGTCATCTTGTTGGACCTCAATATGCCCGTGCTAAATGGGGTAGAAACGGCCAAGCTTCTCCAAAAGGATTTTGAGCAAATGAAGGTCATCATCCTGTCTACCTACTACAGCAAAAAGTTCATTCTCAACATGATGGAACTAGGAGCTTCTGGTTACCTACCTAAAGATAGCCTGCCAGAGGAAGTAGAAAAAACCATCCGGGAAGTGGTAGAGAAGGGATTTTCATACAGCGACAAGGTTATGGAAGTCATTCGGGAAAACATGTTCAAGAAGAGCCGCCCCAAGCCCAGTTTTAACGTCCAGCTTAGCGACCGGGAAAAGGAGATCTTACAGCTTATTTGCGAGCAGTACACCGCCGCAGAAATTGCAGAAAAGCTCTTCATAAGTCCGCGTACCGTGGATGGGCATCGCAATAACTTGCTGCAAAAACTCAATTGTCGAAATACCGCCGGACTAGTCGTCTATGCGTTGCAAAATCAGTTGGTCCAGGTATCCCCTGA
>CAZFPQ010000129.1:7904-15736 GCA_964521065.1 uncultured Bacteroidia bacterium | reverse complement strand
GATGCGGGATGCGGGATGCGGGATAAAGATCTGCTTTCCCCTTCACTTGTTAACTTTCTTAACTCCTTAACCCATTCAGCTCTTTCCCCATAGGATTCCGGCGATAAAGTAGGGCTAGTTCATCTTTGCCCTTATCTTTACTAATCGATGAACAAACGACGCTGGGTACACATTGGCATGGTGGGCTTTGCCCTATTCATTGGTAGGATTCCCCCCTGGGCCATTGCGTTGGCTTCAGGGATTGCCTTGCTATTCAACCTCTTCTTACTCCCCCGATTAGGAGGAAAGGCCTTGGAAAAAGAGCTTGATCGAGAGCGAGGATACTCCATCGGCATGCTGGTATATCCTGCCGTTTTGCTGTTTATCTCGCTGATATTCTATTCTCAGCAGGTATTCATGGCCATAGCCTGGGGAGCAATGGCTTTTGGGGATTCGGCCGCAGCAATATTTGGCCCGCAAGGCAAACGCCCAGTTGCTTGGCAACCCCAAAAGCATTGGCGAGGCAGTACATTTTTTGTTCTACTAGGCTTTCCCTTAACCATAGGTCTGGTCGCACTATTGCCCACCGAAATACGTCTTGGCTTAGGCTGGACATCCTGGCTGGGCATCATTTTCTGCGGAATCCTATTCGGTGCTTTGGTAGAAACCATTCCTGGTTTAATCGATGACAATTTTTCTGTGCCGCTTTCCGCAGCACTAGCAGCTTACTTGGTCTACCTAGGCCTAAGCCAGGCTCCCCTTTTTCTCCCCTACTCCATTGGCTGGGGAGTTATTGCCGCGATCAGCTTTGCCGTACTCAGTGCCTGGAGTGGAAAAATAGACTCCCTTGGGGCAGGAATGGGAGGAATCATGGCCATCCTGATGTTTATGGGAGGAACATGGGTCAGTCTAGGCTGGCTGGGCTTGTTTTTCGTGGCAGGATCTTTGGCTTCTAGTTGGGGAAAAAGTAAGAAAGCGAGTTGGGGACTCGCTCAAGAAAAAGGCGGCAAAAGATCCCTGCGTCATGCGGTGGCCAACGCTGGCGTGGCAGCTATCTGTGGAACCTTGGCCTGGATATTACCTGCACATTCCACGCCTTTGCTCATCGCCATGGGAGCCTCTTTGGCCAGTGCATGGGGAGACACGTGGTCTTCAGAACTCGGCAACCTCTACGGCAAGAGATTTTGGGACCTCCGTACCTGGCGTAGCGGTCATCGGGGCCTTGATGGCGTCATTTCTTTAGAAGGCAGCTTATGGGGCATCGCCGGCAGCGCCCTGATGGCGGGGGTCGTCGGGATCAGCTTGCAAAGCCTGTCGGCATTTTGGGTAGTGTGGGTAGGAGGGATACTGGGAAACCTGGCTGATTCGGTACTGGGTGCCACCTTACAACGCAGTGGGTGGATGAACAATGATAGCGTCAATTTTTCCAACACTATGACCGCTGCACTGTTCGCCTACTGGGTACTAGTGGCCTAGCTCTCAGCCACTCATGTAGCAATCCTGCCCCTCGGGCCGATGATTCACGCATTCTACAGAGTTTGGCACTGGTTTAGATAAATAAAAGACCAGGAGAGAAACATTTCAATTCTGCGGAATCTTTGGTGTAACAATGTTATCATGAGAGGACTATTACTACTCACCACCATTTGCCTTCTAGCATTGGCCCAGCCATCTTGGGGACAGCCCTCCGCTCAACTTCGTAGTGATGCCCCAGACGAGATCGAGTTCATGGATCCAGAATCCATTTATTCTTTCCGTGGCTTAGATGGCCATGGCTTGATCAACCGAAAACCAATCAACATACCTCAGCCGACTTATGACTTAAAAGAAACAGGCTTGGTGGTGTTGATATTTACCATCACTCCGGCTGGAACTGTCTCGACCATGTTTATGGAACCGGGTCAGGCGGGCTTTGCCAGTCGTGAAATGCGGGAATCTGCCTTTAGGGCAGTCGAGCAATGGCGCTTCAATCCTTTATCCGTATCTGAGCCTCAGGTAGATCAAGAAGTACGGGTCTTGATTCAATTCAACCACAAGGGTAGTGGGCGACTGTATTCAGCTGAAGGAAACTTCATTCTTGAAGGAATTGACCATCGTTTTCCCACCTTTGTACCCATTCCGGACTATGAACTGAGTCAGCAAGGTACCGTAACGGCAGAGATTACCTTAGAGCCCGATGGAAGTATTGCTTGGATCAATCGTTACTACGGAGAAACTCCAAGAGAAAAGGTGAACCCCCACCTTGGGATCATCACCCATCGTGCCGTCAGTCAGTGGTCCTTTACCGCTCTACCCAAAGAACTCCCTCAGGAGCAGAGCAGCCTGAAAATTATCTGCCGATACTACCATTGGCCAGATAACGAATCCGCCACGGCCAGGAAAGCCGCTTTGCGCAGCGAGTAGACTACGGTAGCCGTAAGCATAATTATTTCCTACCTTTGGGTCAAACCCCGTGAACAAGCGACCCAACATGAATCAATCTTCTAATTTTCTCCCTCCTATACACGCTACTACCGTTCTGGGCATTATGCATGAAGGCAAAGTTGCCCTAGGTGCTGACGGACAGGCTACCACGGGAAATACCGTTGCCAAAAGCAACGTCAAAAAGGTCCGCTACATCGGTGATGGCAGCATCATGGTGGGCTTTGCCGGCTCAACCTCGGACGCATTTACACTGGTAGAGCGCTTCGAAGAAAAACTCAACGTACACCGCAGCAACCTCACCCGAGCGGCGGTAGAACTGGCTAAGGACTGGCGTACCGATCGTTTCCTGCGTAGGCTGGAAGCCCTGCTGATCGTAATGAGCAAAGAAGAAGGCCTGCTCATCAGCGGAGACGGAAACGTGATTGCCCCCGAAAACGGCGTTTTGGCCATTGGCTCAGGCGGAGAATACGCCCGCTCAGCGGCCTTGGCCTTGAAAAAGCATGCGACTCATCTCAGCGCCGAGGAAATGGTACGCGAAGGGCTCGGCATCGCCGCCGACATCTGCATCTATACCAATCACAATTTTGAAGTCCTGACTTTTGAGTAGAGTTTGGGATATTAGGATTCCAAAAATTCCTAAATGATATCGCACGACCTCAGAAGGACAATATCAAAAAGATTATACCTACTCCTCAAGCTTGAAGTTTACTGGCACTAGCAGGGTACTGCTGGCAGGCTCGTTGGTTTCTAGATTGATGGCAGGTTGCCATGGCGCCGTGGATAACAAAAGCCTCACTGCCTCCTGGCCTGTACCATAGCCAATATCAAAGACATCAAATACTCGAAGCGAACTATCCGCATTGACGGTTAGTACGACAATGACACTGCCTTCAACCCGTTTGACCAAAGCTTCTTTGGGGTAAACTAAGTTTCTAGCGAGGTAAGCCTGTAAGGAATCCATTCCTCCATTTGGTTTAGGAACGGTCTTGGGGATTGTCCTCCGCCGGAAACCAATGATTCGGTCATTCCTCCAGATAGTATCCACTTTTGCCTCTTCTTTCAGACCCAAGGTATCCATCTTTGGAATGATAGAATCCACGCTGTAGCTTCCGGCTTTCCGGCTTTCCGGCTTTCCGGCTTTCCGGCTGACGACAACCCAAGCCCAAAAGAACCAACCATAAGGAGATCAGATACATCGATGTCGCTCGTCCGAGGACAAGCGACACCAATGCTTGGTTTTCTAATTTGGGAAGAAGTTTCATGACCGCTGATGCTGGTAATCGCAGCTCCTAGGTCACCACTTGAGCTACCTGAGCTTTGAGCAGATCGTAATAGGGTCGCTCCTCTACTTTGGACTGTAGGTACAAGTCGTACTGAATGATGCGGTTGTCACCGATCTCTCCGGGGCCAAACTCTTTGAGGTAGTTTCGGTGGGCCGCTTTGAGGTGCATGCCTTTGCCTTCTATGGTAGCGTTGACTTGGCGTATAAGTAGGTCTAAAAAGCGCTGAAGGTGGGCGTAATCATCATCCTTGAGGGCGTGGCGAAAACGCTTGCGCATGCGCCGGTATTCAGGCTCAACCTTGGCATGCTCGCCAGATTCGTAGAGGTTCAATAAGAGGAAAGTATGGGCATACATCTGTATTTCCTCTGACAAGGAGCTCAATTTTGGGTGATCGATGACTCGGCGAATCGCATCGGTAGCTTGGTCATAACTTTCATCTAGGAAATACAAGTCAGCCAAACTGATCAACAGGAATAGCTCAGAGTCAGCTTCCTTGTTTAGGATATCGGCTTGCCCCAAGGCATCGAGCAGGTAGCCTTCTGCCGTTTCCAATTCTCCTTGTAGCTTCAGGTTAAAAGCCAGGTTGGAATAATAGTGGTAAGCAAAGTCCCGATAATGGGCTCCTTGATAGGCTTTCAAGTCTTCGGCCAGTTCGTCGATCAGGAGGCGAGCCTCTTCTAGCCGCAGAAGCTTTTGCAAAGAGTTGATGTGAAAGATTTTTAGCCGCAGGCGCTGGGGATGGTTCTCGCGATTGAAAATCCCTGCTTCCTCTAGTTCCTGGAAGGTCCTGCGTCCATAGTCTGCCAGTTCGCTGTAGGCACCCTTTTGCACCAGGATTGACATCACGGTTTGCATGACCATCAAACGGCCTTCCGCCGAATTAAACGCTGCTTCATGTTCTTCCAGATGCTCCTTGATCTGCTCAAGGGTTTCGATCACGGTAGAGGAACGTTTGTTTCGGGCGTAGTTGTGGCGAGACAATTCAATGGTCACCATGCCGAGGATTTCGCTGTTGGCACGGAGTACCTCCAGCCGGTGCCGATTGGCGCGACGGCGCTCAATGACCGAAGTAATCTCTACCTCTACGAAGGGAGCCAGTCTAACCATGTGATCATAAATCACATCTAAGACGCTGAATTGCTCTTGGGTTCGAGCCGCTTTTTCGGCTTTCTTGAGGTGGTGATAGGCCTCTCGGTACAGTCCTCGCTCTTGCATCAGCAGAGCCAGTTGAATAAAGCTGTAGGCCTCTACCTGGTTTTTATAATTAAAATGGTAAAAAAGCAGGCTTTTCTCCAGGTTGCTGAGCAACTTGTTGCGCAAGCGATAATAGCTATTCTTGGTGCGAGCGCCTACTTCCCCATATATCTGTTCGATGAACTCATCTTCCCGGGCCTTAAAGTCGCCGGAACGGATTTCATCAAAAAGTATCAACATTTTCTTCTCTTCATCCGCTTTAAAGCGATTAGAGAGTATCTTGAACCGGCGAACTTCGTCGCTGGTAAGGCTTCCAATGATGTGTTCAAGAATATCCACGGTGTATGTTTTACAAGGCAAGTAAAGAGGGGGGAACAACCGATAGGGTTAAAGTAATAAATTCGGAGTTATGGTACGAATGCTTTACGTGGCAAACCTAAGTTCAAGTTCAATCTTACGTAAAATACTAAGTGAAACTTCTTCGTTTCTAACTATTTACGTCTTCATTATTTTCCTGCTTTCGCAAAAAATCTTTGCCCAAGAGCCATTACTCCCTCACCCTGAGGTGGACGTACAGGCTTACCGATTTTACATTGAGCTTTTTGATAGTACTGATCAAGTCAGTGGAATGACGGACATTACTTTCGTTGCCCCACCTAAGGAAAACCTTGTACTGGATTTGATACAGGGCGGTAACTCCCAGTTGGAAGGCATGTCAGTGACTTCCGTCACCCAAAACGGTAAATTCTGCGTTTTTATCCATGAAAATGACCAAATCAACATCCGACCCAATAAATGGGAAGATACCATGACCATTCAGGTAAGCTACCATGGGCAGCCCAAGGATGGACTAATTATTAGCCGTAACCGCCATCAGCAACGTACTTTTTTTGGGGACAACTGGCCCAATCGTGCTCGAAATTGGATTCCGGTAGTAGACCACCCTTTGGAAAAGGCACTAGTAGAATTTGTGGTTTCTGCTCCCGCCCATTATCAAGTGGTCAGCAATGGCCAATTGCAGCGCATCATTGACTTGGGAGAGGGCCGAAGGCAAACTTCTTGGCGAACCAAGGTTCCCATTCCCAGCAAAGTAGCCGTCATTGGCGTGGCTCAGTTTGCCCGTGAGGAAGTAAGCACGGTTGCTCAGGTCCCTGTAAGCACCTGGGTCTACCCAGAGGATCAAAAACCCGGCTTCTATGACTATGCCCTTGCGGCAAGTATTCTAGATAGTCTAGATGGTTTTTTTGGTCCTTATCCTTTTGCCAAACTGGCCAACGTACAATCTACCACCCGCTATGGAGGCATGGAAAATGCCTCCTGCATCTTCTACTCCGAAACTTCCATTGATGGGCAACGTGGCAGCGAGTCCTTGCTCGCCCATGAGATCGTTCATCAGTGGTTTGGCAATTCGGCTTCAGAAGCCAGCTGGTACCACATCTGGCTAAGCGAAGGCTTTGCCACATATTTTACGGGCTGGTACCTAGAACAAAAATATGGCCCAGAGTCCTTAGCGGATTACCTGAACAAAGCCAGAGAGCGAATCATCCAATTTGGTCCGCTAAAGCCCGTGGTGGATAGCAGCGTCACCGACATCAATGCCTTGCTCAATGCCAACAGCTACCAAAAAGGCGCCTGGATCCTTCATATGCTTCGACGTAAGCTAGGTGATGAGACATTCCGGCAAGGCATACAGATCTATTATCAGCGATTCAAATTTGGCAATGCCCTCACCCAGGACCTCCAACAAGTCATGGAAGAGGTGTCTGGCATAGAACTGGATGAGTTCTTTTCGCAATGGCTCTTTCGTCCTGGCCACCCGCGACTTCACATAGATTGGGCTTATCAGTCTGCGGAGGAAAGGCTATTAATCACCGTAGAACAAAAAGGAGACCCCTTTACTTTCCCGCTAGAGTTAGAAATAGTTGGAAAAAAAGATAAACAGATACATCAATTTGAGATCACAGGCCAGCGTCATCAGTTCCAGTTACGCATGAAGGAGGCCCCCATACAGCTTAACCCAGACCCTGGAGTAAACTTATTGGCTGAGTTTGATTAGAAAGTTTGAGGACCCTGAATTAAATTCAGCTCCCCAAATCAGGAATATGGAGAAAGAGTTCAACGACGCCCTTGAGTATATCCGACGTCAATACGACCAGCAACCAGAGGTAGGCATCATCTTGGGAACGGGCTTAGGTGCCTTGGCCGATAAGATAGAGACCGAAAAGATCATCCCTTATAATTTTATTCCTTACTTCCCCATCTCAACGGTAGAAAGCCACTTTGGCCGCCTAATTTTCGGAAAGATTGGAGATCGCCGAGTGGTAGCCATGCAAGGACGTATGCACTTCTACGAAGGGTATAGCATGCGCGAGTTGACCTTCCCCATTCGGGTACTGAAGTATTTGGGCGTACATACCCTCCTTATTTCTAATGCCTGCGGGGCATTGAATCTGGACTATAAAAATGGGGACCTCATGGTCATCGATGACCATATCAACCTACAGGGCGCCAATCCATTAATTGGTCCGAACCTATCAGAACTCGGCCCTCGCTTTCCCGACATGAGTCGCCCCTATGATCCCGTATTGGTCGACCGTGCTTTTGCGCTGGGAAAAGAGCAAGGTTTCCCCATGCAAAAAGGAGTCTACATTGCCGTTACAGGCCCTAACCTAGAAACTCGTGCAGAGTATCGCATGCTCCGCATCCTAGGTGGAGATGTAGTCGGTATGTCTACCGTGCCCGAGGTCCTGGTAGCTCGCCACATGGGACTCCGGGTTTGTGCCATTTCCGTGATCACTGACGTAGGAGACCCCGACAATTTATCGGAAGTTACCTTGGATGATGTCATCGGGATCGCTGAAAAAGCCGAGCCTAAGTTGACCTATATCTTTGAGCACCTGATCAAGGAGTTGGTCTAGGGAGTTAAGAGGAGTTAAGGAGTTAAGGAGTTAA
>CAZFPQ010000129.1:0-7804 GCA_964521065.1 uncultured Bacteroidia bacterium | reverse complement strand
CTTGTGATGAGATTAAGCTCCTACAGATACGGCGCCATTTTGATTTACGATATTCTGCACGAACTGGGACGGCGTCTTACCATATTCCTTTTTAAAGGCTCGGGTGAAATAGGATTGGCTACGGATGCCCACTCGATCCATGACCTCCAAGACTGTCAGGTTACCTTCACTGAGCAAAATGGCGGCATGGTGCAAACGCCGCTTGCGGATGAACTCACCAATGGTATGGCCTGAAATCTCTTTCATTTTGGCGTAGAGATTGGTACGAGACATCCCCACCGCCCGGCACAGGGTTTCTACGTCAAAATTATTTTCCTCCATGCGATCATCAATGACTTTGACGATCTGATCAAATAGTTCTTGATCACGCTCATTTCGGGCTTGCTGGTGTTGGTCAGTAAAAGCAGCCTGAATATTGCGTTCACGCATGCGTGCCCGCTGGCTCAGCAAGTTGGCCAAATTGAGTCGAATGAGTTTGAGGTTAAATGGCTTAGAAAAATACAAATCTGCCCCTGCACTGAGGCCATCTATCTGACTGGTCAGCGAGGATCGAGCCGTCAGCAAGGCAATCGGAATATGGCTCAATTTTTCACTGCCTTTCACCGCCTTACAAAAGGCAATCCCATCCATCTCTGGCATCATGATGTCGCTGATGATGAGATCCGGCATAAGGGTATGGACCTTTTCTAAGCCTTGTTTGCCATTCTCCGCCTCGATAATTTCATATTCACCTGAGAGACTCTCAGCCAAATACTGCCTTACCGGAGCATTGTCTTCTACCAACAAGATCTTCGGCAAAAAGCCCTGACCTTCTTTTTCATTCAACACGGGTAAGGATTGGTTTTCAACGATGGGAAGCAGTTGAACCGAGGCGAAAGTTTCGCCTGCCTGAATGGCCCACTCCTCTCGTTCATAGCAAGCTGCATCGATGGGTAAACGAACCAAGAACTCCGTTCCACGGCCCCTTTCACTCCTCACCTCTATATCTCCTTTGTGAAGTTCTACCAAGCTCTTTACCAAGGCCAGGCCTATTCCAGAGCCCAGATGTTGATCCTGAGGACTGTCACTCACACGGTAGTAGCGATCAAATACATGCTCAATGGAATCTTGGGTGATTCCTACTCCGGTATCTACCGTTCGGAGGTATAGATAGCGCTCTGATGGAGCAGCTACGCCAATGCTCATTCGATTGGTGTATAGCCGAGACCCCTTGGGTGGATCCAGGCTTACCGAAAGCTTCACGCTCCCGTTGAGGGAGGTATATTTAAAAGAATTGGAGAGCAGATTGTAGAGAATGTTTTCAAGCACTTCAGCATCATAGCAGGCCAATACCCTTGAGGAGGGAACCTCAATATCATATTGAACGGCCTTTGATTCGGCCAGTTCTTCGAAGCGTTCTCCCACCGAACGCGCAAAACTGCTCAGGTCTGCCTCTGCGATCCGAAGCCTTACCTGGTCAGACTCCAAGCGCCTAAAATCTAGCAATTCATTGACCAGCCGCAGCAAACGGTTGGCATTGTCGGTGATTAACTTGATATGACGCTGAAGCTCAATCCGCCCCATGGGCTTTTCTGCCATTTTCTCCAAGGGACTCAAGATCAGGCTAAGAGGAGTCCTAAACTCATGAGAGATGTTGGTAAAGAACTGCAGACGCATCTGGTGCATCGCTTCTTTTTGTTCTTCCTCCAAACGGGTCATTTGCAGGTCTCGCTTCATCAGTTGCCAGCGACGCAGGTAAAAGAAAATACCCATGCATACCCCTAAACCTAGTAGTATATAACCCAGCTTGGCCCACCATGTGGCGTACCAGGGAGGGACAATCGATATAGTGAGCGACTGAGAACTATGGCTCCAGATTCCATCGCTGTTACTCGCCACCAGCTCAAATACATAATTCCCATAGTCCAAGTTGGAATAGGCAGCATAAGGAGCGTCGGCATTCACGTACACCCAATGCTCATCATAGCCCTTCAGACGATAACGGAACTTGCACTTTTCAGGATTGGTAAAGTGTAAGGAAGCAAACTGAAGAGAAAAGTTGTTTTGGTCATGGCGAAGGGTAATTTGTTCAGTTTGATTGAGATTTTGAGAGAGAATGATGGTCTGGTCATAATCCTCACCGACTTCCACCCTACGGTTGTTGACCACCAAATGAGCCAAACCTGTGGCGACCTGTACACTATTTGATCTTATCTGAGTGGGATCAAAGTAGGTCAGACCCTTGATTCCTCCAAAATACATCCGCCCGTCTTGCCCCGTGAAGCCGGCCCCGATTTTGAAGCTGTTGCTCTGTAGCCCATCACTTTCGTCGTACAGCAAGAATTCCCGCTGACGAGGGATGAATTTTGCCAAGCCCCTTCCGCCTAACCAGAGGTTTTGCTCCTGGTCCTGTAGCAGAATTTCAACATCGTTAAAGGGAGCTCCTTGAGTTACATCATAAGCTTCAGCCCGGTAATTCATCTCCCCGGGTTTATATGAGGCTGAAATCACCATCCGATTGAGTCCTCCCCCTAGGGTGCCTACCCAAATGATAGAGTCATTTTCCCGAAGGGTGGGCCAGATAAAGTTCGAGCTCAAGGACTGAGCTTGATCTGTGTGGACTTGATAAGTCCTTAGTTCTTGCGGATAACCCCGGCTGTCTAGTTTCAGTTGATTGAGGCCTTCTTGGGTACTGATCCAAACTTCTTTTCTAGCCTGATCCGCCCGAATAAAGGTGATATTGGGACTGGTAAGATGGGCCTGATTGATTGAATTGATTTCCTCTACCTCAGCCACCTCATTTCCTTGCATTCGGATGCGGTACAAGCCTCCTCCCTGCCAAGTCCCCGCCCAAATTTGCCCAGCGTGATCGACAGCAAGCCCAAAGAAGTTTTTGGCAGCAAGAGCAGGATAATCTCGAAATGGACGGTGGAAGGTTTTATCCTTTAAATCGAGATAACAAAGGCCCCGGTCGGTACCAATCCAAAGTCGTTGTTCTTGGTCCTGAACAAGGGTCCTCAAGTTGTCATTCATCAGAGAGGTAGGATCGGCAGGGTCATGGCGATAATGCGTAAAGGACCCATTGCGCGGATTATAGTGAGTTAACCCCGCTTCTCGCGTTCCTATCCACAATTCTCCACTCTTCTCATCCTCCCAAACAGCCCTTACAAAAGGGCCTGACAAGCCCTGTTCAGGACTCCAAGCTAGGTGTCGAAGCAGGTAAAATTTCTTTTGCTCCAGGTTCAGCACATTCACCCCGCCACCCCAGGTACCCATCCACAGGCCGCCATGATCATCGATATAAACCGAGGTGATGTGATTAGAGCTGAGGCTGGTGGGATCAGTCTGGGAATGCTGAAAGCATTGAAAGTCATTCCAAGCCCCAGTCGGGTCAAATCTCATTTTGATCAGACCGTGGGAAGTTCCTAGCCAATAATTATTGTGCTTATCTACCGCAAGGGCATGGATCTCTAAATTAGCAGGCAGGTCATCCTGAGAGCAATCCTCCTTAAGCTTATCCAACTCAATCACAGCCAGAGGAAGCCCAGTGGAAAGCACCTTTCCCCCTTTATGAAAGGCATGCAAGTCCAGTTTCAGGAGCTGACCAGGAGTACTAATGATAAGATTTCCCTCACTGTCCATGGCGAGGCGGTGCAAAAAATTTCGTCCCTTTTCCCTCGTTCCAAAATCTTTGAGTGAGTACTTCTGGGCTTGGTCAAATGATCGGTTCCGAGGCAGGTGCCATAGCTGGTTGATTCGAGCCATCCATAAGTCACCCCGGGAATCTTCTACGAGATCATGAATCTGGAACTCAAAGAACAGGCCACTGGATGCCAAGCCCTCAGCAGGTTTGAGGCGCCCATCCGCCTGAATTTGAAAAGCCCAGGTTTTGCCTCGGGCACACACAAACAAGCGATTTTGCGAATCCAAGAAGACATCTTTTGCTTCCTCTAACAGATCTGGATCTAGGGATGAACCCAACTTGAGATCCAAAAAGGATTCAGTTTTGGGGTCAAAACAGGTGAGCCCTCCATAGGTAGTCATCCAAATCCTGCCCTGCACATCCTTGCGAAGTTGGCGAATGCGATTGAGGTAGGCTCGGTTAGGCGGATCTTGGTTGTTCAGGTAAGTTCTACATTCAAACCCGTCGTATCGCTGCAGTCCAGCTAAGGTAGCAAACCACATGAATCCATCTTCTCCTTGTAGGACGCTGGGTGCATCGGTGTGCATCAGTCCAGCTTCGGTATCTATGTGACGAATCACGTACCGAATCCCGGAGCTTTGCGCCCAGACTTGTATCGCCCAGCCGCTAAAAGCGAGCAAAATGACGAGTTTTGCGGTGAGTTGAGTAGTAGTAGTCATATAGCCAATTCTGAAATCTAACCCCTCATATATGATGCAAAATTAATATACTAAATTCTGATTATAGGCTCTCCTTGGGTATATAGATCCCAACAGAATGAGACAAAAAGCCCCTAACTTAAGACACATTACCTAGGGAACAGCTGCTAACTCTTTGCCTACCGCAGTCAAGCGATATAGACCCGCACCGTGGGCCGGAAGCGTTGCACTTAGAGCCCCTTCCACCTTGGATAGGTTTACTTGGGCCCAAAGATCTCGTACTTGGTACTCTTCTCGGAGGTATTCATGTTCGAGATCAAAGGTAACCTCTCTCTTCTTTTCACTGAGATTAAACAGGGCTACATAAGCATCCCCTGAAGCGGGATCTTCCGCATACCAAGCGGCTTCTTTCCCGTCTCGAAGGAAGACCTGACGATTGGAACTACTTTGTTGATTGACTGCCAAAACTTCTGGGTTTTGAAGCAACGCGATTACGGAATCAGGCGTGGTCAGCAAATCGCCTCCCATCATCAAAGGAGAACGAGCGATACACCACAGGGTCATGAGGGTGTAGTGTTCAGGCCAAGTAAAGTTAGACATCCGATCTGGGCCATGGGGACGGTCATCTAGGGAAATATGACCGATTGGCAGCATGTCTGCATCTGGCCAGTGCCCAGGTTCTTGGTGGGAAGACCATGCGTTGAGCAAGTCAAAGTTATGCCGTAGTTTTTCCCAATCATCCCAAAAATCGGCAGAGATCCGCCACATGTTGGCGTGGGCTTTGAGGTGATTGGCACGAGCGAGGGGAGCTTCCCCGGGTGATAGGCTCAGGACCATGGGACGCCCACAACGATCGATGGCCGTGCGAATCATCTCCAACTCCTTGGCGTGATACACCGGAAATATCATGTCATCCGCTTTTATATAGTCCACTTCCCACGCCGCATATTGGCGAAACAAGGCATCGTAATATGCTTGGGCTCCTGGCTGCTCGTGATCTACCCCAAACATGTGGTTACACCAAAGGCAGGTATCCACCGGCTCGGCAAAGTTTGCCAAGGAGCCTTCTGTATCGGGGATGGGCCTCTGCTCAAAAACCGCTTGGCGATGGACTCCTCGCATGATGTGTAAGCCAAACTTCAAGCCTTTTTCATGCACGTAGTCGGCAAGGGGTTTTAGTCCTTTTCCTCCTGCAGAAGAAGGAAAACGCTCAGGAGAAGGCTCTAGTAGCCCATTTTCATCCATGGTCGTGTATTCAGGATGAAGAGAAGATCCATCTGCTTGATAGCGTAGATTGGGGTGTCCTTTGCGACGAGGTGTATCCCAGTTACCTGGTTCGGGATGCCACCAGATATAGTCTAGTACGGCATATTCCCAGCCATAGGGTTCCAATTCTTTGGCCATGAAATCTACCGTTGCCTTAAATTCGGCTTCATTGATGCGGCAATCAAACGCATCGAAGCTGTTCCAGCCCATGGGAGGGGTAAGAGCCACCGAAGAAAAATCTGGCGACGAGCTGGAGGAGCCTCCTCCCTGGTTCTGTGTCTTACAAGAGGAAATAGCCAGACTGAGGGCCAGGGCGGAAACCAATATGTAGAATATTTTTGTGCGCAACATTGTTGGAGGAGCTAGTGGTTGAGGGAACTGAAGAGGAGGTAAACCCTTGCTTATGCAGGGCCAATCCGAAAAATGGCTGAGCAGTGAGGCTTGATGACTTGACCAAATTCCTTTCTGTATTCACCAAGATCCTCTCGTGCCCATAAATCTCGGATCTTGCACTTCTTGGGAAGGCCTAAGGCTTGAAAGTCGATGTTCAATTCCTCGCTGTTATCGTTGAGATTGAATAAAGCCACATATCGGTCAGGGGAATCGGGAATCCGGCTGGTCCAAATCACCTTTCCATTGATGCGTTGATGTTCTCGGCTATCGTAGGCTTGCTGGTTAGCGGCCAGGACCTCAGGGTTACTGAGCAAGCTTTCTACGAAGGGATTGTTGTCAGGCATATCTCCTCCCATCATCAAGGGAGATTGGGCAATACACCACAGAGTCATGTGGGTTTTCTGCTCATCTTCCGTGAAGCGACTTTCGCGCTCTGGGCCGTGAGGTCCCCTACGCGAAATCCAACCCAGCTGCATCATATCTGCATCGGGCCAACTGTCTGGCCCACTCACTTCTGCCCACTGGGAACAGAGTCCAAATTGCTGCTTAAGCAAATGCCACTCGTCCCAAAAATCCTTAGAGATGCGCCATAGTTGTGCATTTGCTGCCACGTGGTTGCGATTCTCGTACTTCATATTTAGAGAAAGACTCAGTACGATGGGGCGCTCCACCGTGGTCAGAGCGGTGGCCATGGCCTCTACTTCAGCGGAACGATAAGGATAGTCTTCTTTTAGGTCGACATCATCAATTTTGATGTAATCCACGCCCCAAGAGGCATACAGCTCGGCTAAAGAATTATAGTATTCTTGTGCGCCTGGCTTTCTCATATCGACGCCATACATCTGATTGAGCCAGGGACACAAGGAGGTTGTGTCAGCGATGTCTGCTGCGGTCAAGCCTGGAGCTCCCTTGATGGGCGTCTTGGCCCATACGGCTTGCCTTGGGATGCCTCGCATCACATGGATCCCAAACTTTAGTCCCTGACGGTGCACATAATCAGCCAAAGCTTTGAAGCCTATTTCCGAAGTAGCAGAGGGAAACTTACCTGGATCAGGCAAGAGTCTGCCATATTCGTCCATGGCCAACCAGGGTACCGGGGCATTGTCTTTTTTGAGACGAAATTGGGGAGGGTTGTTTTGAATGCTTCCCTTGGGATGAGGGTAAGACCAGCAATAGTCTACCACAATGTATTCCCAGCCAAAAGCTTTTAGCTTTTCGGCCATGTAATCGGTATTGGCCTTGACCTCGGCCTCCCTTACGGCTGCCCCGTAACAATTGTAGGAGTTCCACCCCATAGGAGGGGTCGGAGCCAAATAATCAGGGTTCTTCTGTGATCCCTTATGTTGAAGGCTATCACTTTGGAAAGCAGCTTTGACATAAGGACTCTCGGGCTGGCTAGTACTGGCATCAGTGGTGCAACTCCACTGCCCACCAGCTATGCAGATCAAAAATGCGAGTAGAACAATTTTATGCATGATGACATTAGGACATGTAGGATGAGGACTGATATTACATGTGTCCCTATTCCGACATCGTCGAAGATGTACATCCCATTTGCTCTATCGTACAGAAGCCACTCTAAGAACTCTTTTATCTAAATAAGCATCAGCTTATTACGAATCAGCTATATATATAAGTCTGATCATGCGATATTATCTTACGAAGGATATCGCTCATCCAGACTTTATCCTCCAAAGACTTAAAGTAGTAGTAGTAGTTTGCCTAAATGCCTCCTTTGCGTAAGGAGGTATTTTTTATAAAAGGATCCCGTTAAGCACAGGGTATGTAGGAGAAGGAACCGCCCTACTCCTATCTCTTAACAAAA
>CAZFPQ010000128.1:13417-19642 GCA_964521065.1 uncultured Bacteroidia bacterium | reverse complement strand
GCTTAGCCGGGAAAATCTCTGCCCAACCATACAAATCTATTTCGCCCGCGTTCCTAAAACAACCAGGGACCCAGCTTCTTTGTAGGCCCCAATATGCCTACCTAGCAGGTCGCAAATGGTAATTATTCAGGTTGGATTTACTTAATTTGCTAATGGCTTTCCCATTGGTATAAACACAAATCTGATTTACCTAGCCATTTATGAACTTTCGCTTGGTTTTAATGTTGACCCTCATTTTGGGAATGGGGAAGTTATGGGCTCAACTCAGGCCATCCTACCCCTTACCCTACTCTGAGAACTTCGAAACTGAACCCAGCTTTTGGGAAGCCTCTCCTTTAAGCGATTGGACACTCACTCATCATGATTTTGAGACGGAACCCCGACTTCGTGCATACAGCGGTAGGGGGTTTATTCGCTTCCAAGGAAGCGCATCGGAGGAGACTTCCCCAGGCCTTTCACCCTTTTTGATCAGTCCAGACATTAGGAGGGAAGCTGATCACAATCCCGTACTTTATCTTTCTTATCGCTCTCAAGACAGCGGTGCTACAATACTGTCCTTTGAGTGGAGCATTGACCAAGGTAAAACCTGGTCCGATGCTGGTTCTCCTATGGTAAGAGGGACATTCAGAAGCTGGACCAAGCTACAAATTCCGTTGGAGATCCCCTTAAAAGCAGAGTTATTCCGGGTCCGAATAGGACTCACTAGCCAAACATCCAAGCATGTTACTCTTGATTTAGACGGAGTCCATGTCAAAACCCTTAAGTCTCTTCCGCCAGGGGCGATGTTGGGCTACCGGGTAAGCGACCTGCTAACAAATCCAGAAGGTCCTATCTGGTTTTCCAAATCGTCCCCCGGCATAATTAATCTCATCCAAAATCAAACTGGGCAAGACTTTGTTTGTGCTGGCACTTGGATGGCAAACCAATGGTTTGCCGCAACCTTTACCAATCAAGAGCTCATCAATATTGATACAGCGACAGGCTTTCGCCAACTCATTGGCCCCCTATCGGTACGAATCAATGGGTTGGCCTATGATCCCACGACTCATAAATTATTTGGCGTTGGCGGCCCGGCTAACTCTCCTAATCCTGGAAACTTGTACGAGGTGGACACAGCTAATGCCCAATTGACTTTAGTAGGATCTAACTTTGGGATAGGGCTGATCAATCTTGCTTGTAGCCCAGGAGGGCAGCTATATGCTGCCGATAACGGCTCATTGATATCTTCAGACAATTTATATCTTCTAAATAAAACGACAGGAGCAGCTTCTCTAATGGGTCCTGTAGGAGCCAATCTCACCGGAGCCCAAGGCATGGAATTTTCTTTGGAAGATAGTATTTGTCACATGGCTGTTTTTGAGTTGGATTTTTTCACCTTCTCTTTAGGAGGAAGTTTAAGAACCGTAGATACCCTATTTGGCAGTACGACCTCTATTGGCAACTTTCAAAGCCTTGCGCAAGTCGCCGGCTTGGCGATCCCTACCAATACCCCCGTAGCAGCCCCCCAGGCCTCCATCCAATCTTTCAAAGACAGCCTTTGTGAAGGTGAGGGCATTACTTTCCAAAGCTCCTCAAGTGGCAGCATTGATAGCCTTCGCTGGCTCCTCCCTGGAGGAAGTCCTGCTACATCTACTTCACCTTCTCCCAGTATCCAGTACGATGTCCCGGGGACTTACTCCGTTCAGCTACTGGTTTTTGGGCCTGGAGGGAGCGATACCCTTATCATCTCCCCTGGGGTGACCATTATTGGACTACCCAGTCCTTTGTTGATAGGAGACAGCCTTACTTGCTCTAACGCCACCAGCTACTTGCTATCTACCGTCCCCCCTGGTGGAAGCCTAAGCGGCCCAGGTGTTATTGATTCGACATTCCATCCTGGTCTAGGGAATTTGGGGCTAAACCAGCTAATCTATGAAGTAGAAAACACCTTAGGTTGCAAAAGTCGGGATACCTTGGAGATTTGGGTGCAAGATCCGGTGCCATATAATTTGGATGCTCCAGATACCGTATGCCAGCTTGATCCCCCCATCCTAATCGATACGGCAGGTGTAATCATTGGTCCTGGCTGTGACTCGAGCGGCCGATTCCACCCGGATTTAGCAGGACCAGGGACCCACCAGATTTACGGGTCTTACCTCGATAGTTTAGGTTGTATGAGCATGGATAGCCTGACTATCACCGTTCTGGCCTCCCCTACCCTCTCTCTTCCCTCAAATGATTCCATTTGTATGGGGGCCGGTACTCTGTTGTTAAATCAAGGCACCCCTAATGGAGGCATTTATTCCGGAGCTGGTGTGAGTGGAAATACCTTTGATCCACTTTTAGTGGGGCTAGGCCTTCACCCCGTTCAATACACTTACACAGCAGCCAATGGGTGCCAAGTCTCGGATACGATGCTCGTCCGTGTTATAGAGCCCCCTGTCGTTTCATGGGTGGGACTTGAAGACATTTGCCTCGCCGATGGACCTCAAGCTTTGTTAGGAGGATTGCCACAAGGAGGTAGTTATTTTGGAGTTGGTGTAAGTGGTTCAACCTTTGATCCTGGCCTAGCCGGTCCAGGATTACACGTCTTAGGCTACAGGTATGAGTCCAATGGCTGTACCGATACTACCTACGATACCGTCATGGTTTGGAGCAATCCCATGCCAGCTGAGCTTAGCTTGAATGGAGATACCCTGATAAGCAGTTGGTCTGGAGAAAACCAATGGTACCGGGATGGGATGCTGGTAATAGGCGTTACCACGCCCTGGATACTGCCTGATAGCAGCGGAAGTTATACAGCCATAGCTGTCGACAGCAACGGCTGTCAGGCTGCTGCCAGCAAAGCATTTCAAATTACCCTGACCCTTATCATGCATCCCGAATCTCATGCCCTAACTGTGATTCCTAACCCAAGTAGAGGCACGTTTTGGTTGAGTTGGGAGGGCAGAACAGATGAATGGGTAAGGTTAACTTTGATAGACCAACGTGGGCGTGAAATCTATAACTGGAACCGGATAAAATCCGAACAACCCTTGCGCATACCAGCAATCGCGGAAGGGATTTACTTACTTAGAATCGAACAAAACAGTAGTGTCTTGTTCAGAAAGCTACTGGTTGAAGAATAAGAGGCCTAGATAGTTTTATCTAGATACAGGAGAGGGAATATGAAGATTGGCTTCCCTTAGCCCATTTCTCCATATTCCCTCATTATACATTCCCTACGCAACTTGAATTTCTGCTACATCAGGAAAAACATTGGAGCGCCCGGTCGAATTCGATCGAGACGCTCACTTGGGAAAGTATAGAGTGGAATCGCTTTCATCTACATGATTCTAGATTACTTAGATAAGCATCAACGCGAGTGATAGTAGGATATCTAAATTGTCTCTCCGCGAGTGTCTGAAAATAATGATTTAAAACCTGCATAACATTAGTAGTTTCTTATTTAACCTTTGCCGAGAGTAAGTAATTTGAGCAGCGGCGTAGTCGTAAGTACCTGATCATCAAGGCAACCTTTGCTTAAAGCAATCAAAATAGATTACTCCTCTTTAAAATCATGTTAACGAGCATACATATTGACTATCAGCGCCTTACAACTAAGGCAATAGAACTATTCTAAATTTCAAAAATCATCCTGGAGGGAACGACCTATTTCGAACAGATGGATAGTCTAGTCGCTAACCTAATACCATTACCTATGTGGGACGCAGGAACCAAACTAAGCAACATCTCAGTGAGCCACCCAAATAGGCAGGTTGCTTATCTGTGTATCAGAAACGAGTCGTAGGTGGTACACCCCGCTGGGCAGATCAGAGACAGACAAGGTGAAGGCGTACGCGCCTATCTGAGATTCTGATTCTCCGCTCAATACTAACTGCCCTAGAGAGTTTACCAACAACCAGTGCAGCGAGATGCTACCAGGAAACTCTCCTGCTATCGATACCTGAGCGGAAGCGGGATTAGGATGGGCCTTCCAGGCAGAAACGCCAGCGAGAGAAGACAGTTGGGTTACGGTTATATCCTGTGCCTCTGAAAGAGGTGAAACGCAGGGACCATTGCTAAGTTGCAAGGTGTACAGTCCGCTCCCATAGAGTGCAGCATCAATGCTACTGGAATCAGGCCCAACTGGAGTTCCGTTAAGGAACCATGCATATGAATCCGCAGGATCCAAACTGCTGAGGATGTTGCCATTCTGATTAATAGTGGGAGAGGGGGGAGTGGGTAGGACGTTAATGAGGGTGTCGGCGGGGGGGGAGGAGCAACCAAAGGCGCTTACCACCGTCAGGCTGTAAGTTCCAGAGCTGCCAACTACGATGCTTGGGGTGGTGTCGTTAGTGCTCCACTGATATGTGTCGGCACCGGCAGGACCGAAAATTGTGACGCTATCACCTTCACAGATTGAATCACTACCCAAAATGTTAAGAAATGGCTTAGTAGGATTGGGATACACGACAATGGTGGTATCAACGGATTCGCTGAGACAGCCTGCTGAGCTGGTTACAAAAACGGAGTAAGTTCCTGATGTAGATACTGTTATACTAGATGTACTGGATCCATTAGACCACGTATAGTTGTTTACGGCGGCGTTTGCGAGTAACTGCACGCTGCCTCCTTCACAAAACTCTACCGGCCCGCTGGCAATGATGGTTGGAGCTAAGGGAGTAGGGGTAACATTCACGTTAATCACAGCTGAGTCACTTTGACAGCCCTGAGTACTGATAGCGTACACAAAAAAACTCCCAGCATCCTTGACCACAATACTTTGAGTGGTGTCCCCCGTAGACCATAGATAACCCGGTAGGCCAGCAGGAGCAAATAGTTCCACACTATCTCCATCACAAAAACTAGTGGGTCCAGTGGTGGTAATCAACGGCGTGGGCAGCGTGGTCCCAACGACCACAGTTGCTGAATTAGCAGGGCTTTCGCAGCCATCCACATTGGTGACGGTTAGAGTATAAGTCCCCGCTTGATTTACGTTGATACTTTGAGTAGTGGCTCCATTGGACCAAGTGTAGATCGGAAAGCCGGGAGAGGCGGAGAGGGTTACTGACTCACCATCGCAAAGGGTCAGAGAACCACTGGGGGTGATGGACGGCTGAGCGGGTGCGACTCCCACTACCACCGTTTGCGTAGAGGAATCGGTACAGCCTCCTCGGCTCGTTTTCAGCTTGACCATGTAGGTTCCTGGGCCAGGGTATGTGTGGGTAAAATTGCCATTATTGGTGTAGTCCGTGATCCCGTCCCCATCTATGTCCCAGGCAAAAGAGGTATTGGCATCTGCCGCCGAGGTCGTATTCACGAAAGCTACACTGGTGTCGAGACAGTTGGTGGTGAAGGAGAAAGCAGGAGTAGCTACTACGCAGCAGCCAGAACTTTGTGTCACTATAATACTAGGTAGATTTCCAGGCCAATTCACATTGTTAGAGCGAGTCCAGTTACTACTGTTACTGAAAGCAGTAGCTAACTGACTGCTAGTTCCAGACACTACTGCTCCAGAATAGTAGCCATTATCTTGATGAGAGGAAAAGCCCAAAGCTGAGGCTCCTTGCGAGAGAGTATTAGGTATAAGTGACCTATCTTCATTTGAAGCGCCCTGAGCCGTACTACTCCATTCTCTTGAGCTAAGTCCTGTCAAGAACACAGGGGCATTTACGTTACCTTGGTAAGCTATTACTTGGTCACCCGTTTCACCACTGGTATTATTGAGAGCGTTTAAATTCCCGCACAAACTTCCATGACTCACAAATAAACCATTGATGCTACCATGGTTAATTTCAACCACTGTACCCGCACTCAAAGCAGAGTCGGCTGTCCAAATACAACCTTCCTCGGCGGGTACAGCATAAAAGCGGCCACCGCTCCAGCCTTGATCGGTAAAGCGAATGCGCGTTCCGGCAACCACATCTTCCAACAAAATAAATGCAATCCGATCTGGATCATCCATTTGATAAGCTATAAAGCTAATGCACCCATCGGCTAGCAAGGTTCCAGGCCAAGGCTCCGGGGAAGATGTAACCGTAAAAGTAGGAAAACTAGAAGGCCAAACAACAGAGTTGCTACGGACCCAGTTTTGTGGATGATTGATCTCCCGCCGTAACTGTTCTTTACTTCCAGTAGTGATACATGAGCGGTAAAACCCATTATCAGCATGCGAAAAGAGATCTAGACCAAAAGAGGAGCTTAAGACTCCCAAGGTGTTGGGAATAGCCGATCGGTCCTCACTCGAAGCCCCCTGCCCTGCAC
>CAZFPQ010000128.1:0-13317 GCA_964521065.1 uncultured Bacteroidia bacterium | reverse complement strand
AGTTTTGTGGGTCGTTGATTTCTCGGCGTAGTTGTGCTTTGTTCCCTACGGTGATGCATCCTTGATATCGCCCATTGTCTCGGTGTTGGAGAATTTCAATCCCTAGGGCTGAAGTTAGAACGCCCAAGGTGTTGGGAATAGCCGATCGGTCCTCACTCGAAGCCCCCTGCCCTGCACTGTACCACCATTGAGAGCTGAGCCCCGCTAGAAAAATAGGGCTATTCACATTCCCTTGGTATGCTAGGATTTGATCTCCTGTTTCATTACTCAAATCATGAAGCAAGTTGAGGTTACCACAAGTGCTGCCATAATTCGCACTTCCGTTGTCGATGTCAATCACCAATCCAGCCGAGAGTCCTGAGTCAGCAGTCCAGATCATGCTGTTTTCATTGTCGCTCGCGTAGAAACGAGTGCCGCTCCACCCTTCATCTGTAAACCGGATACGTGTACCTGCGACAACGTCTTCAAGTAGAACAAACGCAAAGCGTTCGGGGTCATCCATCTGATAGGCCACAAATGCAATATCACCTGGAGCCAATGCAGTCCCTGGCCAGGGTTCTGGGGTAGAGGTTACGGTGTAAGTCGGAAAGGATGGGGGCCAATTGATAGCGTTGCTTCGAACCCAGTTTTGTGGGTCGTTGATTTCTCGGCGTAGTTGTGCTTTGTTCCCTACGGTGATACATCCCTTGTAGTAGCCGTTATCCCGATTAATATAGATCTCGATTCCAAAAGCTGTAGTCAAAACACCTAAAGTATTGGGAATCGCAGAACGATCTTCCTGCGTCGATCCCTGATTGGTTGAATACCATTGGTGGGAACTGACGCCAGCGAGAAAATTGGGGTTATTAGCCGTTCCCTGATAGGCTAGGATTTGATCACCATCTTCGTTACTCAAATCATCTAAGCCATCCAATTGACCTGTGACACTTCCCATATTAGCCGTTCCCGTACCTTCGATCACAACTACTGTTCCCGCAGGAATAGAGGAATTTGCAGTCCAGTTACAGGTGCTCTCATTTGTGCTAGTTACAAATGAAGTTCCTCCCCATCCACGGTCAGTAAATGAAATAGAGGTACCGCTAGTAACATCCTCTAGAAGAATAAACGCAAATCGATCAGGCTCATCCATCTGATACGCCACAAAAGCAATATCACCAGGAGCAAGGGTTGTCTGCCCAAAAGCAGTAACCATCACCAAGAGGCTAATCAATATGTAAGAAACAAGAGTTCTCATGAACATTGAATTGTAGTTTGACAAGAATTAAAAGACACCAGTTACACCTTATCAGATATAAACCACTGGCAATAAGCCCTTTGCCTCAAGGTGCTCGATAATGCCGATTGATGTCTCTCTGCTGCTGCCGATATCTTCGCGTCGTATTCTCCCACTCTTGGGGGATGGAATCCTCGGGGATCACTCTTGCAGCAATCTGGGCGGCAATCATGATTGTAACATTGCTGACACCCTTCAGAGGTGCTTGACCCTGGCAATCAAATTTTTGGGACTGCCTCAGGTACAGGGCTAGTAGGCAGATTGCATGATAGCAATGCCGAGAGTTCCATTTACTGACCCAGAAGTCCGATTGGAAGAGAACTAGGTTAAACGGTCTCATCGAAAATTATACGCCAAAACGGGAGCCAGCAGCAATCCATTCATTAGACCTCTCAAGTCTTTGGGTAAGGCTCCTAGATAGAGGAAGTCATAACCGATTCGTATATAGTTGTCGCCTGCCATCCTCATGGTAACTGCAGGCCGTAGCGAAAGTGATATGCTAGGCGCAAGGCTTGAAGCCGCGAAATCATTGGTGAGGAACTCCGCCCATTGCCCGTCACCAAATAGAGCCCCTCCTGATATGCCCAAAGAAAAGGAAGCCAATCCTTCCCAAAGACCACTATGCTTGAGCTCCAGGCCGAAAAAGGGGTTTAAGAAGACCTCACTGCTTTGGCCATTGGAAAAGGAGTTGGGAGAGTTGAATTGAAGCCAAGACATGGCAATCTGATACCTCAATTTGAGGGCTTTCTTACCTACCGAGCCATTGCCGACCTGAATGTTTACTCGCCAGCCGGAGGCCGTTTGATTTGCAAGGTTTAAGCCTGTTGCGTCGGAATAAAGAAGGCCATATTCCGTTCCTAGCCCTACATCTCTATTTTTTTTCGCCTTGGAAGTAGCCACAGTATCAGCAGAATCAGTGACTACCGTTTTCTCCAATGCATCTTGTGAAAAAACATGTCCCCCAAGGCCAAGGAATAGAAAAACAAACAATGTGATTCGAGAAGTCATGGTGTTCTTGTTAGCTTGGATAAATATTGAGGGGTGTGAGGCTTCCGAATAGCCACTGTATCACACAGTCTTCCCCTATTTAATCTGGATTACCATCTCTCACTGCGTAAAGCAGCTTAGTCGCAGTTATGAGACGACTCATTACCTCTGAGTATAGAACATAAAACCTCATCCATATTTCTGCATATGGATCAGTCAGAGTATGGATCTACAAAATTTCGACAGATTGCCTAATTACTTATAGGCGATGGGTTAGCTAGAAAAAGTTGGGAGGCCGAAAAGAACGAATAATTGGTGCCTCCCATATTTAGCTTTCCCACCTCTAAATTGAGGGATTTAGCTCCAAAGCCAAGGGTAAAAAAAACCAAAATATCCCTCATAAATTTTCAACAAAAAATTACAAAATACTGATATACAATCTATTAACCCTAGTTATGTATACAAAAAATCCCAACAACCCTGACCATACTCATCAAGTTTCCTCATATACCGGGATGTAGATCAAGCAGATAAACATTCTACAATAATTCAATACCCAAAATACCTATAACAGGAACAAACCCTTCTAAGAGGTTGTTTGGGTTTTGGTATTTCGAGCTGAAACGTAGGATTTCTGGGTTCTGGCTGCGCAGATTTTTCTCGAAATAGCCCGCTATTCCTCAAAAAATCTGAGCGGTCAGACTCCTCTTGGGGCCCTTAATCCCTAGTACTCGTGGCAAGACAAGTTTTGGCCGTAAACTCAACACCTAATCAGCCTCTAACTAGGACCTGATTCAGTTTCTCTAATGATCATTTTATTTACTTAGATTTAATTGGTCTCAAAGAGCTAAATCAACATTCATGTATCAGTTCGATCGGCTATACGCACTCCTTGATTCAAAAGAAGCTCGCGAATTTGGTCATTGGCTTACTCAAAGCTTGGGAAGCTCAAAAGAGGACGTAAGGGAACTATATCGTGCATGGCTTGCAACGGAAGGCGACTGGAGATCAATGCCTGAAAAACTGGGATTATATGGAAGTAGGGCTGAAAAGCGCCTCATAAGGTTACGTAATGACCTTCAAGGTGAATTAGAAGGCTACTTGGCTTGGCTTAGGTTTAGAAAAGATATAGGACTCCAAGGCCAATTGTTGGTAC
This sequence comes from uncultured Bacteroidia bacterium, assembly GCA_964521065.1. GTDB lineage: Bacteria > Bacteroidota > Bacteroidia > J057 > J057 > CAYVAP01. The sequence continues at coordinate 9,901 of CAZFPQ010000128.1, read as the reverse complement.
AGGAGCTCACAGAGCGGAATGCACATAACATGCTCCCTCTAAGTATTAATAAAGTCTTGGGCAGGCTAAATCGTGGCCAAAAGAAAGACTTTGCCTACCACGATCATGCTTACAGAGTGAGAAGAGAAGAGTTGGCGCATAGGATTCTGCATCCCGACACTTTCCGCAAAAAGCAATCGGTGACCCATGTCATCGTGATGCTTCACCAAATATGGCGTTGGAAAATAGAAATTCTGGAAGAAGCAATTGTCATAGGTCAATCAAATGCACCTTTAGCCAATCACTTCAATGATGCACTTAATGCCATCCATCAGCTCGAACAGTCCCTGATCCCAAGTGGGAGCTTGCCCAAGGAGCTATCTATAGCTTTAGATAAAATCGACCAAGCCCCAGTCCATTACCTAGAAGAATATTACACATGGACCCAGAGGGATCAAGTAGAACCATTTTCTTTTGCTGAATCCACCTTTTGGGTTCCTCGACTACAGGCAGTTCAGGACTCTTTTAGTCGTCGACTATTTGCCACCCTACACCTGAGCTTGACCAATTGTCTTTTAAGAAAACTCAGAGAAAGCCGAGCCCTTGGAGAGCACAAGCTTATTCTTGATTTATTTGAATGGGCGCACCAAGATCAAATCTGGCCTTTGAGCCGAAAAGTTTATGCCACTATTTCTAAGATATTTCTTCGCACCCTACTTCTAGAGTCCGACTTAAATCAGCACAAGGAACTTGAAATAAAAGCATTAGAGTTCTTAGACCGATACCGTCAGTTGCTTCCCGAAGAAGATGCGGAAATAGCTTACTTTTTTAACTGGGTCAGCTACCAATTTGCCCTAGGTCAGTTTCAATTGGTCATGAAAGCCCAACCACCAGCAAACTTTTCTGATCCCTTTTACTTGATTCAGTTTGAAACACTTAAAATTCAGACAGCCTATGAGCTAGGCGATACGGAGTTCTTACCAGAATATATCCAAAGACTCAAGCAAAAAATCCAGCGTTCTAAGACCTTGAAGCAAGTTGAAAAAAGCGATTACAAGAATCGCTTGAATCTGATCCTCGCCTTGCTTCGGGTACATAACAAAGAGGATGTGGACAAATTCGCATCGCGTTTAAAAGAAACTCGGCCGCTGAGCTTCAGCGGCCGATTATGGTTAGAACAAAAGTTGAGTGACCTTATTGAATGATTTGAAGGGTTTCAACAAAGACCTGCCCCTGAGCCCCGTGAGCTTCTACATAATAAAGTCCGGGACTTAACTCAACAGAATGCTGACTTGGCCCTTGAACTGAAATTGAAAAGATGGTTTGCCCAGCTACATTAGTGATCTCTACCTGGGAAAGATCCAGGGTTGGGGAAGCTGTAAGCTTGACGTAGTTGGAAGCTGGATTTGGCGATAAGGTGACATATTGAGAATCTGGTTCAGCCGACTCGGTACGTAAGCGAAACTGCACATCTTCTATCTCAAGAATTACTTGAGCCTGAGACTCCACTGCGTGTCCTATCATCATCCAGCCTAGTAGCAACGCAGGAATAAGCTGCTTAAACCAGGACACAAGAATTCCATTCCCCAGATCGGGGATTCGGTGAAAAATTGACATTTTTTTCCTTTTTTAGGTTAATTGATGGGAAAGCCGATGTGGCTTAACCAGAAAAAACCTGAAAGCGCTCTCAGAATGTAGGGGTCATGACTACCGCCCTACATGTACATAGAGTAGGAAAAGGATAAACCTTAATTTCTAAACCCAACTTTTTTAAAAAAAATACCTAGCTCACCTAGCATGCCCGAAGAAAACGATGATGAAAGCCTACTCAAGGTCATTGAGAAACTTCGAGAAGGCGACTTAAGTGAAGTCCATATCTTATATGAGTGGATGAAAAAGACTGCCCAGGAAATAGGAGGCTTACACCATGTAAAAGACCAAGAATTGGTTCATGAAACTGCCTGGGTGGTCTTTGATCGGATGAGGAATCTGGGATTTCGCCCAAAAAATGAGGCTGAATATAGATCTCCTACTAATTACATTGCTCGGGCCTTTCGCAATATCTTCCCTAAAGTCAAAACGCTCCTGGGTAAGACTCCTATTGACGCAGAGGCCCTGGCCTCAGAGCTAGATCAACTAGCATACTTGGAGTTCACACAAGAAAAAGACCAAGAGGATACTTATCTAATGCTATTTAGAAAAGGTATGCGTATCCTAGAGCAAAAATATCACTCCTGCTATGAGCTGATCCGAGCCATTGAGAAAGAGGGGCTCAAGGGTAAGCAGTTATTGAAAAAGTTCAAGTACAAAAACCTCAACACCCTTTATTCTCAAAAAAGCCAATGCATTGATCGACTCAGAAAGATCATAAACGGTCTACAATCATGAACCAGCCTAACCTATATCAAGAAGATAGAATCCGCAGCTACATTTCTGGAAAAATGACTCCAGAAGAACGGATTTCATTCAGAGAGGACCTAGTCAAAGATCCTAAACTGGCCGAAGCGCATCGCTTTTTAGAAGCACTTCACCTGACTTTAGTCTTTCAGGAAGACAAAAAAAAAATAGAAGACGCCAATCCCGTCCCTAATGAAGGAAAAGTAACCCAACCTAATTGGCGTCGAGTTTGGATGGGGGCTGGGGCAATTGCTGCCGCCATCATTTTGCTGGCATTCGTCATAGTCCCCATTCTTTTCCCATCATCTCCATATGACACATTGCCTCCAAGCTCATATTTAGCGGCTTCGCACCCCCAAGGGGAGCCCATATCTACAAGTTGGGTTGCCAAAGCCATCGAGCAGAAGAACTATATCGGTATCATCGACAGCCTAAAATCACTTTCGCTTAGCCCTGAAACCGATCCCAACTGGGCACTGGGCTTAGCACTCGCTTACCTATACGCCCCGGAGTCTCAAAAAGACTTAGACCAAACCACACAGTTGCTGGAATGGTTAGTCACAGAGGGCTATCGGAACTACAGCGATGCCAATACTCGCCAAAGTGCCAAGTGTAAGTTTCAAATACTCTTGTCACAAGTAGCATTTGAATCTGGACGAGTTGAAGAAGCGAAATCGATTCTTCAATCCTTAAATGAGGGCTCTTGTGAGGACCCATTCTTTTTAGACAAGGCACAGACAATTTTATCTAATCTATGATTTGGCCTTATCTGGAGCTACGAATGTCTTCGCTGACGCCTTATCATCCATACCCCTCCCCCAGCTAGAACCAGCCCCAGTAGCAAAAGCCAGCCCCATCGAGGGACCACCTTTGTAGAGGAGGTAGATATAGGATCCATGTTGCCAATCGGCATCATGGCAGCCCAATAATATGGGTACATGTGGTCTAGCGGAACCGCTTCCAAATAAGCTAACTGGGCTTTTTTCCAGGCTAAATCCTTGGGCATACCTGATTTTAAGTTGGCCAATAAGCTTTCCATCAAGCGCTGCTGAACCACTGCTTCTACAGGCCATTTGCTCATTAAAATCGCCGAACTACCTGCTTGGGTGAAGGCCCGCGATAGATTTTGCAACCCTTCTGAAGCCTGATAAGGACCTACTCCCGTCTCGCAGCCATCCAAGATCAGCAAGTCTACTGGAACTTCCTGCTGATAAACATCCCCAGCGGTAATAGAGTCTGTATCTCCCAGAAAGAGCGACGCACTCAATGGATCACTCATGTTACTTTTCCCATGCATGATCACATGCAGAATCTGGCTTTCCTTACCTGCTTTCTGCAAGGCTTCTAAGGCTTGAGTTTGGGTATATTCTCCGCGAAGGATTCGGTAATCCTTTATCCAGTTTGCAGCCAAGCTACTGAAGTCGTTTCGATCTCGGAGGGCCGCCAGATCTTCATATCGATCCCCTCGATAAGTAGGAACGAATTTGGAGTAAAACCTTGTAGGAGGGACATCTGCTTGTAGCAAACTTTCATTGACCAACATAGCCGCAGAGTACTCGGAGCTCAATACAATCTGTTCGTCAGAGACCAAAAAGTCATCCTTATCCAAAGGTCCAAGATTATCTCCATTCTTGATTATCCATGCAGCAGGGTTCAGGTGTAGCAGGGTACTATCTAACATCAGTTTTAGAGAAATGCTTCCTACCTCTGTGCGCGACCTCAGGGTATCCAAAGGCGCTCGGAGTAGCTTTTGATAGGCTTCATAGGAATCGGCCCGCCAAACGCTGTCCAATGCAAGCTGATTACCCTCATAAATAGCCCCTGGAAAGGCCCTTTGCCAACGGACCAGCCTCTGTAAAAGGCTATCTAGCTCAGCGCTACGAGGGGTAATAAAAGTCTTAAGTCGCCCTTGATGAACTAGGAAAGCATACACTCCCTGCGAACCCCAAAAATACTGAAGCATGGCTTGATCGGGAGAAGAATAGTTTTTCATTAATTCCTCTATTTCCAGCGATACATTTTCTTTGAGGTTCTGAGAAAAATATCCCGGGCGAGTGGCTTCAATCTTAATTCTCAGATTCTCCCTTGCGCTTCCTAAACTATCTAGGATGTGAGCGTAATCATTTAATAGGCTGCTGTCTATTGCCCCTTGCTGCTGGCGAAGTTGGAACAACTCCCTATTAATCTGGGTCATTCGATGGCTCAGCCCTGCCTCTAGGAGGGTCCAAGTCCTAAATGCTTCACCAAGGATTCCTGGCCCATAACGTCTTCCAATTTGTGACTTCCAAATGGACTGAAGTAAAAATCGAGAGCGACTAATATCTGAGAATTTGAGGGCCGAGGCCAAATGTATGTCATCATCTAAGGGATAGATCTGGCTGGCTCTGATGGAATTGCGAATCGCACCATTCCATATGCTATAAGACCAATCTCCAAAATCTTCTGGCTGATCCGATTCAGAATAAAAATCATTGGCCAGAGCCTTGATGAACATTTGACGATACAGATCATATAGCGCTTGCTTCGCTGATACGGCCTGAAGCGAAGAATCACCCTCTAACAAATCTATTTTATGCTTGATGTAGAGCAGGGTCTGCTGCTGGAGAACCAGGCTATCCGCGTTGGGAATGGTGAGTAAATCCGCATCGATTGGAAAACTTGTACTGGAATGGTAGAAGGCCATGTTGATGGCGCGAATGGCCTCAGATCTTTTATTCTGGCCTAGGTAAATCAAAGACTGGTTAAAGTAAATCATAGCCTGAGAAAGCGACCGGTCACGTGACTCTATTTTCTTGGTAATAGAATCTATCTTTCCAGTCAAAAATCTGCTTTGATCGTTGTAGGCCTGAGCACGTTCAAAGTCGCCTAATTGCCCATGACAGAGAGCTAAGTTGTATGCTGTACTGGCTCTGGCTAACATACTTGCTCCATTATCCCCTAGAGATTCATAGGCCAAATTGTGATACCTAACCGCTTGCTCCCAATTTTCATTTAGTTGGTAGGTAAGTCCGATGTTGTCATAAGCAGAAACAGTAATTAATATTTTTTGAGAGGGATTCAAAAAACGGCTTTCTTCAGAAAAGACCATTGAAAGGGTCTGATCAAAATAGAACCTTGCACTATCTGCTTGACCCAATTGAAGGTAGTATCCCCCCCAGGTATTGAGTACCTGATAAGATATGAGCAATTTCTTTTGGCCAATATCAATGGCCAAAGAGTCCGTACTTTGATCGGTGCGTTCAAGTGAGTCAAGTATGATGGGTTTGAGATTACTAGCCTTTGAAAATGCACGAAAGGCGCTCCTAGTCTGTCCCCACTCAGCATATCCTGCACCAAGGACCAAATAGTAAGTAAGCAAATCGGTCTCACAGGGCATGATAAATCGTTCTACCGAGTCGATGATCGGCAACAGGTAATCATTTAGGGCAGCATAGAAATCAGGTTGGTTTGAGAGAAAAGCTGCCAATGAAATTTTACATTTGTACGCAATATCTAAGTGATTTGCCACCAGCGCTTTTTGCTCTAACTCTGCAAACTTCATCCTAGCTGCCATATAGTTACCCTGGCCTGAGAGCCGCTTTGCAAACAAAAGGTCATCGTACAATTGGTCGTAAACCATTGTACTAAGGGTATCAACCGGTACTGGATCTGGATTAGTGGAGGTTTCTGTAGGATTGCACGAGAAAAACAGTTGGCCCATAAGTAATAAGATCGGCCAAACAATAGCTAGGTGTTTCATGGAGATAGACTTTACTCAGATACGATTTGTCATTTTTTATACTACAGCTAATGAGGCGCTTACCCTCCCTCCAAGCTCAATCCATCATACCCTATCCTCACCCCTGCTGGTAGCTCTCTCTCCACTTCTTCATGAAGTCCCATCAAGTGGCTTAAGTGGATCAGGTAAGCACGCTCAGGTTGAATTTTGTCAATCGCTGCTAAGGATTCCGAAAGGGAAAAATGTGAATAATGAGGTTCGCGCCGGAGGGCGTCTATCACCAGGGTTTTTACCCCCCTTAACTTATCAAAAGAGGCCTCAGGGATAAAGTTGGTATCTGTCAAATAGGCAAAATCTTGGTAGCGATAACCCAAGACCGGCATCTTGCCATGCATCAAAGGTATGGGGGTCAGACGAACTTCCCCTACGACTAAGTCCGAATGAGGATCGATCTCCTTGAGGTCCAATTGCGGTAGACCTGGATAACCTGGGTTATCAAAGATGTAGTAATATTCTTTGCGCAGATGTTCTAGTACCGCGGAGGTGCCAAAGACCGGCATACGCCGATCTTGTAAATAGTTATACGCTCGCACATCATCGAGACCCGCTGTATGATCTTTGTGCTGGTGGGTAAAAACCACTGCACTTAATTGATGTACTTTTTCCCTCAACATCTGCTGACGAAAATCTGGTCCTGCATCAAACACCAAGCTGGTCTCTCCCACCTGAAAGAGGCCACTTGTCCTCAAACGCTTGTCCCGAGGGTCAACCGACGTACAGACCTCGCATGAACAGGATATTACGGGAATTCCTTGCGAGGTCCCTGTACCCAAAAAAGTAAATGTCCAATTCAAAGGAGATTAGTTTTCTTTTTGGGCTTGGCACTCTTTTGCCTTTTGAATCAGTTCGAGGGGCTTATACTGGTTGAGTTCTTCCCAACAAGCTTCGTTTTCGGTTTTCATTTCCTCTCCACCAAGAAGTTCCGTTATCCCATCTAATGACATCTCCCCGACCCGATCTAGGCAATCACACACATCAGGCTTGCAGGACGTCAAGAGCCCCATGGAACATACTAAGCTAAGTAACCAAACTTTTTTCATGTCTTTATCTTTTAGGGTGCTGAGTTATGGCAACTGATGGTCGAAAGAAAATTCTGAGAGTAATCCCCTTTTAGCTTAAAGGACCAAGCCTTTGAATTTGTGCCAAGCAATAATCCCGATCTCCATCCATGGCCTGAATCAGAGCCTCTAGGCTCGAAAATTTTTTCTCTCCTCTCAAATACTCCAGAAAATAAACCCGAACGGTTTCCCCATATATGTCCTCGTCAAAGTCAAATAGATAAACCTCCTGAGTCTGAGTAAAATCTCCCATGGTAGGCTTCACCCCTATGCTCATCATTCCGTAGTATAGTTTCTCTTTTACCTTGGCTTTAACAAAATATATCCCACGTCCAGGAATGATTTTAAGGGGATCTTCAGGGGTTAAGTTGGCCGTGGGGTAACCAAGCTTACGGCCAGCTTTTTCCCCATGGATTACCGTACCTGCAAATGAGTAAGGGTAGCCAAGATATTTCTGCGCATCCTGCACCTTGCCACCTTGCAAAGCTTTGCGGATTTTGGTGCTGCTCACTTTGGCCTCGTCGATGCTCTGAGCGGGAATTTCTTCTACCGTGTAGCGAAACTGCTCGGCATGAGTTTGCAACTCTTGCAAGCCTCCGGTACGATTTTTTCCAAACCGATGATCATAGCCAATGATGATTCGTTCGATCTTGACGTGATCAACCAGCACATCTTTGATGAATCTCTGGGATGGTAAACGAGAAAATTCTTTGGTAAAGGGAATTAACAACAGCTTATCAATCCCAAGCTCTGCCAAGGCCTCAATCTTTTCATCCAGGGTATGGAGGAGTCGGAGGGGATTGTTTTCAGGAAAAAGAACCAAGCGAGGATGTGGGTGAAAGCTGATCAACACCGATTCACCATCTCTTTCACTGGCTGCTTGCTTGATTCGTTCCAAAATGGTTTTATGTCCTATGTGCAGGCCATCAAAGGTGCCAATGGTAGCTACAGGATGGGGACCGGGCAAGTAGGTATCAAGGGAACGATATACGTCCATGTGTAGATTAAATTCTCTAGGTTAAGTTAGTCAAGATTACTCAAAAATCTAACTCAAGACAGGCGCTCTCCTAGCCAATGAAGGGCCAGATGATAGCCATGGGTACCTAAGCCTGAAATCATCCCTGTACAAGCCGGACTGATGACCGAATGATGACGAAAGGGCTCCCTGGCAAATATATGGGAGATATGAACCTCCACCTTGGGGAAACTCAACATGGACAATGCATCCTGGAGTGCATAGCTATAATGGGACAGTGCCGCTCCGTTAATTACCAAGCCTTGCGTGCCATCTCCCATGGCTTGTTGAAGCCGATCTACCAGCTCCCCTTCGTGGTTGGATTGAAAATGGGAAAGGTGATGCTGAGGAAATTTATCATTCAATTCTTGGAGTATGTCCTCTAAGGTCTGGTGGCCATATACACTCGGCTCCCTCTGCCCTAGCATATTTAAATTAGGCCCATTGACGATCAAAATGTTCATGGATTATCGCTTGAAGTGGATGAGTGAAACCTTGTCTGAGGACAAGGATTACTGATAGAAACGCAAATTAAAAGGAAATTTACCACCTGGAGAAGTATACCTTGACATCCTGAACTTGGGCCAGGCCAGCCTTAGAAAGTTTATCTCCGTAATATGTATCTTCAATCAGATCAACCACCATCTCTCATGTCCATCTCTTGGAAAGATGCCCAGAAAGAATATGAGCTCTACCTTGGGGTAGAAAGAGGCCTGGCAGCTCCTACACGCGAAGCGTATCAAAGAGATGTGGCTCGCTATGCCCACCACGCCGAATACGTGATGGAATTGGCCTCCCCCACCCAAGCCACCTTGGCGACCTTGCAGCAGTTTTTGTATTTCCTTTCTGAAGACTGCCTTTTAGGTGAGAGATCCATTGCGCGAAATATATCAGCATTGCGGTCTTTTCATGGATTTTTGTTGGTGGACACCCTGGCAGAAAGCGATCCCAGTGACCGCCTCCATCTTCCTAAGTTCGCTCGCAAGCTTCCCTCGGTACTCAGCCCTTTTGAGGTCGAGGCCATGCTGAATACCATTGACCTAGATAAAAAAGTTGGGCTCCGAGACAGGGCCATCCTGGAAACCCTGTACAGTTCGGGACTCAGGGTATCCGAGCTTTCTCAACTTAAACTGTCTCAGATTTACTGGGATGAAGGATTTTTGCGCATTACAGGCAAGGGGGGTAAGGAGCGTCTCGTTCCTGCGGGAGAACCGGCGCTCTACTGGCTGGGGAGAAACTTGAGGGAGTTTCGTTTTCACCTCTCCATCAAGCCAGGAGAAGAAGACTGGGTATTTTTGAACCAGCGGGGAAGTCGACTTTCTAGGATTTCCATTTTTCAACTAGTCAAAAAAGCCGCTCAGTCCGCAGAAATTCCACAGCAGGTCAGCCCACATACGCTGCGACATTCCTTTGCTACCCACCTCATAGAAGGAGGAGCCGACCTTAGGGCCGTGCAAGAGATGCTGGGACACGAGTCCATTACCACCACAGAGTTATACTTACACCTAGACCGAGAAAAACTGAGGGAGGTTCACGCGCTCTATCACCCTCGTAGATAAACCCCTCCAATGGAGACAAACGGGTTGGCCAGTGAGAGCCTGAGCAGCATAAGGATTCTGTTAGAGGCTGTTTGGATTTTTCCTTTACGGCCAAAACTTGTCTTGCCACGAGTAC
>CAZFPQ010000127.1:0-19742 GCA_964521065.1 uncultured Bacteroidia bacterium | reverse complement strand
CCTTGAAACTGGCTGGCTTTGATGTAGGCACCTCAGATGGCGATTTTGGACCGCGTACCGAAAAAGCCGTCCAAGCCCTGCAAAGTCAACAAGGAATCAGCGAGCCCACTGGAGTATATGATTCCGAAACTCAGACATTTCTCAAAAGCTTATTAGGCCAATAGTTGCATAGGAAAAATCTAATATGTAATTTAGGATCATAAGCGGTATTGAATTCGCCGGATTTGTTCTTGATGAGCAAGTCCGGTTTTTCTTTTGGGATGGGTCTTAAATTCGAAAAATGACAGAATGGGCTAAATTTTTCAGAATTAAGGAACAGTCAAAAAACACCTATGCACTTTTGCTTGAGCTTCCATACCATCTCAGCGTCAGAAAAAAGCCCGCTTGGCCCGCCAACTCGATTCTTCTTCCTGGATCTGGCATGAAATATCGGCGCAATAGTTAACATAATTTTCAGCTCTAAACCTGTTTATAAGCAGTTGGACAGAAGGAATCGGGGTATAGCGGTATGGGCTATGGAGCGAAGGTGTAGTTGCCACGACATTGACCGTACTCCCGTACCCCGATTACCGTTTTTCTTTTGGCCGCTTACTTAGTTTCTTCGCTTAAAGAATTTGCCTATTTCGGCCTCTCTCTTCCTTCTACAACTAAACTCACCTGCCAGTGGATTTTTCCTCCTACTCCCATACCGTGACCGATCGTTTTTTGCGCTACGCACAAATCGATACCCAAAGTGACCCTTCGTCCAACACTTGCCCCTCGACCGAAAAGCAGAAAGATTTGGGCCGTTTGCTTTTGACTGAGCTGGAAGAAATGGGAGCGACAGAAGTGGAAATGGACGAAAATGGGTATGTGTACGCCACGATTCCCGCGACGGTTGATCAAGACCTGCCCACGATTTGTTTTTGCTCCCACATGGACACCTCTCCAGATGCAAGCGGAAAAGGGGTCAAACCCTTGATTCACCAGAATTATCAGGGGCAAGATTTGATTCTTCCAGATGACCCTTCAGTAGTGATTCGAGCGACAGACCATCCGGATCTCGTCGATCAAATTGGTCATGATATCATTACTGCTAGTGGGACTACCTTGCTAGGAGCAGATAATAAAGCTGGTGTTGCCTCCATCATGGATGCCGCTCACTTTCTACTTCAGCATCCAGAACTTCCCCATCCCAAACTCCGAATCCTCTTCACTCCTGACGAGGAAATTGGTAGAGGAGTCGATGAAGTAGACCTAGATCGTTTGGGGGCAGACTATGGATACACAGTAGACGGGGAGAAAGCTGGCTCCTTTGAAGATGAGACCTTCTCCGCGGATGGTGCTACCTTGATTATCCATGGGGTGAGTGCCCACCCAGGGTTTGCCAAGGGCAAACTTCAGCACGCCATGAAGATCGCAGGAGACATTCTGAGCCGTATTCCCCTAGCTCTCTCTCCCGAGGGAACCGAGGGGCGTGAGGGCTTTGTGCACCCCGTACAGATTCAAGGCATTGCCGAACGCGTACAGATTGATTTCATTATTCGAGATTTTGATACCAAACAATTAGAAATCCATGCACAAACTCTACAGGGAATTGTAGATGAGGTATTACAGAACTATCCTGGTAGCAAAGCGGAGCTCAGTACCCTGGAGCAATATCGCAACATGAAAGAGGTCTTGGACCTACATCCCCAAATCATCAGCAAGGCTGCAGAAGCGATCAAAAGGGCTGGCTTAGAACCTCTAAGAGGGTCGATTAGAGGAGGAACTGATGGATCGAGGCTTTCTTTTTTGGGCCTACCCTGCCCCAATATTTTTGCAGGTGAGCATGCGTTTCATAGCAAACAGGAGTGGGTATCCGTACAAGACATGCAAGCATCGGTTAGGACCTTGGTTCACTTGGCTCAGCTGTGGTCAGAATAAACCATGCTCACGCCACTAGAATCTGAAGCCTAGCCCCCACTCAGCAAAATCAGCATCGCCTCCGTGTGCTTGAACGGCAGCGGAGAGAAATAGCCTATTTCCACCCAAAAGGTGGGGTAGATAGTAGTGCCCTCCCAATTCAGTGAACAAGGTATAAGGCATTAATTCTGGCCGCCGCAGATACGGCCCCAGCCATAAATGGAGCCCAAACCTACCAAACATGACCTCTACCCCTGTGAAGGTGACTGCCCCAATAGCTTCACGACTGGGATGCTCAAACCCAAAATCCTGGTCTTTGAAAAACGCGATCAAAGATCGCTCTTGAAAAACCTTGGCCCCCAATACGTAACGAAGTTTAGGCCCAGGCTGCCAACTTCCCCAAGTACTCAATCCCCAGATCCAATGCTGAGGTCCTCCGGCTACCTTACGAGATACCCGCCCCAAGCCTCCACGTAGGTACCATGCCCACGCATCGATGTCTAAATCCTCCTTATTGGGCACTGGAAGCCGGCCATGAGTCAACTTGCCCCTGGCCAAGGTAAGTGTCGCCATGGGTAAGTTGATGCCTAAATTCGGTAGTCGGGCCCTGGCGCTGGAATAATGCCAATAGGCAAATCCAACACGGATTTGATATCGAGTCAGCTGTCTAACGAGGTAGAGTTCCCCACTAGTCAAGTTGGTAAATCGAGCCCCGAGAGCCGTATTACCTGGGTTTTGCTGGCGATCAAATGGCTTGCTCAGCCATGCCAAACCGATATTGACTGTACCGCCAAATGCCCAATTTCTTTTGGAATAGAATTCATGCGCCAAACCAATTTGGCCGCCTATGGCTTGCCCAAGGACATCAGGGTTTCCCAGTCCAGCCCAGCTCAGGGAAAAGCGAATTCGAGGGTAACCATACCGCGCTGTCCAGTGATCCGCGTCGGGTATCTTCCTCTCGATCCCCGTGGAAATGGCCCAACTAGGCTGGGTTTGGGCGGGATATTGAGGATGGATGCGCAGGGTTCCTCCTAGGTAAGCTCCGCCGAAAGGCTGAACTTGAGGCAAGACCGTTACATAGAAAAACAGGGAGTAAAATAGGAAACATGTTCCACGGCGCATGAGCTTCAAACTTACCTCAGCAATATGCTAGCTGCACATCCTACAAGCAAGACATATGAATCTTCTCAGAGAAATAGATCTGATTTTTATCCTTTCCTATTCAGCCATAGCCAGAACCAGTTCCCTACGAAGATCCCTAAGCACGGAAAGCAATGGGCTTGGTAAATTTCCTCCGTAATTGAAGGTAGCCGCAAATACAGTTTCATTATGTGGAAAGTAGTTCAAACAAGAAGAATAGCCAATATCTCCCCCCGCATGCCCTAGGGCTAGAATTCCTTCTGGTAGATCATTGCGATACTCACTGTGTATCCCCCCCCAGCTGGTTTGCCAAGGATCAGATTCCTCGTTGTTTCCCAAAGTCTCATAAATCAAGGCCAAGTTTTCGGGTTCTATCAAGCTTTGCTCTCGCAGCAATGCATCAGCGAAAAGAAACATATCGGTCACCGTACCATATACTCCGGTAAATCCATTGCCATTACCTGGGTTCAAGGCCGAAATGTTTTGAATACTCCCCTCGTCATTGTTGAAGTCTAGATAACCTTGCGCCAACTGACCAAAGGGAAAATCTCCATCATAGTTATAGTATGCCGTTTCCCCCATGCCTAGGCGGTCAAATATCCGCTCCTGTAGTACTTCGGCGTGGGGTCGCCCTGTCACTGCTTCGATAATGAGGCCTTCCAACAGGGTATTGGTATTGGAGTATCGGATGGCCGTGCCTGGCTCATGAGTAGCCGATTTTCCTTCCAAGAAGGTGAGCACCTCTTCTTCTGTCCAGACATGAGTCATGTCGTTGAGGATGGCTAGGTTGTACTCCAAATCTCGAGCTATGTCATATACCCCAGAGGAGTGATTGAGCAGCATATACAGCTTGATTTGGTCGCCAAAAGGAAGCTGGGTGCTTATCTCAGGGATATACTGGCTAATCGGGGCTTCAATATCTAATAATCCTTCTTGTACCAAGTCCCAAACTAAAGATCCCATCATCATTTTGGTGACGCTGCCTAGCTTGTTTAAGTGGCAGGTTTGCATGGCAAGGCCCTGTTCCAAATCTGCGTAGCCAGCACTTCCGACCCACATCCCATCTTCATCATCCACCAAGACTATGACGCCAGGGATGCCTTGGGCGACGTAGCGGTCCATGATGCGCTGGATCTTGTCCGCTTTGGGATGCTCAGAATTGATGTTAAATACCGGACTGAGAGAACAAGGTTCTGTAGGTGGAGCCCAGCTAGATTGACAGCCACCCAGGATAAGCAAAACGAACAGGGAGAAATATGCGAAGCGAAGCATGGTTATTCTTTTCTAAATGAAAATGATCTAATCGTCGATAGGGAGCTGCAGGTCAGGTCTAGCATGAGAAAGGAGAGAACCTTTCATCCCATGCCATTGACCCTGGTATCCTTCACTCCCTCGAAAGGGGCGTTCTAATCCCCAAAGTAAGCGGGCTATACACAATGATGGGGACGGTGCGTTGGATGAAGATTCCCTGAACATGGAGTCGGTAGCTGAGGTAAAGACTAATGGGAAAGGAGATCAGCTTTTTCGGAATTTGATAAGCCATCGTGCTACCAATAGAAATGAGCCAGTTATGACGTATCGGGGCATTTAACTGTTCGTATCGTTCGGTGGCGGGGTTCCATTCCAAGCTCGCCATATCAGGCGAGGAAAGTACGTATCCTCCTCCCACTAACAGGGGGGTCAAGCTCACTCCTCCATCCCATTGCCAGCGCCAACCAAATTCCGTGTAGGCTTGTACGCCACGCTGCACAAAGCGATGACGAAAATATCCCAGCATAAATCCTTGGACCCACTGGCTATGGGGATGTTGGTTCCATTGGTAAGTCGCGCCGAGCTCACAGCGAAGATGAAAAGGATTAAAACGGGGTACAGCAAGAGAAGCCCCATATGAACCTACGCCAAGCTCAAGCTGCCAAGGTGAGGTAGCGAGTTGGCCTTTGGCGCAGCTAAAGCCGAGCAAAAGGATCACAACTAAAATTTGTCTCATTCGAGTAGTAGTCAATCACAACCAGAGACAGGGGATGCAAAAATACCAAGCAAAGCACTTTCGAAAAAACCAATATTCTTCATCTGTATTTTAACGTCAAAAAACCTACACATCCTTACATAGATGCATAGGCTTTTTGAGAACTAGGTTGAAACGAAAAGTCCAAGCTTGACAGCCTAACCTAGAAATATTTTATGTAGATCAATGCCAGGGCCGGGACCAGTCCAAATAAAACAGCACCTACCATTTTGAGGTCGAGGGTAAACTTTACTTGGGTCTGTAATTCTGGAGAAGCTGATAATGATGTTTTCCTAGACATGCGAGTAGAAATTTGTGTAGATCAAGGTAGTTATCAGTAGTAGGAAAAACAGAACAATCGAGGAGCAAATATTACGCTAATCAAATAATTGAAGGAGATTTGTTTGCTGCATGACCATTCAAACAAAAAACCTAACCATTCACCCCATGAATCATCCTATTCACAATATTAACTAAAGATTATGAGGAGCCAAAAGGTTTAGAAAAAATTCATAAAAAAAGTATTAACAAAATGAATATTTCATACTACCGAACGTAATCAATCCCCTAAATCAAAGGCCCAACATCAATGGACATAGCTACCGGCGTTCAGGTCCAAGGTACAACCAGTCGCATGGTCCATTAGCCCACTTGCCATGAATACTATACTGGGAGCGATGTGAATAGGATGGGTTAATTCATTGAGTGCCAAATCATTTCGAACGTACTCTTCCCCATACTCATCTATAAACTGCTGAGCCATGTCTGTTTTCACAAAACCGGGGGCCACCAAAAAGGATTTTATCCCTTGCTTTCCATGCGCGCGAGCTAGAGAACGACTCAAGGCCACCATTCCTCCTTTGGAGGCTGCATAAGCCAAATATTCAGGTGTATCGCCACGAAAGGCAGCACGTGAGGCAATGTGGATAAAGCGTCCCCCTCCATTCTTTTTAAAAACTGGCACCAATCCATGACACAGTTGAGCTGCTGCAATGAGGTTTACTTGCAAGGTCTGTTGCCAAATGGCTAAATGCCCTTGGGAATCGAGTGTTTCAGACTCTGGTATAGCAATTCCTGCATTGTTTACCAAGGTATCGATGCGGTGGAAATGGCCTAACACCTCCGTTAGAAGATGAGATGCAGCTTCAGGTTTGCCCAGATCTGCCTGAAAAGCTTGACTGTGATTTCCCAAGCGTTTAGCTAAAGCCTTTGCTTCGTTTTCGCGGCTTCGATAATGAAGAGCCAGGGTGGCCCCGGCTTCTCCTAAGCTCTCCGCCATAGCGAGTCCAATGCCCCTGCTAGCCCCAGTAAGTAAAATGACCTGACCTTGTAAATTGATATTCATCGTATTAGATGCTTATTTGCCGCCGATTAGGGTGTGGCTCTGTATTCATTCAACGAGCCATATTCCTACGACAATCTATCAACAACTGCCACTACTAATCAAGCTAGCTCATATGAAAGCCCTCGTATTCCCTGGACAAGGTGCCCAATACCCAGGTATGGGAAAGGAACTGTTTGATCAATCTACCCAAGCCCAAGAGCTTTTTGCTCAAGCCAATGAGATTTTAGGTTTTGACATCCAGTCGATCATGTTTGAGGGTACGGAAGATGATTTGAGAAGGACCTCAGTTACCCAGCCCGCGATTTTTATTCATTCTGTAGTAGCAGCGATGATTAATGAGCTCCCTGCCCAAGCGGCTGTCACCGCTGGTCACTCACTAGGAGAATTTAGTGCACTATGCGCAGCTGGAGTATTGAGTTTTGGGGATGGTTTGAAGCTGGTTTCCATCCGGGCCAACGCCATGCAGGAGGCTTGTGATGAGCAAGAAAGCACCATGGCTGCTATCTTAGGTTTAGAAGATCAAGTAGTAGAAGAGATCTGTGCCAGTATCCAAGATGAAATCGTGGTCCCAGCCAATTACAATACCATCGGCCAATTGGTGATTTCAGGCAGCAAAGCTGGCATTGCTAAGGCCATAGAGCTGGCCCAGGAAAAAGGGGCTCGTCGAGCACTTGAGCTCTCCGTCAATGGGGCTTTTCACTCTCCTTTCATGGAGTCTGCTCGTGTTAAACTAGCCCAAGGAATTGAAGAAGCGCCATTCAACAACGCCAGCATTCCCGTCTACCAAAATGTTACGGCTCAAAAGCACACTCAAGCGCAAGAAATACGCGAAAATCTTCTGGCCCAACTTACCGCACCTGTTCGCTGGACCCAAACTATCCAGCACATGATTGAGCACGGCGTCTCTGAATTTACAGAATCCGGGCCTGGCAAAGTTCTAAGCGGTCTCATCAAGAAAATTGACCGCAAAATGCCTACGACCCAGGTTAGCTAGGTGGCAAAGCAGGCAGAAAATAATGCATCGCTAGGCCATAAAGTCTGACCGGAGTTCACATCTCAGATTCATCTCGGCCAATTTAGGGTTGGCTAGCAGATTGGTTTTTTCGATTGCCCCCTAGAAGCATGAGAGTTGAGAGCATTAAGCAGGAGGCCAAAAGTAAAACGGTAATCGGGGTACGGGGTATGTTGCGGTATTCATTTATTCTATATACCCATAGCCCATACCGCCATACCCCGAATTTCTTCTGTCCTCCTACTTAATTTCATCACAAGTAAAATGACTTTATTTTTCTCGTCATGAAATGGTCTTGCCTCTCGATTCTGAGGCCTGTCATACAATATCCGCCCTATGCCTAATCCGCCTTACCTAGCTTACCTTCATCACCCCTGGGTGGAAAATAGACTCAAGCAATTGAGTATGCGAGGCCGCATTGGGCAACTTATTCATGTCCCAGCTTGGTCGGACCGAGAAGAGTCTCATGCAGAGGACCTACTACGCCTAATCTCGGATGAAGGCATTGGAGGAGTAACTTTTTTTCAAGGCAGCGCCGAAGCCCAGTTTAGGTTAACTCAGCGGCTACAGGCTCATGCAGAGCTTCCTTTGATGATCTCCATAGATGCAGAATGGGGACTGGCCATGAGATTAGACGGAGCGCCAGCCATGCCCTACGCCATGACCCTTGGAGCCGCCAATGACCCGGTGATCACCCGGGCCTTGGCCCATCAACTGGCTCAGCAGTGTCGGCAAATTGGGGTTCATGTGAATTTTGCTCCAGTGGTGGATTTAAATACCGAACCCCGCAATCCTGTAATTGGGTTTCGGTCATTTGGGCAAAAGATTTCTACGGTAGTAGAGCAAGCCCGAGCTTTTTCACAAGGACTAATCGATGGCGGCGTCCTTCCCGTGATCAAACACTTTCCCGGGCATGGTGATACCCAACAAGATTCACACCTTACTCTTCCTCATCTTCAGCATGAACGAAAGCGCCTAGACCAGGTAGAGCTCCAGCCTTTCAAACAGTTGATTGAAGCAGGTATCGGAGGAATCATGACGGCCCACCTACAGGTGGACGCCTTTGACCCGACCCCCCATACGCCTGCAACTTTGTCTCGCCCCATAATTGAAGACTTACTCCGAAAATCTATGGGCTATCGGGGACTCATCTTCACCGATGCCTTAGACATGCAAGGAATTGCCAATTACTATGGCCCAGCCGAGGCCGCAGAAAGAGCCCTCATCGCAGGGAATGACATCCTGGTTTTTTGTTCAGACGTACGTGGAACTCGCGTAAGGATTCTTCAATCCTTGGAAAAAGGCTTGATTACTGAGAATGACATAGAGCTACGCTGTCGACGGGTACTTGCGGCCAAGGCTTATTTAGGTTTAATACAAGAAGATTTATCCACTCAAACGCTGACTGCTTCGTTGGTCCCCCCCATCTGGCAAGAACTCGCCCAAGAATGCTTCCAACGGGCCATCCAAAGTCAGGGAGAGATTGAGATTGATTGGGAAAAAGAACGAATCGCTTCCCTTACCGTTCAGGTTGCCCCTCTTGAAGATGGGCTCAAGCATCATCAACTAACTCGTGGAGGAGGTCAAGATTCTTCGTTTTCATGTTTAGACCTTCTTCCCACTCACCAGCGAATGTTGAGTCCAGATCAACTCCCTACCCCGGAGCAAATCGATCACTTACTATTGGTCTTACAAGGACTGTCGCCTAAAGCAGGACTCAACTATGGGCTCCGGGAAAGTGATTTACAACTTATCCGAAAGCTATCGGACCTATACCCCATGACCCTAATCAGCTTTGGAAGAGATGAAGTGATTTCGTTGATCTTTCCTGATGGTGATGCCTGCCCTACCCTGATTGCTTGGCAAGATGCCCCAGAAGCCCATCAAGCTGTGGCTCAACGTCTATTCGCCGCCGCTGATTAGGCATTCAAAGAGCCCAAAAACAAAATACCTAATCTCTTTTGGTACTTTTCGATGACTTTCAAGATTTCCTTGATGGTTACCCGCTCAATTTTGGTCAGAGATCGAATATCTAGAAGATTGTCAGGGGTAGCTCCCTGCTGCATTTGAGCAGCTTGGTGCATGAGTCTAAGGCGCATCAGGAAATAGTACCCTTGGTGGAGTTCTTCAAATTCTGCTTCGTTCAAGATTCCCTTGACAGCCAATTGGCGGAGGCGCTCACCTGTATTGGTGGCGATCAACTGGGTGTTCAGCGCATGGAGGCGGGCATAGTCCGTGAACATATTCATGACTTGCTTCACGTTGATGCCTTTGCGGTCCTTCTCTGCAGTCGTTTGAATTCCACCAAACAGGCTAAGTGGGGGGCGATTGACCAAGGCTGCCCGAGCAAGATTCGCGAAAAAGGAACTGGCCCCTTGATCCAACTCATGAAATATGCTTTGCCTGAGCTCGACCAATAATTGACCGTCACCGTATATGCTCCGACAATCAAAGAAGGTGC
Organism: uncultured Bacteroidia bacterium; assembly: GCA_964521065.1. GTDB lineage: Bacteria > Bacteroidota > Bacteroidia > J057 > J057 > CAYVAP01. Next base: position 9,895 of record CAZFPQ010000127.1, on the reverse strand, counting down.
CTCCAATCAGTGCGTTATCCGATCCTGGCTCTGCAATCCAGCGTTGATAATTGGCTTTCCAATGGGATAGCGAGTGATTCCACTTAGGATTTTTCGCCATTAGATTCCCATCGCAATAGACAAAGCCCACCTCATTCAATTCATCACACACCTCCTCTCCTAAGCGCAAAAAATAGGTTCTAGCCTCTTCTCTAGCCTCGCCTTCCAAGTCCTCGTAAATGATGGCATTGTCTTGATCGGTACTAAGAGTTTGTTCTTTTCGGCCTTCACTTCCCAAAGCCATGAACACAAAGCGAGCAGGGGGAGGTCCCAAGCGCTCGATGGCTCTTCGAATGATGTTGTTCCCGATGGCGTCCGACACGGCACTGACTACCTGATTTACGATCTCAGGTCGGGTCCCTCGATCCAGCAATTGGCTGATGATGCGGGGTACTTCTGCCCATTTCCGTTTTAGCGCTTCGGCATCGTGGTCTAGGCTGATACTTTGGACAAAGATGAAGGGAGATTTCCCCTGGGCATTGAGCAATCGATCCAAACTGATTACACCGACAAAACCCTCTCCTTCTCGCACCAAGAGATAATCTACTTTGTGGCGAAACATCAACAAAATCGCCTCATAGCTGTGTGCCGTGCTTTGAATGTCATGCAAGGGGGAAAGCATGATCTCCTTCACAGGGCGATCTACCGACAAACCCGCAACCACTACCTTATTTCTTAGCTCCTGGTCCGTCACCAGCCCCACTGGCTCACGGTTGCGATCCAGTACCAATACAAAATTTTCTCGGTAATAGGTCATAGACCGAGCAGCCTCTCGTATACTGGTTTCGGTGGTACAGGTATTTACGTTGGGGTTAAAATAACTCCCGACTTGCTGGGTGAAGGCCAAATCAGCCACTTGGAAGGCCGAAGTTTGTCTTCTCTGCTGATTGAGCCAGTGAGCGTAGCCGCTTCGCAGCATCCGCTTCCCAAACTGATTGGTGAAGAATTCATAAAAAGCTGGATACTGCTCACAGATTTCCTGGAAGCGGAGATCAGACAGCTGATAAAGGGTACTCGCTTTCAGGGTTCGCACCGAACGAATCGCAGTCTGGTTATTGAGCAGCACTGAAATAGCGCCAAAAGTATCCCCAGGTCCGAAATTTTCTTGGTAGAGCTTTTTCCCCTCCCTTCCGAGAAAATATTTTTCCATCAATCCGTGGGTGATGAAGGAGATTTCGTGGATATCAGACTCATCTTGCCGGTAAATGACCTCATTGGCCGGATAGTCCTTCCGCACCATGCTTGAAGCTAATTCTTCAATCAAGTCAGTAGGCAGGAGGGAAAAGGGGGCTTGTTGAGATAGCTGGGCAACCAGATCAATAGAAGGTGTTGCCATTCGAAAGGGATTTGTTTTGAACATGGCGCTATGGTGAAATGGGCGGCGAGCACAGCAGTGGATTTGTTCAAATTCCGCTTGCATAACGCAGTATCCCCCCTTTTCGTTCCGACCAAAAGCGCAATTATTTATTCAAAATACACATTCCTTACCCGAAAACGATACCGACATCGATTTAGCCCAATAATATTTTTTCCACTTTTTCACGATAGGTACTCGCCAACGGAATCACCTGATCACCTACCGTCAACTGATGCTTCTCCAGTTTCTGAATCGCTCTTAGAGCTACGATGTATGATTTGTGTACCCGCAAGAATTCCTGGCTTGGCAACATTTCCAAGGCTTTGGTTAGGGTCATACGGGTACAAATGGTTTTTTCTTCCTGGTGAAAGAAGAGGAGATTGGTGTCGGAACGAATGAATTGGACCTTGGACAATTCAACTTTCACCCAATCATAGCCATCCTTAACAAACAGCCCAGGGCGCTCCTTTCGGTCTCTTTGTACCTGCTGCAGGGCTCGGTTACACGCTTCAATGAAACGGGGTAGGGCTACAGGCTTGAGTAGGTAATCCAATGCTTGTAATTGGAAGCCCTTGACCGCATACTGTTCATGGGCGGTCACAAAAACCGTCTGAATGCCATGATGGGAAAAGAGCGGCGCAATTTCGACGCCTAGCAGTTCTGGCATCTGTACGTCTAAAAAGGCCACGTGTACTTCTTGGTGTTGGACAAACTCCAACGCCTCACTTGCAGAAGTAAAGCTGGCTTTAAGATTCAGGAAGGGGAGTTTACCTGCATGGGTTTCAATCACCTTAAGTGCTGCAGGTTCGTCGTCAATGGCTATGGCTTGAATAATCATGGAGAGGGGGAGGATATAGGCGATGTTTGGGGACGAATGGGAAAACGAAGAGAGGCCACAAAATAGCTTCCCTGAAGCCCCGTTTCCCATTCGAAAGATCCGGGATAAAGCAAGTGTAAACGTCGGCGTACGTTGGTAAGTCCTTGCCCTGTACCTTGGGAAGCCTGACGCGCCGGAAGGGCATTGATGCAGCGCAAGTGTAGATAATCGCCCTGGCGATCGAGGTGGATCATGGCCTCATGACCGGACCTATCTGGAACAGCGCCGTGAACAAATAGATTTTCTACAAAAGGCAGCAGCAGCAAGGGGGGAATTTCTCCTGAGGAATCTTCTAGCTCTAAATCGATATCTAGATGATCTGCTTGGGCCCAGCGTGCAGTCTGTAAAGCAATATATTTTTCAAGAAAGGAAATCTCTTCTCTCAGGCTGATCCACTCCCGCTTGCTTTGTTGGAGGGTAAAGCGAAGGATTCCGGATAATTCATGGATTTGCTTGGCGAGTTTGTCATCGGATAAAGGCAGGGCCTGGCTGTATAGGCTATTTAGTGCATTGAACAAAAAGTGGGGATTGATTTGGGCTCTTAAAGCTTTCAACTCTGCATCAGTTTGGCTTTGTAGCAGTTGAGACTGCTGGTTTCTATGGTAGATAAGGGCCGTCACCTGGGTAACTAGCAAGATACAGCCCATGCTAAGCAAAGCCACCAATAGGTTTTCCTCCACCCATTCGGGCTCAAAAAAGGTCCGGCTTTGTAAAAACTGGTAGATCCCTCCCCCAAGCACAAGCAGCCAGATTCGATAGAACCACCGATAATGGGACATTCTCTTAGACCAGCGATAAGGCCCTAGAAAGTTCAGGAGACCCAATACCAAAAGTCCAAGCACAATAAGCCCATAGCCCAAAATCCATCGAAAAAAGCCAGCCAGCGGAGCCCAGTCTTCTCCATACTGGAACATCAATCCATCTCGAACCTGTGGAATCAGCCAAAGCATCAGCCCCACAAGGAGACCGTAGTAGGATATTGGGCCAATCCTATTCCACGGTTCCGATGCTGTCTTCGTCATACTTCATTTTTTTTATTGCAGAGCGGGCTTCCCTTTCCTTGCGCTGATACAAATACATGCGAGTAATCATGAAATCGAAATCGGTCACGGCTTCCAGGTAATACGTTTCCCCAGGCTCTACATCAAGATAAAAAGTCTTGCTTTCATAGGTTGGATATCGGCTTCTCACCGCCGTTTGTAAAGTCAGTCTTCCGGCGGGTACTTGCACCATGAACCAGCGACGGGTATGTAGAGGATCGGCCACTACCTGATCATTGATCTTGAGCATAAACATGCTGCTGATATAGCTGCTTTTCTGATATATTTTCAGCATGGCTCGGCCAGGCCCTGGAGATTGGGGCCTTTCGGCCTGGGCCGATACATCCAAACTGCTGAAAAAGAAAATCAGCAAGAGAACCCATTTATACTTTTTCATGGATTAGTCGATGAAATTAAAGCCAATGTTGAAGTTTATCTGCACGTATAGCTGCGAGACTCGGTCAGTTAATGGTGTAGATAGGTTTCCGCTCTCCAAACGCCAGGGCTCCTCCTGCCAGCCAAACCGATAACCTACGCGAATGGATTCATTCAAGCTCGTCCTATTCTTAGGTCTGCCAGCCTGATATTCTAATGAAAGGTCGATTACTCCAGACTCATGATATAGGATCGGCCATCCGGTTCTGAGGCCACCTTCTGTGATTTCGTTCAGATCTACAGAATTAATTCCCCTATAGTCCTGTATAACCACTGAGCTACTCAAAAAGCCAGCTCCTGCCCAAGCAATTAGGGACACGTTTCGTGTCTGCCAGATGGCCAGCCCTAATTGAAGAGAGATCTCATCTAAACCACGTCGCAGGGAACGTCCCTGATCAGCGAAAAAGTCTCTCCCAGATTGTCCGAGGGAGTAATTCATTCCTGCCCGGCCGTAAAAACGGCCAAGATACCCCCCTATTCCAATGGCAGTGGAAGGGACCATATTAGGGAAGGCAAGGCCGTCTCCTTCAAGCAGAGCCTTCATATTTTGATGGCCCAAGTCAATGTTCAAGGTAGCTACCGGTACGGCTAGGGCTAGAAAGAAACCCTTGTTATAATGATCGGGATTGCCTGGCCCTTTGTTTTCGTTGGGCACCTCTTCCAGTACTTGTCCCAGACTGATGGCCATCATAGCTAAGAGACACATGGCCATCATCAAAGTCTTCCGAATCCAATTCATGGTAAGATGATTAATAGTGATGCCTCAAAAAGCACCTAGCCTAGTTCAAGCAAAAATTCATGTGTCCAAATGAGTAGAGTATGTGGCCAAAGTCGCCAACTATGATTTTTGTCTCATTAGAATTCAGCGAATTTTGTTTAGCTTTGCCTCGTTCTTGGTTCTCTTCTTTCGGGAAGAGATTAAAAGGGAATCAGGTGTGAATCCTGAACAGTTCCCGCTGCTGTATATCCCAACCAGCCTTGGCTGGTACCGCAGTTTCGACCTTGTGCCACTGTTTGCCTGTGCGAATGGGAAGGCCTGAAATTGTGGGGGAGAAGTCAGAAGACCTGCCAAGAGCCGGCGATTCGTAGCTTTCGGGACAAAAGCGAAGAATGACCTTGCACGCTTGGTGCATCGTTTTTCTTATCTTGGCATCCACTACGAATCCTGAACTATAACTAACTGATAGTTTGGGATTTATGTATTTTAAGAAACTAAGAGCCCTAGCCTTCTGGGGACTTATTTGTTCTACCCAGTTACTTGCCCAAGTCCGGCAAGTGGATACAGTAGACATTCAAACCTATACCTTTTCTGAGGCAGCGCTAGGAAAACACCTTCATGAAATAGACTCTGCTGAAATTGCCCTGGCCCAGGGACAAAGCCTTGCCTCAGTCTTAGCCCAGCACAGTCAAGTCTTCATCAAAAGTTATGGCTCCACAGGCTTAGCAAGCAGCTCCATCCGAGGTGGAGGGGCCAGTCATACCGCAATTTTGTGGAACGGTTTCAACCTTCAAAGTCCTCTCAATGGGCAAGTAGACTTGAACCTAGTCCCTGCTTTCTTCATTGATCGAGCTGCTGTACAATATGGGGGAAACGGCAGTTGGCAAGGCAGTGGATCTATTGGTGGGGCAGTGTTACTGGAATCTAACCCCAGGCTACAGCGTGGGCCATTGCTCAGTATACATGGCTTGGGAGGGAGTTTTGGTCAAAGACAAGTAGGAGGGGAGCTCGCTTGGGGTGGAAAAACATGGGCTATTCGAGCTCGAAGCTATTCAACACAGTCTACCAATGATTTTCCTATTCTGGGCAAAGAGGGCCGGCAAAGGCATTCCTCATTGATTTCGAGGGGACTAAGCACAGAAGGGTTGTGGCACCTTAGCTCAAAGCAGAAAATTCAAGCTTGGTACTGGCAGCAAGCCAGTTTTCGCCAACTGCCCCCGACCTTGAGTCAGGATAGTTCTGCGGCTACTCAGCAAGACCGGAGCCGACGGATAGCTGCAGCCTGGACCTACCAAGGGCTGCGATATCGACTTCGCTGGCGCAGTGCCTGGCTCTCAGAAGACCTGCTCTTTCAAGATCCTCTCAGTGATATTGATGCCTTGAGCTCCGCCATTCAGCTAATCAACCAATGGGAAACAGACCTTTATCCTGCTGAAGGTCACCGCCTTCATGTAGCCTTGCACCAGAGTTGGCAAAAGGGCCAAGCTAGAAGTCTAGAGCAAGCCCAGGCTCAACGGCTAACCTTAAGCCTGCTATCGAGTTATCAGTACCTTTCTCCAAACCAGAAATGGCTCAGTAAGCTAGCCCTTCGCCAGGAATGGGTAGATGGGAGTTGGATACCCGTAAACCCATCTATAGGGGCTGAGTATCGAGTGCTGCCCCAACTCACCTTTAGCGCCCAGCTAAACCGAAGCTACCGCATTCCAACCTTCAATGATTTGTATTGGAACCCAGGAGGAAATCCCAACTTGAAGCCAGAGCAAGGTTGGGGTCAGGAGTTAGGGCTCAAAGGTAAGCATGTCACAGGCAAGCAAGGATGGGAGTGGCGTCTGGGTTTCTTTCACCAGGTAGTTCAAAACTGGATTCTTTGGCTGCCAAGTAGTCAGGGATATTGGACTCCGCAAAATGTGCGACGAGTACGCAGCATGGGTACAGAGTCAGAGCTGACTTATTGGAAGTCAGGTTCCTGGGGTGAAGTGAGATTAAACCTACGTCATCATTATACACAAGCACGGGTACTAGAATCAGCACAGGCAAGAGATGCCTCTGTGGGTAAACAATTGATCTACGTCCCCCTTCAGCAGGGGCAAAGCCAGCTCATCTATCAAAAGGGGAAAATGAGGGCAGAATATCTCCACCAATGGGTGGGTCGAAGGTTTACTACTTCAGACCAAGCCTTCTTTCTTCCAGCTTATCAAGTAGGCTCCAGTAGCTTGTCCTATCAGTTAACGGGATCTAACATGTCCGGGAAGGTATACTTCAGGGCGGATAATCTATGGAATCGTTCCTACCAAGTATTAGAAGACCGTCCCATGCCCGGTCGCTCTTTTCAGCTAGGCGTGGATCTTACTATCAATCCTAAATTACACAACAAACCTTAACTCAATGAAGCAAGTTTTATGCTTTCTCGCCTGCATTTGCTTAGGCGTGGGCAGTATCTGTGCTCAAGTGGTCACCAAGCAAATTCTCATCGTCAACGGAGGCAAATTTTCTTTCACCCCAGGCTTTCCTGAGGATCCAGCGAACGTTCAAATTTATGATCCAGTTCAAAACACCTATCGAACACTAGACACAATTGGAACCACCTCAGTCCAAGATCTAATCGTATCGGGCACGGAAGCCTATTTAGCAGCGGGAGACAGCATTATTCGCTATGACCTGGTCAATGAAACTCGTTTGGCAGCTCAAATTTTTGGGGGAGAAAGCACCGTCACCCTGGCCCTAACCGACCAGTACCTCCTAGTAGGCAACTTTTTCCTTCCCTTTAATTCCACTGGGCCTTATCCCAATAACCTCCGAATATTTAACCGGGAAACCTTAGCGGTAATAGACAGCATTCCAGAGCTAGCTCGCCCAGTAAAGTCCATTGCGATCGTTGGGGAATCAGCTTATGTCACCCAAAATTTTAGCAACCAGTCTTTTGCTGACTCTGCCGGTTTCCTAGTCAAAATTGACTTAAACACCTTTGATGTACTTGACACCATCCAGGTCAATCAAAATCAAGAAGATCTTGGTCCTTTGGTACAGGTAGATTCTGTTTTGTATGGCTTAAATGGTGCTAGCAATACCATCACCGCCTTGGACTTGCGAACAGACATGGCCAGCACCGATACCGCCAATGCCATTATCAGTCCTGGCGTTTATGGTTCCCGCTTTGCCTTTGACGAAAAGGGGGAATTTTTCTTGGTCATCAATGGCCAAATTGGCCGATACGATCTAGCCAATCGAAGCGTAATAGAGGCAGGTATCGTTGATACGGTCATCACTGCCTTTGCCCTAGACACCTTGAGTGACCGTTTTTACGTCACCCAAACGGATTTCTTCTCCTTCCAAGGTGGCATTATTTACGACCGTCAAGGCATGCGAATAGATACCTTGCTAACGGGTTTTGCCCCAGAAGTAATCGCGCCGGTCTACAACCATTTGCCAATTTTTGCTGATCAAGCAGCGGAAACGATGGAAAATATGGCGGTGTCGATTGCCTTGAACGGCCAGGACGATGACGCCATCAGCTATGAAGTGATCACATTGCCTTTGAATGGCCAAGCTCAGCTTAGCAATGATACGTTGACCTACACGCCTAATACAGACTTTTCGGGGGAAGATAGCCTCTTGGTTGCGGCCATCGACCTTTGGAATGATCGAGATACTGCCCAGCTAACCATTGCCGTTACGCCCATTACCGACCTCCCAGGTGGAAGTTTACAACTGATTAAGGTTTATCCTATTCCTGCAAGAGACTACCTTAATCTGGCCTGGGATCCGAATCAATGGCAAGGGAATATTCAGGTTCTCAATGCCCTGGGACAGGTTCTATTTGATCAGGTGGCCCCTCAGCGAGGGCAACTTAAGCTGGAAGTTAGCCACTGGCCTTCAGGGCAGTATTGGGTAAGAGGAGAAGGATCCGTTGGAACTTGGCAAGTCGCTTGGAGAAAATAAGAGATTGCACAAAAGCAACTGCTAACCCTTATTTCAAGGCCTGCGTCTCTAGCGCAGGCCTTAGTTTTTCTTTATCGGGAAAGATGGAGCTATCTGTAGCAAACCGTTGCTTTGATTTCAATCTAGTGAGATTAAGCGAGGATTTGGACATCGAGAGCGGTTAGAGATTAGTAGTTTCAATTCCAGTCTGGTGCGATTAAAGGCACAAGTTCGGGTATGATTACCGGAATAGTAGCCCGGTTTCAATTCCAGTCTGGTGCGATTAAAGGTCAATAGTTTGCAGGAATTCTTTCCAGCTGGACAATGTTTCAATTCCAGTCTGGTGCGATTAAAGGGGTGGTAAGCTACCTGGAAGTAGCCAACGTCACAGGGTTTCAATTCCAGTCTGGTGCGATTAAAGGCAGGGGACAGGTCCACAGACCCGAAAAAGTCAGTATGTTTCAATTCCAGTCTGGTGCGATTAAAGGCAGAAGCCACGAAGACGAGGCGTTCCCCGCGTTCGGTTTCAATTCCAGTCTGGTGCGATTAAAGGCATCTGGAAATCTTTCAAAAAGCTTTAAATAGCTATGTTTCAATTCCAGTCTGGTGCGATTAAAGGGGCCGATGCAAAACGACTTTCGGGAGAATTGCTAAGTTTCAATTCCAGTCTGGTGCGATTAAAGGTGGGCCGTGACTATTTCGCATACAAGCCCCTTGAAGTTTCAATTCCAATCTGGTGCGATTAAAGGAATGCATTTCTCTTATGGAATGCAAACCCAATCCAAGTTTCAATTCCAGTCTGGTGCGATTAAAGGCCTGTTTTACCTCGCCGCTTCCATCCCTGACGTTTTGTTTCAATTCCAGTCTGGTGCGATTAAAGGGATGAGGAGTACGTTTGACATCCGCTATGGAATGTCGTTTCAATTCCAGTCTGGTGCGATTAAAGGGATCGACCTAATCCGATTGCGGCGACTAACTATGCGTTTCAATTCCAGTCTGGTGCGATTAAAGGGATCGACCTAATCCGATTGCGGCGACTAACTATGCGTTTCAATTCCAGTCTGGTGCGATTAAAGGCACAAGACAGTATAGACCTTTGGTTCTGGCGCTTTGGGTTTCAATTCCAGTCTGGTGCGATTAAAGGCGTCTCAACTTAACTACTTAAGAGAAAATCAAACCAGTTTCAATTCCAGTCTGGTGCGATTAAAGGCCAGTTAAACAAGAACTCTCTAAGAGGATTATTGAAAGTTTCAATTCCAGTCTGGTGCGATTAAAGGTCAATCGCGACCTCAAAAATAAAGTCGCCATCAAAGTTTCAATTCCAGTCTGGTGCGATTAAAGGAGAATCCCTTGAAGTCTAAGTCTACCTCGTCTAAAGTTTCAATTCCAGTCTGGTGCGATTAAAGGATATTCTATCACCTTTTGAGTCCAGTCAATAAAATCGTTTCAATTCCAGTCTGGTGCGATTAAAGGGGGAATGCTCCAAAGTGTAGCAGCAATCCTAAAACGGT
>CAZFPQ010000126.1:16273-20037 GCA_964521065.1 uncultured Bacteroidia bacterium | reverse complement strand
GCCGGCAACCCAAACTATCTACCCCCTCTACCCAGATCCAACTCGTATCGTTGGGAAAGGCCAAAGGGGTGGCTGAATTGGGATCATTCAATAAATTAGGAGGTGACCAAGTATAGCTTACTGCCCCGGATGCTTGCAGCAGAATGGTATCTCCTTCACAAAAAGACGTATCTGGGCTTGCCACAACTAGCGGCAAAGGATTCTCAATGACCACGATGGTATCAAATACGATTTCACAGCCATGAGATACCACCCAATAGGTCCCCCCCTGGGTTACGGTCAAAGAAGAACCGCTAGAGCCATCGCTCCATTCATAGAATACCCCAGAGTATTGACTGGCGTCAAGTACGATGCTGTCGCCCGTACAGATTTCTACTTCCTGGTTGGGCAAATCTACCAACACCGGATTGACCAACAGTTCCGTTGAATCACCCGTTTCTAAGCTTATGGGATCATCTGAGAGGGTGGTTACTCCAAGCGCCAGCGGCAAATTGCTCAAAACAGCCTGATTTTGAAAAATGCCAGTACTCAGGGTATCGACGTACACCAAGATGGAAAAGGAATCGACTCCCAGAGGCACCGTTAGGTTGGTAAGTGACACCACCGTATCTCCAGCCTGAGATTGTAGCGTACCGCCGAAAGTATTGCTGACAAGGCTATGGAAATACAATCCGGAAGGTAAGTGGTCGGTAAGGTCCAGTCCGCTTTGAATGGTTCCCGAAGCATTGGCCACGATGAATCGGTACTCGACCAAGGAACAGGGGATGGTATCCTGAGCGAGGACTTTCTTTTGCAATTCAACGGAATACGGACAAGAACATCCATCGGTCCCGTTGGCGTTAGGTCCAGTAGTAACAACGTTTACCGCTCCGCTGAGGGTATCTAATTCAAACAGGGTGTTCTGAAGGTTGCCATTGCTGGGACGACCATAGGCATATAAGCGGCCAAAGGCATCAAAAAACATGCTCCCCAAGGTTTGTCCGACTTGCCCTCCAGGGTAGGTCACATCATCTACCATCCCTGTGTTGGCATCAATGACAATTACCTTCCCAACATTTCCCCCATAATATCCATACAAGCGTCCTGAATAAGGGTTGAAGGCCAAATCAACACTGCGACTAGTTGGCGGGGCACCAGTAGCTTGAGAAGTAAGGGGAATAGAAGTAGTGGCGTAGGTAGGGCTGGTTAAGTCGATTTGAATCAACGAAGTCCCATTGTTTCCCAAAATTACCAAGTACTGTCCGTCAGGACTGCAATCCCCAGCAAACCAAGAGGTATTGGGATCAATTCCTGTGATGAAGGCCAAAAAGGTCAAGGTGCCCAAACTATCTATTCGATAAAGTGCATGGGTGTTGGGATTCACTCCATAAACGAAATTATCCGTAGACCGATACCCCACTGCATTGATGGCGTCCAAACCTGGAGAATTCAGCAGCTGAGTGAAATTAACTGTCCCGAAAGGGTCAATGCTCAGCTGATAAAAGGTGCTGACGCTCCCCTGCCCAGAAGGGGTAAGACTCAAAAAAAAGTCTCCGTCACAGATAAACGGAGCTTGGCCTAGTAAAAGGCCGGTGGTGCTGCATAGCCACGCCGTAAAAAGTAGCCTTTTTATCACAAGGGAAGTCTTAGGTGAGGTAGAAATTGATTTGAACACAAAGCTTAGAGGCCAATCTTAGAGACTGGCCTCCAATATTACGGGACTATTTTTTCACCCAATGTCCCTGCCAAGTGCCGATGGCCGTTTCGACCTTCACCAAGTATAGTCCTGTACCCCAGGTTTGGGGATCAATCTGGGCCACATCATCCTGAGGGGAGCTTTCCCATACTTTACGCCCCTGGGGGTCAAAAACCTGAACCAAGTCCATCCGGTGGTTACCCACCAAATTCAAAGACTCACGACCCGGATTGGGATACATGTCCAGGCTAAAAATGGGTTCGTCGTTGATATTGGTGGTCCCCTCTACGATGGTCACCGTAACATCTTCATTGAACAGTATCGCACCATTACTTACCCTGGAAATCAGCAAGGTAAACGTTTCGCCGCCATCGTTCAGGTTATCAGCAAGGATGGGAATCTCCAAAGTGTCACTAATCGTGCCTTTGCCCTGAAAGGTTAACTGAGTATTGGAAAAAGTAAAATCTAGTCCTTCTGTTGCAGTGGATATTGAGTTAACCAAATTGATCGATACCGTAGTGGGGTCCGGATTACCTTGATTTTGATTAATGATCAGGCGAACGATCCCATTATCCTCACCCACAGTGACTGTGGATTTCGCAAAGCCTACTTCGGGATTTGGCAGCAAGGTCAAATCCCCCAGACTGCGAGGGGCCAAGTAATGGTCAGCCAAAAAAGGAGGAACTAAGCGGGGACTCTGCTGACCACCTATTCCCGTCACGTTCCACCATCCTTCGGGTTGGGCGGAAGTAAACAAATCATTGAACTCCCGATAAATCCTGAGGTCAAAGGTATCCGGCCCATTGGTGGCTTGGGTGAAAAAGCTGGCCACATTTGGGTTGTTGTTCCAGGGACCTAAGACCTTTACGCATTCGAGTTCTGCCAATTCTGATTCAGTCTCTTCATTGGGTGCTGCGATTGCCTGGGCGGCAAAAAGATTGTTGCCTGACGACAAGACAAATAAGGAATCTACTAACAAGCGGGTTTGTCCCCGGAACTGAGTTATATTTCCCTTGGCTAATAACTCATCACCCTCCGTAGGGGTATAGCTGAAGCTTTCTCCGGGAGAAACTACCTCAATGCCACCCGTTGCATCTTGAAGAGGGAACTGAAGGTTTCCATTTGCTAAATCAAGGAAGTTGGCGGCGTGCACAATTCCCCTAACCTGGCAGCGTACATCCAAGGAATCGGCCTGACCGGTACCTGGAAAAATGGTGTTGATGGTTCCAATCGAATACTCAGGATATTCATTGTCCAGCAACTCGATTTCCAACTGACTAATCCCCAACAAGGTCCCATCTGAAGTATTGCTAAGGTTTAATCGAATGACCTCATTGCCCTCCACTTGAGCGTCATCCAGCAAAGAGAGGCTAACCGTGATGGGATTAAAAGCATTGGCAGGGAAAGTCAGGGTAGTATCTTGGAAAGAAAAATCTTGCCCCAGGGTGGCCGTACTGGATGGATCCAAGCTAAGGTCAACACTTACAGGGCTGGGGCCACTGTTCAAAAACGTCACCCCGATATCTGCGGTTCCCGACGTCTCCCAGACTTGGAGGCCCGGAGGATCAAATGAGATAACCGGGGTCGGAATCAATTCTAAGTCTGCTAAATAACGCGGCTGGATGGCGTAGCCCTCATCCAATGGCAAGGCATTGTCACTTTGGGTGACCAAACCTGTCAAGTTGAAGAAGCCCAGCGGCGCAGGCTCATTAAATAAATCTGATTGGGCATCAACAAATACCTCTACCTCATTGGTTCCATCACTGATCGTTACCATAAACCCGGCTGCATTGCCATTGCCCCAGGCAGAACCATTAACCAGCAAAGCATTTTCAAAACGCACCAAATCCGCTTCTAGGCTTTCATTTAGGCCACTGATTATAGTAGGAGTCTGAAGGGATTCTCCTTGGGTCTGCAATAAGATTCGTTGAGACTGAATCCGGGTACGCCCATTGGTTTGACGTATGGCCCCAAGCACCCTGATGCTGTCACCTTCGGAAACGACGTAGGGGGGGACTCCGGCATTGCCTTGGACCCAAATGCTTCCTGTAGGGTCAATCAAGACAAACTCCACTTGACGAGCTGCCTG
>CAZFPQ010000126.1:0-16263 GCA_964521065.1 uncultured Bacteroidia bacterium | reverse complement strand
ATGCCATGAACCACGCCACGCAGTTCGCAGCGAATCCCAAAAGAATCTGCGGTGCCCAGGGCGTCTACTGTGGTAACCGCAGAAATATCATACAGGGGAGGCGGATTCTGCTGCGCCCATAATTGACTTAGAAAAAAAAGAATAGGAAGTAGCGTACATAGTTTTGGATTCATCAGCGTAGGGATTGGGGAGTGATACTAAGGCTATAGAAAGAAAGCTAGGCCCATTATTTGACCACGGAGAAACCCATTTGATTCCCGGGGTCGGGAAAAAGGTCAAATTTTTTATCTGGCTAGGCGAATTTTATAAAAAAATGAAGAATCTAAGCTTTGATGCCTTAAACTGCTTTTGGTTTAAATTCTATCTCAAAAATTGTTTGACTTTTAGATAAATCTGCATGGGGTCTTAAACCAATCTTATATTGAAAAAGCTGTTGACCCTATATTTTACCACATGCCCTATCACACTATTCGAGGCCATCGCTTATTCTATCAGGTAAAAGGAGATCCGACATCACCTTGCCTGCTATTCATTCACGGGGCTAATTCTAGCCATCGGATATGGCACCACCAATTCCAAGACCCCTCACTTGGTTCTTATCGATTGCTTGCCCTGGACCTTTTGGGTTTTGGCGCCAGTGATAAACCCCAAGAATGTCTCGAGCTCTCAAACTGGATTTTGGGGATACGAGAGATCATGGATGAAGAAAAGCTTGAACAAATCCATCTAGTCGGGCATAGCAATGGCGTGATCCTCGCCAAAGAATTTTATCGAAACTACCCAGAACGCGTTCAGTCCATGCTGATGGTTGATGGCATGATGAAGCTTTTGTTAGCCGAACCCATGTTGGCTTGGATGAGGCAAGCCTTAGAAAGAGAAGACTATGAGGAGTTCATGCTCAGCAATCTCAACAGGCTGCCTGAAACAGACCTCCAAGCTAAAGATTTGGCCCTTCTTAAGTCCGATGTCCTAAACACACCCAAATGGGTTGCCAAGGCCCAGCTCGATATGATTACGACAGATAGTAGCTGGGAGGCGTTGAGTTTGAGCAGGCCTACTAGCCTACTCCTAAGCAACAACCCTATGTGGTCACAAAACTACCAAGCTTGGCTAGCAAGTACCCATCCTCATCTAAAGATCTCAGAGTGGCCTGATGCTAGACATTTTATGATGCTCCAATTTCCTCAACGCTTTGCCCAATGGATTCGGCAACATCTATCAGGTACAACTTGACATTTTTCAAACTTTACACACAAAGGATCTAATCCTGGATCATACAGCAAGGCTTTTTCTTTGTCGCCTGCTACTTTCATCCGTCTGAGCAATTGGCCTATCCTTCTCATCCTAAGACTAAGACTAAGCGACTGCCATGAATTCTAAGTTGCGCATCATCTGCTATCTCATTGTATTTTTTCTTCTATCAGCTCAAACCCGCTTAACCACCGATGACTTGGATCAGGGGTTTCACAAACTCTTCAATGAGAAAAACTTTGAAGGGTGGTATATCGCCACCCGAGATGGGAGTTCGGGCGAGGGCTTGTTTGCAGTCGAGCAAGGCATGATTCACGTATATCCTCACCAGGAGGAGGGCAGTCTTCAGACTTTTGCAGGACTCATCACTGAGCAAAGCTATCAGGATTATCACCTGACTCTGGAATACAGGTGGGGCAAAAAGAAGTTTCAACCCCGACATGAGTTTGTGCGGGACGCTGGCGTATTGGTACACGTCTTTGGTCCAGATCAAATCTGGCCCAATGGCGCAGAGTGCCAAATTCAGGAGGGAGACACAGGAGATTTATGGCTAATTGGCACTCGTGCTTCTTCCAAAGTGAGTCCCGTGATTCGCAATCATAGCTCCGAAGGCAAGACCGAAAGCCGTGGGGGCACGGGAGAGGCTCGCTTTAGCAGGTTCCACCGGTCCTATTGCTGGGAAAAAGAGGGATGGAATAAACTTGAACTGATCGTAGAAGGGAACCACCTCAAATTTTGGGTAAATGGCCACTTGGTCAACGAAGCCCAGCAGCTCCAATTTTGGGATCAGAGTCTGCAAGCATATCAAGACCTATACCAGGGAAAAATCCTCCTACAAGCCGAAGGCGCCGAGATATATTACCGCAATATTTATTTGAAAAACTTGAAGCCGTGAGTCTTGCACCTTCCATGCAACAGGAGCTATCTAAGCAGGAGAGACTCGAAAAAAAGTCAACATAGACCTCTCAATTGATAGGGAAACCCTTGCATAAGGCTCACTGACGAGGCTTTGCAGCGGAAATCAATATTGGTACAGTTTTAATCATCTTAGCGACTCAGTGGCGGGAAATATCTTTAGGTTGAATCATCACCTAAAATTTCCTTCCCGACATGCAACCATATTATTTTTCCAACTTCAAGTCATTCATAGCTGGCTGGATTCTTTTTCTAGGTGGCATAGGACTCAACCAGGGCCAGCCTACCAACATCATCTTATTATTTGCTGATGATGCTGGCTACCATGATTTTGGCTTTCAGGGTAGCCAAACTTTCCCTACTCCAAACTTGGATCAGTTAGCCAAAGAGGGAATCACCTGTACACAAGCCTATGTAACAGCCGCTGTCTGTGGTCCTTCTCGCGCTGCCCTTTTAACCGGGCAATACCAACAGCGATTTGGCTTTGAAGAAAACAATGTACCTGGCTACATGAGTACGTCCTCAAAGCTTATGGGGGATCAGATGGGCTTGCCCCTTCACCTCCACACCATTGCAGATCATTTGCGGCCTTTGGGTTATCGATCCATCATTCTAGGAAAGTGGCATCAAGGCAATGAGGATATCTATCATCCCCTACGGCGTGGATTCGACGAGTTTTATGGCTTTCGAGGGGGGGCGAGGAGTTTTTTTGACCTCACGGAGGAACAAGCCAAGCAAAGGCCCGAAGACCGAATGGAAAGGGGATTTGGGAATTATCAGGAGCCAGGTAAGTACCTCACTGATGCCATCGCAGATGAGGCAGTAGACTTCATTGCCCGCAATCAAGATCAGCCCTTTTTTATGTACGTCTCCTTCAATGCCGTCCATGCTCCCCTGCAAGCCAAGGAGGAGGACCTCGCCCAAATTAAGGGATTGACCGGAAAGCGTAAGACCTTGGCCGCCATGGCCCTGGCCATGGACAGAGCCTGTGGAAGGATCCTAAACAAAGTCAAAGAAGCGGGATTAGAGGAAAATACCCTGATCATCTTTACCAATGATAATGGAGGGCCCGTGGGAACTCAAGCTTCCAATTATCCCTTGAGTGGGGCCAAGTCCAATCATCTGGAGGGAGGAATCCGGGTGCCTTGTGTCATCAAGTTGCCATCCATCATTCCAGCAGGCACCACTTACCATCACCCCATCAGCACCCTCGACTTCTTGCCTACTTTCATGGAACTTGCGGAGGGTAATATCGACACCCTGGCCTACCTAGATGGCGTGAACCTGCTCCCCTATCTGAACGGGCAACAAGATTCGTCACCTCATGAGGTCTTGTATTGGAAAAAAGAAAATCGAGGTACCATACGTCAAGGAGATTGGAAACTGCTTCGCTTTCCCGATAGACCTGCAGAGTTGTACAACTTGGCGGAAGACATCAGGGAGGAAAACAACCTAGCTCATCAGCATCCAGAGAAAGTACGTGAGTTATTTGCCCTCTTATTTGATTGGGAAGGCCATCTCGAACGTCCCTTGTGGCAATTGGAGCGAAAGTACGAAGTCAACGCCATGCAGCGCATGGACGATTACCGCAGCTCAAAGCCTGACGAGTAAGCCCCTAATTCAGCTTTCCCCTACACGTATATTTAGCTAAAAAATCCGTTTTGAAGCATCCAATACGATTCCTATTTGTTCTGGCCCTTGGACTATCAGGCTCAGCCCTACTGGCCCAATCAGCCCCCAATGTCATCTTGATCGTAACCGATGACCAGGGAATTGGCGATTTGGGCTGCCATGGCAACCCCTGGTTAAAAACGCCCAACCTAGATGCATTTTATCAATCATCGGTGAGGTTGACCGACTTTCACGTGAGCCCCTTGTGTACACCTTCACGTGCGGCCCTCATGACCGGTCAGTACCCCATCAACAATGGCGCTTGGGCTACTTACAAAGGCAGAGACGCCCTCTCTGATGGGGTATACACCATGGCCAATCTTTTCCAGAGTCAGGGCTATCAAACTGCCCTTTTCGGCAAGTGGCACCTGGGGGATAATTACCCCGTTCGGCCTACGGATTGTGGCTTTGAAACAGCCATCCATCACCAAGCAGGAGGGGTTGGCGAGCTATCTGACTATTGGGGAAACAGCTACTTTGAGGATGTCTATCTGGTTAACAATGAGCCCAAGCAATTCGAAGGGTATTGTACCGACATATGGTTTGCGGAAACCATGAAATTCATAGAACATCAGCAGGAAAAACCCTTCTTTGTTTACCTCGCCACCAACGCCCCCCATGATCCTTTGATCGTAGACTCATCTTATGCTGCCCCATATAAGCACCTGGAAGGTGACCAAATCGTCAGTGCCAATTTATATGGAATGATAGCCAACATAGATGAAAACTTTGGTCGGCTAATTGATTTCCTTGATAAAAAAGACCTAGCAGAAAATACCATTGTGATTTTCATGACCGACAATGGGACCCGCTTTGGCTACAGCCCCGATGGCAAACTGGGTTACAACATGGGGCTTAAAGGCATCAAAGGAAGCAAATGGGAAGGTGGGCATAGAGTTCCTTTCTTCATCAAATGGCCCCAAAAGAATGTCGGAGGAGGGCGCGACCTCCCTCATTTGAGTGCTCATGTAGATATACTCCCTACCCTAGCGGGCCTTTGTGACTTGCCCCTTCCGGAAGGCCTGGCACTTGATGGTCGCAACTTATCCAACCTAATCACAGGAAAAACAGACTCTTTGCCTCAACAGAGCGTGTTTGTTCACCACCGTCAAGATTGGCGCCCTCCTGAACCCATTCAACAATCCTGTATCCTGCAGGGCCCATGGAGACTGGTAAATGGCCAGGCCCTCTACCACATCATTCAAGACCCGCTTCAGCAAAATGATGTCGCCGAGGCCCATCCTGATTTGGTCCAGTCACTGCTAGCACAAAACACCCATTTTTTTGATCAATCTCAGGCTCGAACTACTTTTTCTGAGCTTCCCTGTGCCGTCGTAGGAAGTGGGTATCAACAAGAGACCAAACTCACCATTCAGCACGCCATAGGAGACGCCAAAGGGATCTGGAAGGCGGAACAAGTCGCAGAAGGAGTAAAAAATCCCAACAGTACCTATGCCATAGAAATCGCTGAAAAAGGGAATTACCTGATTTCTTGTCGAAGGTGGCCAAAGGAATGCCCAGGTCCTTTGTGGGGTACTCCTACAGAAAATCCCAAAAATCTATTCTCCTACCAGCCCATCCAGCCAGAAAAGGTTCAGATCAAAATTGCGAACCAGATCTTGGAAAAGATGGTCGATGGGAAAGAGGAGGCTGTCACTTTCCAAGTCCAACTCAGCCCTGGCAAGACCCTCTTGACCTGTGATTTTATAGAGGGGAATGAGTCCTATGGGGTGTACTATACTTACCTTAGCAAGGTAAAATAAGGAAGACAAAGGAGTAGATCGGTCTTCCTGACCGATGGAGATTATACGGGTTGGAAACCTGTGGTATAACAGGGGCAAAGCTAGAGTTGCGAAGTGGCTACCTACTACGTTAGTCGAACCATATGTATCATAGATCGGACATTCCATTGATTCCCTAGCAGATATGGTTTTATCCTTGGGTAGGTAGCGGGATTTAGCCTTTTTCAAGCATCACTACCTCATAAATTACTGTCTATCATGCTTGTTTCATCACGTATCCACTTCTCCATTTGGGGGTTTGTCCTGCTTGTCCTTTCCTCAGTCTACGCCCAAAAGCAGCCAAACATCATCATTCTCTTTGCCGACGACATCAGCGCTAGAGAACTGCCCATCTACGGGTCAGACGTTTGGAGTGCGCCTAAAGGAGGCGAGTTAAAAGGAGGTGATACCACCGATCCTCAGTACCGTGCCCAAACCCCCGTCATCAACCGCATGGCTCAGGCTGGGTGCTACATTGAAACGGCATGGGCCTCCACCATTTGTGGCCCCAGCCGAGCCATGCTCATGGCCGGTCGCTATGCCCACCTTCACAAATGGTGGCACAACAAAGACAAAGGGAAAGCCCCCTCAGGCAAAGGAGCGTGGCGCATCTACGAAAGCTCACCGCATACCATCGCCCACGTAGCCAAAAAGGGTGGCTATGCTACCTTTTGGGCTGGTAAAACCCAAATGGAGGATGTCCTAGCTTTTGGTTTCGATGAAGGCTGCTTTACCCCTGGACAAGGCTCTTACAACCAAGCCATTCCCACGACCGATTTCAGGCTGGAATCCCGAAAGGTAAATGGAGAACGCAGGGTCTACAATGCCGACACTGACCAGGAGGTCAAGAACTACGTGCAATCTGGTTGGTATTGGTATCCGCACGTTCAATTGATGAATCATCCACAAGCCCGACAAGCGCTTGAATGGTGGCCCAATAACCAAGCTGCCCGTGATACCTTTGGCTTGAACACTTTTGGGCCGGATGTTGAATTGAGTTACACCTTTGAGTTCATGGAACGAAAACAGGCGGCTGGAAAACCTTTTTTTATCTACCATACCAGTCACTTGGGGCATGATGCATTTGATTTTTTTCACCCCAATGACAACAACAAATGGCCAGGAACCCCTATAGTTACTTGGGATGGCCAAGCCTATACCCGAACCACTCCCAAAGTGAGCGGAGATAATGGCATCTATGAAACGTACGGTACCATCACCGAAGTTGGGATACATCACCACATCAACTACTTAGATTACCAAGTCTGGCTCTATCTCAAAAAGCTTCGAGAACTAGGAATTGAAAACAATACCATCTTTATTTTCTGTGCAGACAATGGTACCAGTGGATACGGCAAAGGCAGTGTAAAAATCCAGCGGGGAACCCACGTCCCCTTGGTCATTTATGCCCCCGGTTTATCCATGACCAAGCAAGGCAAGCAAACCGTCCTAGCCGATCTCTCCGATATACTGCCGACTATTGCAGAAATAGCAGGGGTAAAAATTCCAGCATCCTACGAAATCAATGGCAAGAGTTTGTACCCTTTTCTAACCACAGACCAAAGCAGTCACCGGCAATGGATCTACTCATACCACAAAGAAAGTCAGCTCATAAGAGGAAATTACGTCCTCAGAGATGGCAATGGCAACTGGTTTGACGTCACTCATTCGCCATCCGATTTGGTTAGTTTCCCAAAGATCACGAACTGGAACAAGATGTCTGAGGCTCATCGTGAGGAAAGAGATCGTCTCCGGGCAATCTTACCGCGCTATGACCAGCATCAATCTCAACATGATGCACCCAAGGGAGGATATGGGCCCACGGAAGAGCTAGAGCTGGTGAAAAACTAGGCTGTAGAAATGCCACAGTCACGCATGGCTTGGCAAATTCTAGAGGAGAATCATCGATCAGAACACATGAATTTTGGTCCTCTGGGAGCGGATTAAACCCCTTTCTTTTTATCCGTATTTTATTGAAAAGTGTCCAAGCTTCAACCCTCGGAGCTAAATTCTAGGCGAAAAATTAAAAATTTATGCAAACGTGTGCATCAAGATTTTTATATTGCCCCTGAAACCCAAATATTCTGTTGGTTTCAGCTCATTCCTAGCCCTAGCTAATCCTTTTTCCCACCCTCTTATTCCTTGAATACCATGAAGGTAGAACTTAGATACGCCGTTCACCCCCAAGACTTTCGGCAATATGGCACTCAGCGAATCCGCGAGGAGTTTGTACTCCAGGATTTATTCCCTGCGGGGGACATCGCCTTAACTTACTCATTGTATGATCGATACATCGTAGGGGGCAGTCAACCAGGAAAGGAACCCATCACATTAGACACATTTGATGAGCTGCGAGCCGACTATTTTCTAGCCAGACGTGAGATTGGCCTCATCAATATCGGTGGTGATGCCATCATCACTGCTGATGATCAAAGCTACCAGATTGGATTCAAGGAGGCGCTCTATTTAGGCAAAGGAACCCAGTCGGTGACCTTCGCTTCGAAGGATGAGGACCAACCAGCCAAGCTTTACATCAACTCAGCCCCTGCTCATCATGCCTATCCCAACAAAAAGGTGAGCATGGATGAAGCAGAAGTGGTGGTTTTAGGGAGTCTAGAAACCGCTAACCACAGGACCATCAAAAAATTGTTGGTGAACAGCATTGTGGAGACCTGTCAGTTGCAAATGGGCATGACCGAGCTAATGGCGGGAAGTGTATGGAATACCATGCCTGCCCACGTACACAACCGTCGAATGGAAGCTTATTTCTACTTTGAGCTACCTGAAGATCAGGCCGTGTGTCATTTTATGGGAGAACCTGAAGAAACCCGACACATGTGGTTGCATAACGAGCAGGCCATTCTTTGTCCATCTTGGTCCATCCATTGCGGCTCCGGGACCTCTAATTATACCTTTATCTGGGGCATGGCAGGAGAAAACCTCGACTATGGTGACATGGACCACGCGGCCATTACCGATCTTCGTTAAGCCTCCTACAAATCTCCTTTTCCCATATTCATTTATCCCATGGATTTATTTGATCTCACCGGTAAAGTAGCCCTCGTCACTGGGGGTACCCACGGCCTTGGCATGGCCATGGCCAAAGGGCTTGGTGCTGCTGGAGCGACTTTGGTCATCAATGGCCACACCCCCGCTAAAATGGAAAAGGCCTTGGCCCAATACAAGGAGGCAGGACTTAGGGCTCATGGCTATCTATTTGACGTGACCGATGAAAGTGCGGTAGAGCAAGCCATTCAACAGATTGAAGAAGAGGTAGGCCCGATCGACGTATTGGTCAACAACGCAGGGATCATCAAGCGTGTTCCGCTAGCAGAAATGGAAACCAGCGATTTTCAGGCGGTTCTCAATGTCGATCTCGTTGCTCCCTTTATGGTATCCAAACATGTAGTCAAGGGAATGATGGCGCGCGGAGGTGGCAAGATCATCAACATTTGCTCCATGATGAGCGAATTGGGTCGTGATACGGTAGGTGCTTACGCCGCAGCCAAGGGCGGACTCAAAATGCTCACCCAAAATATGGCTACTGAATGGGCCCGACATAACATTCAAGTTAACGGAATTGGCCCGGGCTATTTTGCTACTGAGCAAACGGCCCCCATTCGCCGCAAAGGACATCCTTTGCATGAGTTCATCATCGAAAGAACCCCCACCGGTAAGTGGGGAGAGCCAGACCAACTACAGGGAGCTGCCATCTTCCTGGCATCGGCGGCATCGGATTTCGTCAACGGGCACATCCTCTATGTTGACGGAGGCATCCTAGCTACCATCGGGCGGCCAAGAGAAGCCCAATCATAGGTTCTTTTCCATCTTAGTATTTTTTAAAATTACTGTTATGAGGCTACTCCCCTACTCTCTCCTTGGGCTAATTGGTCTGACTATCATTGCCTGCCAACCAGCAGTCGAAAACGCTCCTAGCTTGACCGTCTCCAATTCGTCTGCCTTGGATTTCCAAGATAGCCCTATCATTATCCCCATGGCTAAGATCAACTCTTTAGCCACAAGTTTAGGCGAGGGGGAAGTACTAGCTCCTCACGATGAAGATGGGGCCCTTATTCCCTTTCAATATGACGACCTCGATCGGGACGGCAAGGTGGATGAACTGTTGTTTCTAGTCGATCTCTCAGCCGGGAAGGAGAAAGTGATTACTTTCAAGGCGGTAGCAGCTTCTCAAGACTTTCCTTTTCGCACCCAGGTCCACCTGGGTAAAAAGTCCGATCAAGTTATCCAAGAATTAGCCGAAGCCACTCGCCTAGACACCTGGGACAACAAAATCACCCAAAGCCAATACCAATTTGAGGGGCCTGGCTGGGAAAATGACCGCGTGGGGTTTCGAAATTACTTTGATCGCCGCAACGGCATTGACATTTTTGGCAAGATCCAGAGCGCCTTGGTGCTCGATCAGGTGGGAGTTGGGTCTCTTCAAAATTACCACGAATTAAAGGAATGGGGCATGGACATCCTTAAGGTGGGAAGCAGTTTAGGCGCTGGCAGCGCGGCCCTCTGGTACCAGGATTCACTAATTCGGCTATCCAGTCCAGAAGCTGACTTTCAGCTTCTCTGCGAAGGGCCCTTGCGTTCTACCTTTCAGTTGGGCTTTAGGGGCGTAGATCTTGGTGACAAAAAGATTGATGTAGAGCAACTCATCTACATTTATGCAGGGACCTACGCTTATGAATCCTCTCTATCCTTGAGCGACGCAGAAGAGATTCAAGTGGTATCGGGGATCGTGGACCTTCATCAATTGCCCTCCCACTCTTTGTCTGATGAGTCCAGCGAAGTTTTGTACACCTATGGTTACCAAACCGAAAATCAGGACTCCCTAGGGATGGCCCTGATGGCAGCCCAAGTCTTAGAACCCGTGGCGGTCGATACCGATAGTTTAGCAGGCGAAATCCCTGACAGTTATGCCTTGTTGCTTTCGCCACCCACAGTCCGCTATCGCTTTTATGCGGCTTGGGAACCAAGTAATCCACAATTTGCTAGTCAGGCAGGTTTCGAGGCTTACCTAAAATCTGAAATGGGGCGTTTTGCTAAGCCCCCTACCCTGACTTGGCAATAGCCCAAACCTAGTCCAATGAACGATTGGGCTTCCCCTCAAGCATGAGGTTTTTTCTCGATTTTAAGATTCTCAACTTAAGTCTCCCTGGTCAAATGAGCGCCACCTTCCTCGACCAAAACTTCCTTCTACACAGTGAGCTAGCCAAAAGGCTTTACCATGATCACGTGGCTGACTTGCCCATCATTGACTACCATTGTCATTTACCTCCGCAAGATCTCGCTGAGAATACGCAGTTTGGAAACCTCTATGATATTTGGTTAGCAGGAGATCACTATAAGTGGAGAGCCATGCGAGCCCATGGTGTTGCAGAGCACTACTGTACCGGAGAAGCGAGCCCATGGGAGAAGTTCCAACAATATGCAGCTACCGTTCCCTACACCCTGCGCAACCCGCTTTATCACTGGACACATCTAGAATTACAGCGCCCTTTTGGCATCCACGAGCTATTATCTCCTCAATCCGCAGAGTCGGTCTGGGAGCGCGCCAATGCTTTTTTGGCCACCCCGGCAGGAAGGGTACATGGGATACTGGCAGACCGCAAGGTAGAAGTAATCTGCACCACCGATGATCCATGCGATGACCTCGCTTGGCATAAGAAAATTGCAGCGGATGTAAACACCTCTATCAAGGTATTCCCCACTTTTAGGCCTGACAAAGCCCTGTTCCTCCATCAGGGTGAGGGCTACAAACTATACCTACAAAAGCTCTCCCAAGCAGCAAACCTAGACATTCAGTCATTTGACGACTTGATATCAGCTTTGGAAAATCGTGCGGAGTATTTCCACCACCTAGGCTGCCGCTTATCTGACCATGGGTTGGAATACATGTATGCCTCGGATTTTAGCTTGCTCAAAGTTCAGCAAGACTTCAAGGCCTTTTTAGCTGGAGAAACATTGAGTGATCACGCTATCACGGCCATTCAATCGGCCATTCTTCACGAGTTGGGTAAACTCTACCATCGGCTAGATTGGACTATGCAATTTCACCTGGGTGCACTTCGCAACAACAATTCCCGGGCTTACCGCACACTGGGTCCAGATACCGGTTGGGATTCAATTGGTGATTGGTCCCAAGCCCAACCCTTGGCTAAGTACTTAGACCGTTTAGATTCCGATAATTCCCTGACCCGCACCATCCTTTACAACCTCAACCCTGCCGATAACGCCATTTTTGCCACCATGATTGGAAACTACAATGATGGTACAGCAGCAGGCAAGGTGCAATGGGGATCAGGTTGGTGGTTTTTGGATCAAAAGGATGGGATGACAGCTCAGATGAATACCCTCTCCAACATGGGCTTATTGGCTCATTTCGTGGGCATGCTCACCGATTCAAGGAGTTTTCTCAGCTATTCTCGCCATGAGTACTTTCGCCGACTGCTCTGTAACCTCATGGCTCAGGATGTAGTGAATGGAGAACTTCCTGAGGATGAGGCCTGGCTGGCCAAGATTTGTTCCGACATTTGTTACCACAATGCCAAAGGTTTTTTCAAATTTGGCTAATCTCATGCTGAAAGCAGGCTAGCGCCATCCAGTTAAGAGGCCTCATGAATGGGGAACATCATTTCAAACGGTTGATGGCCTTTTGTGGCAAGCCCAGGTTTCCAGTTTGGTACTTTAGGTTAAACCTCATCTCCGTAATCACCCATTCTCCTAGAGCAGATTCCACTAGAGTAAAGTCATAGCTACCTACCACGGCCCATAGATTCCCGCCCTCATCGGCAAGGAAATGGGTGGCGGTTCCATAGCAAGATACGGAGGCCCTGTTTTCCTCTAGATCTGTTTGAAAATTTCCCAGTTGATGATGCATTGACTCAAAGTCTGGTAAAATCATTTTCCAGTTAGAGATAATTTCATGGGCGCTAAGTTCTGCTGCGGGGGTCCCTGTCATAGACGAATAATCCAGCAAGACGGATCCAGCGAAACAGGCTCCGACTTTAATCCAGTCTCTTTGGTCGGTGGCGACAAATAGCTCTATCACCTTTTCACTTGCAGAATGCATGGGTTAAAATTTAAGAGTGGGTACAAAAAGGGCATACAAACCCATATACAGGAATCCATACTTCATCGACGTTAGCAAATGGACATGGGAAAAGCGGGGTACGAGGCTCGGGCTATGGGGTGGCAATTATCCATTCTTATAACCACAGCTCCGTAGGCCATACCTCGATTTCTCCTGTCCAAGTACTTTGGTTTGGCCACAAAGGTGGTAAGTTGACTGGGGATGGGAGTTGAAATTTCAAAGCCTGGCATAAGCATTTCAAAGAACCAGTCTTATTCCGTACCTATGCACCCAAATCCGGCTGTCCATGGAGGGATGGCAGGTCCTTGCAAACAATCGGAATCATCTAGGTACTTACTTCATGTCTTTTGTTCCTCAACAACGCTACACTTCCGAAGGCGAACCTGAACTAGGGGTAGGCATCGTTACAGATGTCCGCCACGGCCGAGTCCAAATTCATTTTCCAGGCGCTCAGGTAGACCGGTTATATGCCACAGACAATGCCCCTCTGATCAGGGTCCGGTTCAAAACTGGAGATACTATCCGAGACCAAGAGCAGCAAACCATGGTTGTAGAGCGGGTACAAGAAGGGGATTTGTTGCTTTACATAGGCCCCGACCGGGTGATTTCAGAAGCAGATTTAGGCAATGTAAGCGTGCAGCATGGCGTAGATGATCGCTTATTACGCGGAGATGTAGATCCACCAAGGCTTTTCACCCTACGTCGGCAAACCCTTGAGCATGAATATGCCCGCCGAAACTCACCCATCCAAGGATTTGTAGGAGGGCGAATTGATTTGATTCCCCATCAGCTTTACATTGCCCAAGAGGTCAGTAGTCGCTATGCCCCGAGGGTTTTACTTTCCGATGAAGTTGGGTTAGGAAAGACCATCGAAGCTTGCCTGATACTCCACCGATTGTTGCTGAGTGGCCGAATCAATCGCGTCTTAATTCTAGTCCCAGAATCTTTGCTCCATCAATGGTTCGTAGAGCTATTAAGGCGCTTCAATCTATGGTTTCATATCTTCGATGAAGCACGCTGCCGCGCCCTTGAAGAGGGCGCTCCACAAGGGAACCCCTTTTTAGATGATCAGCTGATCTTGTGTAGTACCGATTTCCTTGCTAGCTCCCCAAAACGTGCCAAACAAGCCCTGCTTGCTAGCTGGGACATGTTGATCGTAGACGAAGCCCATCACCTTGAATGGTCAATAGACCAAGTAAGTCCTGCTTATCAAATTGTAGACCTGCTAAGTAAAACGGCAGAGGGCCTCCTCCTCCTAACGGCCACTCCTGAACAGTTGGGCATAGAAAGTCATTTTGCGCGCCTGCGCCTCCTAGATCCTGATCGCTATGGAGATTTTGACACCTTTCGAGAAGAGCAGCAAAGTCATCAAGCCATTGCTAGCCTGGTAGAAAAATTAGAACAAGGAAATCCACTTGCTGCCACAGATGAAAAATGGCTCGCAGGGCATTTTGACCCTGCAAAAATTCAGGACATTAAGGAGGGGGATGACCTTCTTCGCCGTCAATTAATTGATGACCTGCTGGACCAATACGGTCCAGGCCGGGTCATTTTTCGAAATACTCGGGCCGCTATGCATGGCTTTCCTCAAAGAAAGCCTATCCTTGCTCCCTTGCAGGTCGAAGGGGAAGGCAAGGCCTTATGGATCGATCGATTAAGCGAGGAGTTCAAAACAGACCTTGTCTCTGAACCAGGGGAAACTCCCACTTTCTATTTTAAACATGATCCTCGGGTAGAGTGGCTGGTTAAGCTGATGAGTCAACTAGCCACAGCCAAGGTGCTCTTGATTTGTCGTTCTAAGGAAAAGGTATTGGAGTTGGAGGCGGCTCTAAGTCGCCGGGTACAATTTAAGCTAGGGGTCTTTCATGAAGACCTCACCATTGTACAGCGTGACCGAAATGCTGCTTGGTTCGCTGACCAGGACGGCGCACGCCTGATGCTCTGTTCAGAGATTGGCAGCGAAGGTCGCAACTTCCAATTTGCTCACCATCTGGTGCTCTTTGACTTGCCCATCAATCCAGAATTGCTTGAGCAAAGAATTGGGAGGCTGGACCGCATTGGGCAGACAGAAGACATTCATATTCACATTCCGTACTTAGCTGGTAGCCCACAAGAAGTGCTCGTACGTTGGTATCACGAGGGTCTACAAGCTTTTGCTCATAACTTGGAAGGAGGAAATCAAATAAGAGAACAATTCGGGGAGCAGCTCCAAGTCCTATCGCTGGGCTCTCCCTCGACTGAGCGTACTCAGTCAATCGAGGTCCTGATCAAGGAAACAGCTGCTTTTCAAAGTCAACTCAAAGCCAAACTGGCTCAAGGCCGAGACCGGCTTTTAGAAAGGAATTCCTACCGCCCACAGGTAGCGGAGCGGATCATCGCTGAGATCGAAGCAGCCGACAGAGACCTTAGCTTAGAGCAGTACATGACTCGGGTATTTGAGGAATTTGCTGTCGAAATGGAAGATTTGGGCCCTCGTAGCTATTTACTTTACCCCGCCCCGCAAAGCACGGAGACTTTTCCCGGTATCCCCAGGGAGGGATTGGCGGTAAGCTTTAGCCGAACCTGGGCACTGAGTCGGGAGGACGCAAGCTTTTTGAGTTGGGATCATCCGCTCACCACGGGAACCTTGGATATGGTTTTGAGCTCGGGAACGGGTGGGGCTAGTTTTGGGCGACTCCGAGACGAGCAGCCAGGCCTATTGCTAGAAGCTGTCTTCGTCCTAGAAACAATAGGAGGTGAGTCCCTTCACGTAGACCGGTTTTTGCCCCCTACCCCCATCAGGGTAGTTGTGGATCAAGCAGGTCTGGAATTGAGTGCGGCTTATCCATCAGAAGCCCTTGACCAACGCATTATTTCCTCACCTATAGATCAGTTGCTAGACAATGAGGTAATCGTTGAAACGCTGATTCCTAATATGATCAGCTACGCCAAAGATATGGCCGAGGTACAAGGTGCTTCCCATATCGTGCAGGGACTTCGTCGCATGCGGCAGACCCTAGATCATGAGGTAGACAGACTAAAGGCCTTGCACACCCAAAATCCGCTGATTCGCCCCGAGGAAATCCGCATGGCTCAGGATACCCGTCGACAGTTAGACGGGTTGATCCAGGATGCGGGAATCAGATTAGATGCGCTGCGCTTGATTTGGCGGGGAAGCTAAATGTCTAACATAATGGTACTGGTTTGAATTCGGGATGAGACAACCAATATGAGTCGGTTACGGATCAAACAAATTCATTTTCAATAATGAAATGGATATAATCACACTCTTCCAGCGGAAGAACAAAGGTCTTTGAGTAGACCTGAGCATCTTGAGTAGCTGCTGATAGATCTGGCTTTGAGGCAGTTACTAAAGTTCTATCAACTCAATAGCTTTTCGATGCCAACCAACCCAAAAAGGTACAATAAGCATAAAGTATAAAATGGCAAATAGAAAATATTCGAATGTAAATACATAAAAGCAAAGCTATATTTAAGTATTTACATATTACAACCCACTTTCCGAGTCAGAAAACTGAGAAGTTGTATTTTCGAGGCTTTAAG
>CAZFPQ010000125.1:0-20207 GCA_964521065.1 uncultured Bacteroidia bacterium | reverse complement strand
GGCTACGGGCTACGGGCTACGGGCTACGGGCTACGGGCTACGGGCTACGGGCTACTGAAATGAATAATTGCTGCAACATACCTCCATACCCCATACTACCACACCCCGATTACCGTTTTTCTCATGTCCACTTGCACACTTTAATCCTAGCCATAAGGTAGTCGCCAGTCAACATCATTCCCTCAAAAGGGTTACACATTTTTTAAGGAGCTGGTCCATGGCAGGCCTGAAATTTCAGGCCTAAATGCGGGCATGGAAAAAGGCCGCGGAAGGTGTAAACTTATTGTTCGAGGAAGCATAGAGGTAGGCCCCAAAAAGCTCCAGACAGAAGGTATAGGAAAGTAAGGCACAGGAAAAAACAACATGTAACTATTGCGCCGATATTTCATGCCAGATCAAGGAAGAAAAATCGAGTTTGACGGGCCAACCGAGCTTTTTTCTGACGCTGAGATGGGATGGAAGGGCAAGCAAAAGTGCATGGTTGTTTTTTGACTGTTCATAAGGTCGCGGATAGGCTTTTTTTAACCCATTGACCTTATTCAGCGTGGCTTTGGGAGGGGGTACAGGTAGAAGGAGGGATACTTGATTTTCACATTGACTCAATGAAGTCTCGAGCCTATTGACGATGGTCTTATTCCTTCTTGTGCAAATAGCGATCTAAGCGCCCATTGGTCTGGGCTTGTAAGCGGCGACGAAAGTAGGGGGTCCAACCCAACAACAACCCAGTGGTCCCCATGGCTTGCCGGGCCCAACGATGCACGTTAAAGCGATCGATGTGACGGACAATTTTGCCCTCCGAAAAGACAAATTCTGCTTCCACCACGTTGAAAACAGGACGCCCCCGAAAAGTGTATTGAGCCTCCCAACGGGCATGGCCCTTGTTGCCCTCAACCTCGATAAGAGTGGCCTCCACCGAAAACGCCTTGCCTTGCTGGGAATCACAGAGCATGCGCCACATATGACGCGCACGCTCTCCCTTCAATTGGCCAAAGGCTGGATCTTCAAATAGAACCTCCTCGTGATAGCAATTGGCCATAGCCTCGGCATCTAAGGCATCAAAGGCCTGATAAAATGAAGAAATGAGTTCGCGCATATCATTAGAAGCTTGGTAGAATGGAGAAATACCAGAGGAGAAGTGCGAAAAGAAGCCAGGCTACTGGGGTATGGTCCTAGATATCATCATCCTGATCACCATACCCCAGTGTTGTGCGCCCAACTGCTCCTATAGCAGCTTCTTAAACCTGGGACGCCTGGGGGTCATGTCCCCGCCTTCCTGTTTCTTTTTGGCTTCGAATTCACTGAAGTTGCCCTCAAAGAAGCGAAGCTGCCCATCATCCTCATAGCTCAGGATGTGAGTGGCCAAGCGGTCAATGAACCAGCGGTCGTGAGAAATCACCAATACGCAGCCGGCAAAATTTTCCAGGGCTTCCTCTAGCGCGCGCAGGGTGTTGACATCGATGTCATTGGTAGGCTCATCCAGTAACAGCACATTCCCTCCTTCTTTGAGGGCCATGGCCAGATGTAGGCGATTGCGCTCTCCACCAGATAGCACTCCTACCTTTTTTTGCTGATCGCTGCCGTTGAAGTTAAACTTACTCAAGTAAGCGCGGGCGTTGACCTGATGATTTCCTATGCTGAGAAAATCCGCTCCTTGGCTGATGACTTCGTAAACAGTCTGTTCAGGAATTAGGTCCTTGTGCGACTGATCTACATATGAAGGCTTGACGGTGGCGCCGAGTTCAACCACTCCAGCATCTGGCTGTTCTTCGCCCATGATCATCCTGAACAGCGTGGTCTTTCCCACCCCATTGGGACCGATGATGCCAATGATGGCATTTTTGGGAATAGATGCACTGAAGTCATCGATGAGCTGTCTGCCTTCAAATCCTTTGCTCAGGTTGTGGATATCGATCACCTTGTCACCCAGACGAACTCCTGGAGGAATGAACAATTCCAGGGAAGCTTCCCTTTCCTTTACCTCCTGGTTATTTAGCGCTTCATAGGCGCGCAAACGGGCCTTGCCCTTGGCCTGACGTGCACTGGGGGACAGGCGGGCCCATTCCAGCTCTCGCTTCAAGATCTTCTGCCGCTTGGACTCGGCTTTTTCCTCATTAGCAAGACGGCGGGACTTCTGGTCCAGCCATGAGCTGTAATTTCCTTCAAAGGGAATGCCCTCACCGCGGTCCAGCTCCAGGATCCAACCGGCGACATTATCGAGGAAGTAACGATCGTGCGTTACCGCAATCACGGTCCCTGGAAATTTTTGCAGGAACTGCTCCAGCCAGTGCACACTCTCGGCGTCTAGGTGGTTAGTAGGCTCGTCAAGCAACAGTATATCAGGCCGACTGAGCAATAGTCTACAGAGGGCAACCCGCCTACGCTCGCCACCCGAGAGCACCTTTACGGAGGTATCATCAGGTGGGCAACGCAAGGCCTCCATGGCCACCTCAAGGGTGTGATCTAGGTCCCACGCTTCCAGTTGGTCCATTTTATCAAGTAATTCCCCTTGCTCTTCAATGAGCTTCATCATCTCTTCGTCGCCCATGGGTTCTCCCATCTTGAGAGAGATCGCCTCGTAGGCCTCAACCACCTCTACGATGTGTGAGACCCCTTCCTTGACGCTTTCCTTGACTGTCTTATTCTCATCCAGTTCAGGCTCTTGAGGCAGATATCCGATTTTGTACTCTTTGTCAAAAATAATTTTCCCTTCATACTCCGTATCCAAACCTGCAATAATTTTCAAAAGGCTTGATTTTCCTGAACCGTTTAAACCCAACACCCCAATTTTAGCCCCATAGAAGAAGGAGAGCCAGATGTTTTTTAAGACTTGTTTCTGCGGGGGATAAATCTTTGATACCCCCTGCATCGAGAAAATGATTTTTTGGTCGCTCATATTCAGCGTTTTGCGTGAAGCGTAGAGTTGCTAATGACTTTCCTTAAGCTGGGCTTTGGCCAACATATTGCTCTTAACCAGTAGTAGTGTCGCCTGTCCCGCACCGCTTTGCGGCATCCTGGACAAGCGGGATTTCACAAGCTCAACCGGCCTTACTTTTTTCAAAAAAAGTAAGCATCCCGACTTACTGGGACAACCTTCCAGGTCTGCACACTAAGCTTCCCCTGTCCACCGAATGCCGCCCAACGCCGTCACAAGCTTATCTTTGACTAGCATAAACCTAAAACTCAATAGAGTATTAATCAACATCAATCTAAAACCTTGAAGTTGAATAATAAAAAATGAGCGTTTCCAGGTCCTCAGGAGAGATTTTTATTCATCTCAAAATGGACAAAGTCCAGGTAAGAGGCTGTTTGGAAATTTTCCTTTACTCGTCAAACTTCTCTTGCCACGCGTACTTAGGATCAAGGGGCCCAAGCAGGAGTACGCCTGCACAAACCCCAAACAGTCTCTAAAAGATAAAGAAGGGGCCGAATCTAAAGGATATGTGGAAAACCGATTGATGGGGGCAAGTATCCGACAATGTGCTAGCGGAGTGGATTTGATTCCCCCAGGCTCTCCCAACCACGAATCAAATACGAGGATTAGCTAGCGAACAAATGTATTTTACGTTTCGTTTGTGGAACAAATGGAAACCTATGGCTTGGCTTAAACACAGTTATGCGACTCAACTTCCCCCAGTCCTTTATTCTACCCAAGTTCCACAACCAGTTGGACATCCTAGCATGGTTGTGTACAATGAATCCTTGGCAAATGAATTGGGGCTAGCCGAGCATTTTAGGGAAGCAAATCAGGCCCTAGCTTACCTTTCGGGAAATGAGATCGTCTCGGGCAGCCAGCCCATTGCCCAGGCCTACGCAGGCCATCAATTTGGTCATTTTAACCGCCTGGGAGATGGTCGTGCCGTGCTATTAGGCGAAATGGAAACCAGGCAGGGCTTGTATGATCTACAACTCAAGGGCTCAGGAAAAACTCCTTATTCCAGGCGTGGAGATGGAAGGGCCACCCTTTATTCCATGTTAAGGGAATACCTGATTAGTGAAGCCATGCAGGGGCTTGGCATTCCCACGAGCAGAAGTTTGGCGGTAGTCAAGACAGCTGATCCCGTTTACCGAGAGCAAATTCATCAGGGGGGAATCTTATCTAGGATAGCCTCAAGCCATATCCGGGTGGGCACCTTTGAATATGCCGCTTATTTTGGATCAGCAGAAAGCCTAGAGATGTTGCTTCAGTATACCATCCGAAGGCATTATCCAGCATTATTAGATCACCCCGATCCTGCTTTGGCCTTGCTAGAAAAGGTAATGCAGAAGCAAAAAGACTTAGTCATCCATTGGTTGCGGGTGGGGTTCATCCATGGGGTCATGAATACAGACAACATGGCTATTTCTGGTGAAACCATTGATTACGGTCCCTGTGCATTCATGAATGCTTACCATCCTCACACAGTATTTAGCTCCATAGATACCCAAGGTAGATACGCGTTTGCCAACCAGCCCAATATCGCCTATTGGAACTTGGGAGTATTTGCCAGTGCACTTATGCCCCTATTGGACGAAAACGAGGAGGTAGCTAAAGCCAAATTACAAGAGGTATTGGACCGTTTTCCAGAAGCTTTTTCCCAGGCTTATTACGAAATGATGGGCCATAAGCTAGGGATTGCCAATCCAATAGACGAAGACCACAATTTGGTGAATGAAGGCTTGAAGCTGCTTGCCAAGCAAAAACTTGACTACACCAACTTTTTTACGGCACTAAGACGCGAAGGGGAAATGGTGAATGAGTTGAAGCAAGAAGAAGCCTTTGCAAGCTGGCATAAAAAATGGGAAAAGGCACGCTTAAGGGGGGCATCGGAATCTGAAAGTAAGGCATTGATGGCACAGACCAACCCGGTAGTTATTCCGCGGAACCATTTGGTAGAAGAAGTGCTGGCATCTGCTGTTTCTGGAGATATGAGTCCTTTTCATACCTTCTTGAAAAGACTGGCTAATCCCTATGACGATGCAGTGCCTCTACAGATGGTGCCAACGAATTTTGATGCTACTTATCAGACATTCTGCGGGACATAGGAAGACGGTAATCGGGGTATGGAGGTATGGGGTATGGGGGTATGGGGGTATGTTTTGGCAAATATTCATTCCTTTTACCGTAGCCCGTAGCCCGTAGACCATACCCCTTAGTCCGTAGCCCGATTTCCCCTGTCCAAGTGCTTAGGATTGCAAAAAAAGGAGGGCACCATCCAGCGCTTGCCTTCTGATACCCTCTCCAGGGGTTTGCCATATATACCAACGGTGGGATGCCAAATCGTGGCCAAGAATCCCACCTTGACTTTTGATGTATTCAAGCTAAAAACGCAACAGGGTAGCTGCATATTATTCCCAACCATACCCTTATTTTGAAAGATCCCTGCCCATTGATGTATCCAGATTGCCTAAGTATCCGTACTCAGATAAAGTCTCAGATATTTGTTGTATATTTCTTCAAAGCAACTAACATCATTTCAAATGACTCACGAGTGTGAGTTGTTCATCAATTAATCAACTACTGAATGGGTAGATCACAAGAAACTTTTGGTAAAAAAGAAAAAGAGAAAAAACGACTCAAGAAACGACAAGACAAAAAGCTGCGCGCTCAGGAGCGCCGCGAGAACAACAACAAGGGGGGATCATTGGACGACATGATCGCATATGTAGATGAATTTGGTAACATCGTAGATACACCACCAGATCCCACCAAAAAGTCGAAAATCAAGGCTGAAGACATTCAGATTAGCGTTCCTACTAAGGAGGAGCTTGATGCTCCTGAATTGCTTGAGGGCCGGGTGGACTTTTTTAACCACGACAAAGGATTTGGATTTATTCGCAGCTCCAGCGGTCAGGATAAATATTTTGTCCACATCTCCCGCACCTATGACCCCATTAACGAAGGGGATTGGGTAACTTATGAACTTGAAATGACCCCGAAAGGCCTTAATGCCATTGAAGTTCGGCTAAAAGAGAACAACTGATGAACTGTTGATTCTCTTAATTAATAATTTCAAATGGCGCATGTTCTCCCAGGCATGCGCCATTAATTTTTGCGGAAAGCAGGAACCTCACTTTATCCTTGTCTGGTTGGCATAGACGGAGCTAAGTTTGCGCCATGATTGAAACCACTCCTTCTCCTAATAAGCCTTTTCGCTTACTTGAGCGGCATGACTTCTGGCTCTTAGGACTGTGGGCATTAGTCAATTTGATTCAGGCAGGGTTTACCGAGCTGTTCCACGATGAAGCTTATTATTGGACTTGGTCCTTATCTCCCGCCTGGGGATATGCAGAACACCCGCCCATGATAGCCTGGTGGATATGGGTAGGGACCCAGGTTACCCCCCATGAATGGGGGGTAAGGCTTTTGCCAGTATTATTTGGCACTGGCACCATTTATTTGATCCTACGCCTTCTCCCCCCTCTCTCCTTTAGCTCCAAAGCTTTAATGCTATCTGGAGTGGTAGGGCTACAAGTCTTAGGGTTCCTTGCTGTCCCCGATAGCCCGTATGTGTTTTTTATTACCCTGTTCCTCTATCAGTACCGATTGTTTTTACAGGGCCCAAGCTGGTACAGAAGTGCCATTATGGGGATCTTGATTGCATTGGTTTTATACAGCAAATACCATGGAATGATGGTGTTTGGCATGGTCTTGTTATCTCATCCCAGGTTGCTAAAGAGCCCTAAGTTCTGGTTCAGCATAGGGCTAAGTCTCGCCCTATTGAGCCCATTGATCATCTGGCTCTTTGATCAAGAGTTTGCCACCTTTCGTTTTCACCTCGGAAACCGTATGTTGGAGGACCCTGACTGGTTTTTTGTTTGGAATTACTTTACTGGACAAATTGGCATCACAGGGCCGATCTTAGGGTTCTGCTTACTTCCCGCCGCATTCCTAGTTAAGTCAGCAACTCAATTTGAGCGAAGCCTAAAGTTCATTTTCCTTGGCATATTTTCTTTCCTCTTTCTGATGAGTTTTCGTGCTTGGGTAGAAAGCAATTGGTCAGCTGGCGCTTTGATCCCCATGTTTATTTTAGCGGGACATCAATTTCAGCAACAGGGTACTTGGCGAAAATGGCTTTACCGCCTGGGTTGGCCCAGTCTGGGTTTGATGCTTTTATTTCGAGTGTATTTGGCTTTCAACTTTCTGACACCGCTGACAGGGGGACAAACCTTTAAAGATGAATTTCATGGCTGGGATCAATGGGCCAAGGTAGTCCAAACCTATGCAGGAGATCGTCCTGTGGTGTTCTTCAATTCCTATCAATACCCCTCTAAATATTGGTATTATACGGGTGAGCAAGCTTACACCATGCGAGGCTTTGCTTATCACCCCACTCAATTTGATTACCTAAATCAAGAGCAAACCCTGAGAGGTCGGGAAGTTTACTTGGTCAACCTGGCTCCAGAATGGAACATGAAGGACACCTTGCCTACTCAAATGGTTAGGCGCCAGTTTTTCGGAGGAGCCCTAGAAAATTTCCAGTCCTATCAGCAGATAAAAATTGAAAGCCCCACAGATCCCCTAGAACTTATATCTGGTGATTCACTGAGAGCTAAGCTGAGCCTACACAATCCCTATCGAGATTCTGTCCGATTTGACGCCAACCAAGCCCATCGAGCATTTTTGGTCGTTCATATCCATCAGGACGGGCGATGGAGATACTACAGATATCGAGTAGCCAACCTTAACAACATCCCATCAGGCAGTACGATTCCTTTACAGGTAGTTCACCAGCTAAAAATCGACCCAGGCCAGTACAAAATTCGGTTTAGCATTTCCACCGGCCCTTATACCTTTGGTTCAGATAGTCCTTGGCTCGATTTGGTGGTGCATCCTTCAGAACTACATGAACCCTAGTTCCAGTTTTGCTTCGTCAGACATCATTTCTTGATTCCACTCGGGCTCGAAGGTAATTTCTACTTCGGCCTCCGTTACCCCTTCAACTTGCTCAGCTTTTTCCTTTACCTCAGCAGGCAAGATTTCAGCGGCGGGACATGCAGGTGCGGTAAGGGTCATCAAAATATGAGCCTTGCCCTCTTCTGAGACATTTATCTCATACACTAGGCCTAACTCATAGATGTTAACGGGAATTTCAGGATCATAGATCGTTTTTACGACTTCCCGGATAGCGTTTTTTATAGAAAGGGTGTTCATTGCTGAGACAAATTGGCGATGGCGGTTAACTTCATTTTTTTGATCATGGCACTCAGTCCATTGGATCGATTGGGCGAAAGATGCTGGCGAATGCCC
The DNA here is from genome assembly GCA_964521065.1 of uncultured Bacteroidia bacterium. GTDB lineage: Bacteria > Bacteroidota > Bacteroidia > J057 > J057 > CAYVAP01. Next base: position 11,980 of record CAZFPQ010000125.1, on the reverse strand, counting down.
ACCTCATCAACAAAAGCCAAATCAGCGCGTGCTATATCTTCTGCAGCATGTCCCGAAAGTACTCGAATTAGCATGGCAATTAGGCCCTTAGTAATTACGGCGTCACTATCAGCCTGGTACTCAAGCACACCATCCTTGGCCACCGCCTTTAGCCAAACCTGGGAAACACAGCCGTGAACAATATTTTCTTCGGTTTTATCTTCGGCAGATAAGCCAGGCAAATTTTGCCCCATTTCAATGATGTATTGATAGCGGTCCATCCAATCATCAAACAGGGAAAATTCATCTATAATTTCGGCTTCGATTTCTTTGATAGCTCTGTTCATGCAACCTTTAACCTCATTTTGGGCCCTAAAGTTACAAAATATGGCCTGTTAAGTAGGGACTGAGACATTGAGAAAGGAGATATTGAGACAAAACCCTAGTAATCAAACCATTGACCCTATACGGTGACAAGTCCTATAGCCCCTATTGCATTCACAGCACCCGCGTGCCTAATAATCTCTAAAAGAAAGAAGCCCGACCAACGATCAATTGATCGCCGATCAGGGCTGAATCCGTACTTCCGTCTGAGATCATACAGCCTCTTAGGGCCTAGTAACTAAGCAAAGTCTTATCGGAAATCCCGTATACCTCAGGGTTTTGATCGCGGTTCCGCAGGCGACGAGCCTGATAAGGGACCTCTTGATCCAAGTAGTTTTTCATTTCCTCCAAGGTCAGGGTCCGATCTCGGTTGGCGTTGGCAGCCCCTTGGAGTCCTTTGAGGAAATAATATGTAAAAAGTCCGTGTGACTGCTCTGGATACCAAGAAGCCACTTGGGCACCAGTCGCAGCTGTAAATATCATGGCCTTGGGATCTTTGAGTACACTGTTATTGCTGCGAATCCGTACGATAGAAGCTTGCGGAGTAAGGGTACCCCGGTCGGATTGCCCACTGAAACAGGCATCAATGACCACGGTAAGACTGCGATATGGGATCTTGCTTAGGTTGTCGTACATGGTATTGATGGCATACCCATTGAATCGCACCAAACTTGGATCACAGTCAGCTGGCAAGAAATAGGCGTCCTCACTAGCCAAGTCAGGAGCACCGTGTCCGCTGTAGAAGACAAAAACGTCTGACTCATTGGCACGAACTAGGTTGAACAACCGAGCGCGATGGTCTTCCTTGGTTCCAAAGGTTCCATTGAAGTCGGCCTGTGTGGCATTTGCCATGAAAATGATGTTGTTTTCATCAAACCCAAAGCTCTCTATCAAGTACTTGCGCATACTCGCGGCGTCTTGCAATGCATGGTCTACCGTGGGCACATCGGAATTTTCATAATCTCGGTTTCCAATCACCACCGCTACCGCATTGGGGTTGCGGCGATTGGTCCGAGGAAGGTTTCGGTCCACATCAGATAAGAGGCGAATCTCTCTAGGATTGGTCGCTACAGGGGTGCCAGTAGGGCTAATGACCACCCGATCATTCATCTCTAATTGTTCGTTAATCGCGACTTCTAAGGTTTCTTTGTAGGTGTATTTTCCAGACGCTTCTTGGACCTCCACAACAATAGGGACCCGATCCTGTTGGTAACGACGATTGGTAAAAAACTCATAGTTGATAACCTGATCCGCCCCAGGCGCCATTTGCCCTAAGTCAAATTCATCTTGTCCTCCTGGATACACATTCTCAGGCAACTTCACCTTTACTACTACTCCTTCAGCTACCCCACGGCCTTGATTCTGGATAGCCATCCGCAGGGTAATAGGGACACCAAGGTTCATGGGACCTCCTTTCTCCGAGGCGAAAATGTGGTCAGCGATTACCATATCTGGTGGGGCAAAACTTCCCGTAGCAATGCTAATTTCTGCAGGGATGGCATCAAATCCGTATTGCTCGCGCACTTCTAACTTAAAATTAGCCAAGCCTTCCTGCAAATAGCGGTCACCTTCTATCACCAATGAAACTTTTCGCTCTGCATTGGCTGCCAAGGAGCCTACTGGAATTCTACGCTCAAATCGGAGACCGGGAATATTGCCACTTTCGCTTAAAACGACCTCTAGATCACGGGCCAAACCGGGCCCGGCATTGTGGACCACAAACTCCAACTTGGTACTCTCTTCTGCATCGATGCGCTGATTGCCGTTTGCATCAGAAAAAGTCAAATCAGTGGTGTAGACACTGGCCGGCTGAGAAGGCCCTCTTGTTGCTACCGGTGGTTTAGGGACTTCTTGCTCATCATCAGGACAAAAACAAGGTTCAGCGGGCTTGCCTGGCAGATAGCGCAGGTCGAATTGGTTTAAGAGAGAGACAAAATCAGAATTAGATTGAAGGCTCCGGAAGTTCATGTCTCTTACTAGCCACTCATATTCATTGTAACCGTTTTGCAGGGCTTGGCGAAGGTAATCTACCGCTACCCGGGACTCCCCTCGCAGGGCATAAAATCCTGCCGCGTTATATCTTAAAATGGCATAATTACGCCGGTCATACCGTGGTACACGGGCCAACATAGCTTTCAGCTCTCTCTCAGCTGCCTCATTCTCCCCCATAAAGAATCGTGAGAAGGCAGATTGCACTGCGGGGTAGTGACTTTTACTTAAAACAATGCGAAAATCACGTCGAGCTCGGTCTGGCTGATCAAAAATCATGGCGTAGAGCTTGCCGCGAAAGTAAAACGCGTCCGATACATCTGGTCTTTTGGCAATGGCGCGGGTAAAGTCCATCTCGGCGGCCTGGTAGTCACTGAGAATATAATGGCAAAGACCCCGCTGGTAATATAGCTTTGCTAGGCGAGGTGAGTTTCTCTTTTCGAAATAGGAGATCGCTTGCTCATAATCGTCAATGGCCTCTAAGTATTGTCCACCGTCAAAATAAGCTGTGGCTCTACTGGCATGATAGGCTCCGTTATCAGGATCATCTTCCAGGGCCTCAGAATAATATTCAATGGTGCGAAGCAAATCCGCACCAGTTTGCCCAAGTTGGCGACCTATCTCCATCAACAAGCGGCCATTTTGTGCAAAAATGGGTTGAAAACAGAGTGCAATGAGTAAAGAAAATTTAGTGACAAAAAGTAAGATTACTTTCATGGTCCGGGGAGTTATGGGTGACGGAAAGATTCGGATTGCGGACGAGACAGGAATCAAATATGCTTTATAAATAACAGACAGTTCAAGGTGGAGTTGGTTGCACGCAAAAAATCATTCAGCCATCAAAAGTTATTTTTTTCTCTAAATCCCAAAATCTGCATTTAGATGTAATAGGATACGATTTTTGAGCTGATTTTTCTGTTAAGAATGGACAGGCGTGCTGAAACAATGACCAAGCGTGGGTGACTCTTTTTCGGTCATATCGTCTCAGGGAATTATTCCCTCCCTTAAAAGGCAAAAAAAAGGAGGATGCTAATGGATAGCACCCTCCTCAATATTGTCTTGTCTTAGCCTTAGCTTATCACTTCCACCCCTTTCATGGCATAGAAAGCAATATAGCCTTCGATCGGCTTAGCCATCTCGGAAGTGCTAGGGTAGTACCAAGCACCATCTTGTAATACCTCACCCTCTACCTTCAAGTGGTAATAGCTCGCTTGCCCTTTCCAAGGACAGGTAGAATGCAAGGGGCTATCCATAAAAAACTCTTGCTTTATGGATTCCGGGGGGAAATAGTGGTTTCCTTCTATGACGACAGTTTTGTCACTTTCCGCGACTACCTGTCCATTGTAGATTGCTTTCATCACTCAATTATTTAGGACAAAATTAGACTTAACACCTTTTGAGGCTTGTCTGCTTTTTTACAAATCGAGAAATGAAAACTACCAACTTCGGGAAAGGTTCCACCCAAAGCTCAAGAAAGTGGTAGGGCTTCCTTTTCAGGTTCAGACTCGGGACCTGCTTTGACTCTTCCACCGTGATAAGCGGCTAAGTCTATAGCCGCATTGAGTTCGAATCCAATCAGCAGCATGATGGACAGGTAATAGAACCAAACCATTAAGAGGATAATCGCCCCTAAAGAGCCGTATAGGCGGTCAAAATTAGCAAAGTTGGCAAAATAGTAACGCAACCCAATCAGGGCTACCAGCATCAACACACCTGCCGCAATCGAACCAGGAGAAAAGAATTTCCAACGTTCCTTTGTGGCCGGGGCCAGAAAATACAACATGGAGATAGCCAGGAATATGGTGGCAGCAGTGATAAAGAGGCTAAAAAATTGTCCCCAAATCAAGCGCCATTGGTTGCCAATAACCGCTTCGTCTTGCATCCAATTCAAGCCACTTATTAAAGAATTTTGTAGCAAAACCGCGCCCACAATGATCACCGCCAATGCGAAAAAAATCAAGATGGCCGTTCCATATAGTTCAAAAATGTTCCGGCGTTTGAAGACTTCCACCCGCTTGGTAAAAGCCTTCATGATGGCTATGATCCCCCGTGTAGCTCCCCAAAGGGCGAGCAAGAAAGAAACGATGATCAGCCAGATATTGCCCCCACCGTCAAAGTAGCCACTAACCATGCCCTGGACCATTTCGCTGAACTCTGCTTCGGACATCCCTTGGGTAGCAGAAGAGGGGAAAAACTGCAATACAAAATGTAGCGACTTGGCTTCAATGCCAGGAACGGGGATCTCTGGCAGGATCAAAAAAGCCAACAACAATGAAGGAAATAGGCTAAAGAAAAACTGGTAAGCCATGGCCGAAGCCAATAGGGTAAACTTACTGTCCATCAGTGCAATGAAAAAGAAGCGCATGACGTCATAAAGACCCATACCCTGGAATCCCGGCAGCTTGATGCGCCGCAGCCAGATTAAAATCTGGTAAATACTTCGAGTAACAAGGTGTTTTAGTGTCTTCACCATCCTCTTCCGCCTGGTTCAAACTCAATCAACAAGGTTTCCGGCAGGAAATCAAGTTGGAGGCCTTATTTTGCAGCAGAGGGCCAATGAGCTTCCACTGCCTCGGCAACAAAATCGGGTACCCGCACTGGGCGCATCCTTACTTTATCTACAAAGGCAAGCCGGACAAGACCCGTTGCCAGAAGAAGCGATTCTTCATTCAGGATTTTGTAAGTGAAGAGCAAGCTGCTTCGAGGTTTTTCGGCTATGGAAGTCTGAATGCTTAGTAGATCATCGTAAAAGGCAGGTCGCTTATAATTTACCTGCAGCTCACTCACAGGCATCAAGATGCCCTTTTCTTCTACAAGTTTATAGGGCAAACCAATACTACGTACCGTTTCTACCCTCCCTACTTCAAAGTATTCAGCATATTTACCGTAATAGGCGTAGCCCATCTGGTCTGTTTCGCCGTACCGGACCCGTAGCTTGGTTTCATGTACAATCATGTAGAGGGAATGATTTGGGGTTTTACCTCGAAGGGATGAGGAGCACTCTTCCCCAGAAAAGGTTAAACATTGAATCTAAAATGCATGATATCCCCGTCCTCCACAACGTATTCTTTGCCTTCCACGTGGAGCTTACCGGCATCTTTGATGGCAGCTTCGGATCGCAGGTCCACCATATCGGCATACTTGATCACCTCCGCCCGAATAAAACCTCGTTCAAAGTCTGTGTGAATCACCCCTGCCGCTTGAGGGGCTTTGGTGCCTCTGGCAATAGTCCAGGCTCTTACCTCCTTCTCTCCAGCGGTAAAATAGGTCTCCAAGCCCAGCAATTCATAAGCCGCACGGATCAACTTAGCAAGACCTGGCTCATCTAGTCCCACGCTTTCAAGAAGCTCTAGCTTCTCTTCTTCCTCTTCAAATTCAATGAGCTGCTCTTCAAATGCAGCCGATATGATCAACAAGCCCGCGTCTTCGTCTTCGATTGCGGCTCTTACCTGATCCACATATTGGTTTCCATCAGGCAAACTCCCTTCATCGACGTTGCAAACGTATAAGACTTTTTTACCGGTAAGAAGCCCCAATTCTTTTACCAATTCCCATTCATTCTCAGTGGCTTCAATGCTGCGGACGTTTTTCCCTTCTTCCACATGAGCGATGAACTTCTGGATCACCTCTACCTCTTTCATGGCTTCTTTGTTGCCGCCCTTGGTCATCTTCTTGGTACGCTCCAACTTGCGTTCCAAGCTTTCGAGGTCCTTAAGTTGCAGTTCCGTCTCAATGATTTCCTTGTCACGGATGGGATCAACCCCTCCTTCCACGTGCACAATATTTTCATCCTCAAAACAGCGAAGAACATGCAGAATTGCCTCGCACTCTCGGATATTGCTTAAGAATTTATTTCCCAGACCTTCTCCTTTACTCGCCCCTTTGACTAAGCCTGCAATGTCTACTATCTGGACCACGGTTGGTACCGTCTGCTTTGGCTGGACCAATTCAGTCAAGGTATCCAGACGAGGGTCTGGCACCGGCACCATGCCCACATTGGGTTCAATGGTACAAAAAGGATAATTGGCCGATTCAGCTTTGGCACTGGATAAGGAGTTGAACAGCGTAGACTTTCCTACGTTGGGTAAACCTACAATGCCACACTTGAAACCCATATTGTTGATCGTTTATTTAGGCCGCAAAATTAGGAAATTTTGTCAGAATCAGGGGCACCATAAATGATTTCTAAGGAGGAAGGTGGCCAATTGTCCTGTTTCGTATCAAAAACAAGCTCCCCTTTTTTCAAAGCGATCCCCCTCACCCCTTCCATCTTCAATGCTTCTAAGTGGTGTGTGCTGCAGACTAGGGTTTTGCCGCGATCTGCTAATGAAACTAAATGTTTAAAAAGGAGTTGGCGTGCGAGCGGATCTAGTGATTGAGCAGGCTCATCCAAGAAAATGAATTCGGTGTCTTGGCACAAAGCCCTTGCCACTGCTGCTTTTTGCTGCTCACCGCCCGAGCAGGTCATCCAAGACCGATCGGCCAAATGCCCTATTTGCATGATCTCCAGAGATTCCTCAGCCTGTTGGTGATCTTGGGCGGCATAATTTCCCAACCAATTTAGGTATGGAAACCTCCCCATCAACACATACTGCCGCAAGCTCAGTCCTCCCGCTTGGGGAATCTGCTGCGGGACCCAAGAAAGTTGGCGGGCCAGCATCTTAGATGTATAGGCACGTATTTCTCGCCCTCCCAGCCGGATATGTCCTTGGTATGGAAGAAGACCTCCCATCGCTCGTAGCAAGGTGGTTTTCCCACTCCCATTGGCCCCAAGAACTAGATGTAACTTAGCAGGCTCAAATTCTACATTCAGAAGCTGGAGGATTAGACCTCCCCCCAGCCTAACCGTAAGATCACTTAAGCAAAGCCCTCCAGAGGAGTCTTTTGCATTAATATTCATCCTCATTGAAGAGGAAATCTTCTTTCGAGGGATAGTCAGGCCAAATTTCTTCAATGCTTTCGTAAGTTGAATCCTCCTCAGGAAGTTCTTGTAGGTTTTCCACTACTTCCATCGGTGCACCCGAACGCAAAGCAAAATCAATCAGCTCGTCCTGGGTGGCAGGCCAAGGAGCATCTTCTAAATAGGTGGCTAATTCCAATGTCCAGTACATAACCTTTCCTTATTTTGTCGTGTTTTTTTAGGGCAGCGCAAGAATAGCATTTTCTGTCTCATTGTCAATCCCCTCTGCTCATAATCTGACGTTGACAACGTATCGGAAGGATAAAAGTTGCGTCTTAATGGCCCGTGAAATAAAATTCATATCTATTCACTTCATATTCAGCTTTTTTACTATCAGACTCTAACTTAAGGAAGTGGGCATAAGCAAAACGACAATCGGGGTACGGGTTGGGGCCACGTTGTAGCCATTATTCATGCTTAAGACGATAGCTCCGTAGACCTTACCCTGAATTCTACTGTCCAAGTGCCTAATAGCTTAATCGTGTTCCCAGCCAAGGCCAGATGTTGTTTCTCTGCTATTATTGAAAAATAATTGACTCAAACCACAAACTATGCCCAAATTACGCTCTGATTTAACGGCTAGTGGCCTGCAAAGTCTGCTAGCAGTCTTTTTGGTAATGGGATCAGTTTAAATTAGGCAACCCAACCCAAACTCACACCGCTATACCTACATGACATTTCTAAATCCAGCCTTACTGTGGGGACTTTTGGCCTTGGCTGTACCCATCATCGTCCACTTCTTCAACCTTCAACGACCCCGCGAGGTGTTATTTAGCAACGTGGAACTGGTCAAGGCGGTCCAGAATACAGTGGTTCGGCGCGTTAAGTTCCAACGTTGGCTTTTGTTACTCCTTAGGCTTTTGGCTGTGGCAGCCATAGTCCTGGCTTTTGCCAATCCTGTCATTGTGGCTCCCGGCAATGCCCAGCTACAAGGAAACAGATCGGTAGTCATCGTGTTAGATAATTCATACAGCATGACAGCGGGTAACGAAAAGGGTCAGTATTTCCAGCAAGGCGTTTCCTTGGCACGGAACCTGATTCGCGCCTATGATCGACAAGATGAGTTCTTGGTCATGGGGCTAGATGATCTCAAACTTAGGTATAACTTTAGTGGACCAGAAGAAGCCTTGGAAGCCCTGCGAGAGATCAAAGTCGAGCAAAGCATTCGCAGCCATGAAGAAGTCTTAGCATTTAGGGAAGATCTATTTGCCAGAGCCAACAATCGAGTCAAAGAAATTTATTTACTCAGTGATTTTCAACGCTCTACCATTATGGCGGATAGTCAAAGTTTGGCTCTTGACGATTCAAGCGTGCTCATTAAGTATTTGCCACTAGCTACCCGCGATCAAAACAATGCCTACCCTGAGGCACACCAAATCAGGTCTCAAATTCTTGAAAAGAATAAGCCTGTAGAGCTTAGCATGGATCTAGTGAATGATGGCACCCAGTCCTTGAATAACCTCAACGTAAGGGTCATTGTAGAAGGCAAAGCCGCCGCCATCGATAATACAGACCTCCCTCCCAATGGGGTAAGCAAGTTGGATCTCACCTTCACTCCGACCCAATCAGGATGGTTGGCGGGATATATAGAAATAGATGACAATCCGGTTGATTTTGACAACCGCCGCTATTTCAGTCTGTATGTACCAGAAAAAGAGAAGATATTGGTGGTAGAAGATCAAGCCTCTCCCAACCTCCGCATTTTATTTGAAAATCTATTTGCAGGACAATTTGATGCTTCTTTCGTTTCCTTTCGACAGCTCTCTACCCTCCAATTGAACGATTACCGTTCTATCATCATGGTAGGCGTAAAGCAGCTAAGTAGTGGCCTAAGTGACCGCCTTAGCACCTTCGTCATTGAAGGTGGTAGCATGATGCTCATCCCCGGTGATGAAGCCGACCTTAATAGCCTAGATGCCTTTACCCAAGCTGTTGGCTTAGGTCGTTTTTTGCCTGTAGAATCGCTTTCTGAGGGAAAGCTGGCAGAGGGAGTAGACCTACAACATCCTATTTTTGAAGGGGTTTTTACCCGCAACCAAAGCCGGCGCAGTTTTGATGCCCCCAGGGTTTACCAGTACCACCCCCTTCAACTCAATAACCAAAGCATTCACAACCGCATTGTGACGGTAGATAATCAAGCTCCCATCTTGCTTGAGAGCCAATTGGGAGAAGGGATGATGTTCACCTTCACCTTGTTCCCAGGTGACGCATGGACAGACTTTCACGTCAAGTCCGTGTTTACCCCTCTAATGTTTCGGGCCACTCAAATCATGAATCAGACCCAGAATGTGGAACAGGGGCAAGAAATTGGCTTTTTCCAGCCCAAGCGAATCCGTACCAATCAACAAACACTTATCACCCTCGTTCGGCAAGACGGACAAATCACCACTCCAGAACAATACAGTCAAGGCGGAGCCACAACGCTAAGTTTTGAGAAGATGGATTTACTGGAAGGCAATTACCAAATTCAACAGGAAGGACAATTGCTAGAGAAAATTTCCTTCAACATTTCAGACCTAGAGTCTAGACTAGCTTATCTAAATCGGGCCGATCTTTCCAATGAATTGACAGCCAAAGGATACCGCTCCATCCAGGTTTTAGAAGCGACGCCAGAAAGTCTAAGCACTCGCATACAAACTGAAAAGACTGGAACGCCCTTGTGGAAATATTTTATTGTGATCGCCTTATTGATGTTGCTTGCAGAAATAGCCTTATTAAAATTCGGAGAAAAACCCGAGGCCAAGTCCGTCAAAGTGGCTTAAGTTTCCCACCCCCATCTTTTTCCATTGCTTGAGATGAAGGATACACGACATGATCGACTCTTTAAGAAAATCACCATTTAATAGGTTACATCACAGCTTGTTGAAGCTATCTCTCCGAACTCGATTCTGCTTGACCCTTGTTGTTTTTGGGATTTACTGGGGGCCTCTTTGGGGACAAAAGGACTCTCTACGGATGTCTCTGATTGGCCAATTGGACTATGGCCAAACCGTCAACGACGTGTGGGCTTACGTAGATAGCAGCGGGCATGAATATGCGCTATTGGGAACCAGTATTGGCCCTGCCATCATTGACCTAGCCAATCCCGCCCAACCTCAAGAACTGTTTTTCTATCCTGCCCCAGATATTCTGTGGCGAGACCTCAAGACCTACGGCTCCTATGCCTATGTCTCCAATGAATTTGGAGGAGGTATTCAGATTATTGACCTCCGATTTTTACCAGACTCAGCTCCCACCAAAGCCGTGGTTTTTCAAGGAGTACAAACTGCCCACAACCTCTGGGTAGATGAAAAGGGGTATCTCTACGTAGTGGGCATGGATCAATTCGAGGGAGGAATCATGATTCTTGACCTCAGGAATGATCCCTGGAATCCCAGTTTTGTTGGAAGTTATTCGGAGGCCTACGTACATGACATTTATGTTCGTGGAGACACGGCCTACGCCGCTGAATTGAATCGAGGGTTGACTCTCATAGACCTTAGGGATCGAAGCTCACCTGTTTCTATCAATAGTCATCTGTATCCTGCTAGCTTTACCCACAATACTTGGTTAAACGATGACGGGACCGTTTGCTTTACCACTGACGAACGAGACGATGGTTACATCATATCCTGGGACATTACTGATCCTAGCAATGTGCGTGAACTGGACCGGATCAAAGCTCAGTTAAGCAATGGATTAGCCGCCCCCCACAACGTGCACGTATTCGACGACTATTTGGTGGTTTCACATTACACCGATGGAGTTTGGATATTTGATGCCTCCCGGCCAGACCACCTGGTCACAGTCGGCTATTATGATACCAGTCCCCGTATCAACGGGGGATTTGATGGTTGCTGGGGAGCTTATCCGTTCCTGCCTTCGGGATATTTGTTGGCTTCGGATCAAGATCAAGGACTATTTGTTTTACGCCCAGAATATCGGCGGGCCGCGTTTTGGGATGTGGTGGTCCAGGATGCAGATCAAGGATTCCCTCTCCGTGACGTTCAGATTGAGCTATTGGGACAAGAAGAAGGATTTACCGATGAAAAAGGCTACTACTCGCTGGGGGTAATAGATTCTGGTGAAGTCTCCATTCGGGTTTCACTGACCGGATATCGCTCCGACACGGTTTTGGTAAGCTTGGTGCCTGGACAGACTTTAAGAGATACCTTAGCCTTACAATCTTATCCACGAGGCGTCTTAAAGTTGACTTTACTTGACGAGGTGGACCAAACACCTCTGGGTGAGGTCCAGGTGCTCAGCGAAGTGATGTCAGGCAATGAGACCGTTCAATATTTTTGGGTAACCGATTCACTTGGGGAACTTGAAGTATCAGACGTACTCGCAGGAGATCATCGCTTCCTTTTTGGAAAGTGGGGCTATGAACAGAGTGAAAGGGTAGAAATGCTTCCGGCGAATCAAACCTCCAACTTGACATTTAATTTACCCCAAAAATACGAGGATGACTTCATCCTAGATCTGGGCTGGGAGGTACTGAGTACGCAAGCCACTGGGGCTTGGACCCGAAACATCCCAAATGGGACCTTCCTAAACTTAGGCTTCATTTATGGCATTAATCCCAACCAGGATGCAACAGGCGACAGAGGGGAAGCCTGTTTTTTTACAGGTGCAGGAATAGCCTTCGAATCCCCAGAGCGCAATGACTTAGACGCTGGATTTACCAGC
>CAZFPQ010000124.1:2829-20329 GCA_964521065.1 uncultured Bacteroidia bacterium | reverse complement strand
CTATTAACTCGGGGTTATTCAGAACGGAATTCTGCTGCCTTTGATCTATCGGTCGATTTCCAAGCAGAGCCCACGATAACGCGATTAATAGAAAATAATTAGAGAATTTTTTGAGATTAGCTTTCATGGTACAATACGCTTTGTTTCCGAAAATTTTTAACCTGATTTTATGCTACTTGTCACCTGACTTAGGTATCATCTCCAAGCCCAACTTACCCCCACCTGTCCTTGAAGGCCTGGGCGACTAATATTCTCACCCACACCGGTATTCAATTCTGTTCCTTCCCCCTGCAACTGCCAGAGATACCCAAATAGGCCATTTAGCCTTAGCTGTCCCCACAAGACTCCCTGAGCGCTTAGCTGGAGTCCCCATTGGGAAAGGTCTCGGCTAGAATGGTTCATGCTTAGGTAGCGTAGGTTGAGGCCAATTTGTGCTTTTCGAGTTAGATTGGCATTAAAGGAGGATAAGAAAATCAGGGTCTTGGTATTTCCGATATCTTGTCGAGTGGCGTTTAGATTCACTTGGCCGATTTTCGGAAAAATCAACACCTGATTCATAAAAATAGATCTAAACCCTTCCTCCACAGACGGCTCCAGAAATTCCTGACGGTAAAAAGTAATCTGACTTGAACTGATCAAGCCAGGCCAACGCTTGTTGTAGGTAACTGACGACTCAAAAAAAAGCGGCTGATGCCAATTGCCCTGATTGGTCGATGGAAACTTAATCCGGGGGGCATACCGGAGTCCTGCCTTTAACCCCTGTCTACCAAGGTACCGCCAGCCAACTCCTGTCCGCGAAACAGGCTGATTGAGCAAAGCTCCTCCTCCATTAAACGCAGAGTTATACTCAGAAAACAACTCAGTAGAAAAGCGGTTTTCCCACCAATTAAATCCCGCATTTAGCTCATGTAACTGTTGCCCCGATACCAACCAGGGATTACTAGCTAATCGATAAGACTCTCCTACTTCGCGGTATATCCCTTGGATAAACCATGATTTAACACGTCCCTTTAGCCCCAGCTGGAAAGTTCCATGATGGCTCACAGGACCAGTCAAAGAATCTGGAAGAAATTGCCCCTCTGCCGATAACTCTAACTTTCGTTCAAATAATTGATAAGCCCCTGCAATACCTACCAATTTCTGTCGAGCAGAATCACCGTATCGATATTCAGATCCCGAGATAGAAAGGTACCTTTGGCCTCTATTCCCTAGGCCAATTTCACCGAAAGTAAGCCAACTAGACTGGGGAACGGTAGACACGGTATCCGCAACAAATAAATCAGGTAATGCCTTCCCTACAGTAGATCGTATGAACCAGCGTTCAGACTGATACTCAGCTTCAACTCCATTAACGGCAAGGCCATTGAGACCTATATCAGACTGATAAGGATAAATAGTGCCTACCCTAAAGGATCTCAATCGACTCAGAAATTGCAATTTCCGGTGGTAGGAAAGCCATTTACTAAAATGCTCAGGCCGCTGTAGCAACTCTCCATAATTCTTCTTTTTCAGGGACCTTAGCTCTTGTAGGCGGCCTTGATAGTCAGACACTTCAACATCCACACTCCGAAGTTGCTCAAGGCGCATTTTTTGCGCATTCAACTTCTGATATGCCTCGTATCTACCAAGAAACCTCATCAAGTTTTGATAACTGGAGTAGTCAGCCTGGAACAAAGAATCCTTGTAAGCAGATAGGTCTTTAGAGTTAAGGTCTAACTGCTCTTGGTACCTATCTATCTCCCCTTCAAACCCAGAGAAAGCCGGAGAAGAGAGAGTTTTGTCAATTTTCCCAATTTCTTCCCCAATGATCGCTGGCTGATAACGACTGTCCTTATACTCAGGATAAGTCGATAGAAGTTTGCCATAATCTTTTTCCAGCTCTATTGAATCAGTGTTCCTTACAGAATCCAGATATGCATCAAATCGGGACTTCTCAAAAGAGGATGAGTTAGGGGCTTTTTTATTGCCAACTAACTCTTGAACTGCTTGCTCCCTTATTAAAGAGAGATATTTTTGATGGTCAAAGTTAATGTTGAAGGTGGGGTAAAAAGGCACATCAGGTCCAAACATAGTCCTAAAGTCAACCATAAACGGAAGTCCCGCTACCTCGACCTTTGCGTGAGCCTCGGTTTGGAAAAGCTGGGTGCCCGAAATGCCATTTGCTATCCAACCTAGCCGAATATTTCCTTGGCTAGGCCAAGTTTTAGAGGATTCTTCTGGCGAGTCGGCCTCCAGATCAATAAAAACGTTGTAGCATCCCTTAGCCAATTCCCCTAATCCATTTGCTCCTAATAAATTGATACAAACCTGATAATTATCAGGTTCAATTGACTCATTAATGGCAGTATTAGCTGTTTTAATTCCGAGCTGAGCGGGTAAGGTAAATCCTTCAGGACGCAAATAAAAAGCCTCACTTTCTAAGGCCAATAAAGTATCTAGCTTGTCGTCTAGAACAGATGCACTGAGCTTAACCTGTTGGGAAGGAATAGCAGGATGGGTGATAGAGACATTCCAAAAAGAGGGGTAGTTCGCAACTTCACCCGACAGAAATTCGATATTTTGCCCATTAATTCTCAAAAAAGAACATGTAAGAATCGACCATACTAAACATAGCCGGATTGTTACCTGGGGCAATATTTTTGGGGAACTCATGATTCATGGATGTACTATTGCCAACTGTGCCATGTTGGCGTCTCTTAATGTGGGATAAAAAATAGACACATCCAAAAATATCAATGTGCATATATAATATTTTTTTCTATCTAATATTTTCAATACTTAGAGTTGGATAAGACCTTCAAATAATTCATATTGAATGTATAATCTCTGACCAAGATTACACATCAACAAACACAATCATTTCTTTAGCACAACATGATCCATGAAATCCCCTCATGCTTTTCAAGTTACATGGCAAGTTATTTGCCTTTTTGGCCTATGCTTACTTAACAGCACATTGAGCCTAGGCTTTCCTTCAGTAAGCAGTCCTTCGCCTAAAAACCTCCATTATGAGTCCCAAGATCTTCCCTTAGGCTGGAGTTGTGAGGTTAAAAAATACAATGGAGAATCATTCACTATATCACAAAACACCTATTCTTCGGACGCCATGTTTTGGGTAGATTGGGGGGATGGCAGTGCGCCAGAAGCCCATCGAGGTAGTGGCAGCACGGTACATACTTATCAAGACTCTGGTCTGTTTCCGGTTGGCATGTATATCTGTTTAGATCAGGCCAGGAGCTTAAATTTTAGACAAAAACGTATCATTTGGCTAGATCTCTCTAACCTAGATCAGTTACTCTTTTTACGAGCTGATAGGCAAGGACATACCACTACCATTGCAAGTGGCGTAGGACGGAAAATGAGGGAACTAATACTGCCCACCAATCGCAACAATCATCCACTCAACAATATTCGAGCTGACTACAATGAAACATCTAATCTATTAGATATCAGAGGTTTCCCACCCCTCCTGCTTACCCCTTGAATACGACCACCCTCAATCAATTACAAGACTTAAATAGCAGTTACCAATGGGTTGCAGCTTACTAACTCTGTACCAATTCCATGCTTAGATTTCCTTGCTAAAAACTCCCAACTAATAAGCCTTTCAGCATGATCACACAATCGCTCCTGCACCTTCCGTACGGTTTATTCATGATAATTGTTTGGTTCCTTTTGCCAAGCTTTGCCTATACCCAAAACCTTTCACTTACGGTTTCAGATGGAGGCAACCAAGGATACTTGTTCATCAGTAATAATTCTGGAGATGTAGAGAGAGTCGTGCAGCTGAGGGCATGCATCAAGACAAATGGCCAAGTGATTAGTTGCTCTCCTCCAACCTCTCTTTCCCTTCCACTAGGAGGGTCTGTGTTTGACTCTAATCAACTGCCAAGATTGGCAGGCTGGCTAGATCAGCAGTTGTTAGAACTACAACGACTCCAGATCAGCAACGCTTCACTCTGTGCAGATATCCAGGGTCAAAATGGTATTCGTAGCAATGAAGCCTGCCTTCCCATTCGAACGGGATTTGGCCTTGCTAGCCAATTACAGTTAGTATTCCCCTTCGATGAAGACACCATTTACACTCCCTATCCAAGTCTATCATGGATTCCTTGGGTGGGAAGAGATGTGGGGGCAAGCACCTATGAGATTCGCGTAGCGGAAAAACGTCAAGGCCAGTCTCCTGAAGCAGCCATACGCAATAATTGGCCACATTATCTAGAGCGAGGCCTACTCAATACCGTATTAGGCTATCCTTTGACTGCTTTGACGCTAGAGCCCGGTAAAACCTATGCTTGGCAGGTAAGAGTAAATCTTAAAGGAAGAGCCCTGAGTCAAAGTGAAGTATGGACTTTTGTATTAGCTGACCCTAATGAGGATCAACCTGAACCACCCAAAAATTACGTTAGGCTACATCGCAATCAACCTGTTGGACTGCACGTGATTCACCACCCAGAATTGAGCTTCTTTTTCGAAGATCTCTACGGAGCGCATCCACCAAGGATCCAGGTCAGAGATTCTGGAGGAAATCGAATACGCAACCTTGAGCTCCATCAAGACAAAGAAAACTACTTCTCTATTTCATTCTCTGGAATCAAGCCCCAAGCCAGATACCAGTTGGAGGTTTTTGATCATAAGCAGCGCCGGTCCTTAATTGAGTTCACCTATCAGCCAGCCAAACGATGAGAGGCAGTCTTACCATACTTGGAACCACTTTATGCTTAGCGTGGGCCGCTTGCGGACCGCTCCAATTAGAACCCAAAGCCTATGCGCGATGGTGCCAGCAGCATAAGGCTGAACGGGCCGTCAAGGCCCAATGGGGCGATTATGACTTGACTTGGGTTCATGCTCCTACGCCTTGTCAAATTATTCTTCGGCAAGGACCCAATCTGTTTCCAGACGACCTAAAGCGTCAGTTGGCCGAAGAAGTCAACACGGAATATTATGAGCTATGGGTTACCCCAGCGGCCGAAAGGACTTGGACCCCAAAGGAACGAGAAATGTGGGCTTACCAAGTCAAGCAACGGCTCTATTTACTCGCAGGGACAGATTCAACGCATTGTATGCTCTACCATTTTGAGGCAGGTCTGGGAGGTACAGGTACCGCAAAATGCTTGATGGCTTTCGAAGTCAAACCCGGAACACCCCTCAAAAGAACCTTAGTGCTCAAAGGAAACCTGGGAGATACCCCAGAGCTCCATATAGAGCTACCGATCAACAGCCTTAGAAATTTGCCAACCCTGAAAATATAATCAGCTCCCATGCTTCACTTTTTTAGACATTCCATTCTAGGCAAAATCCTGGTCGCCTACTGCCTAGTATCACTAATTGGTCAAATATGGTGGCCTATGAGCACATGGGCCTTGACCAGTGGTCCGACTCAGCCGGAGGTCCAAGGCTTTCAAGCTGCCAACGCAACTGACCTAGTAAACCCGGCTACAGGAGATTTTTCTTATAACATTCCCCTGATGGATGTAGAGGGCTATCCCTTGAACATTAGTTATTCTACCGGAGTGAACATGGAGAGTGAAGCTGGCATGGTCGGGCTGGGCTGGAAGCTCAATATCGGAGAGGTGACCCGTCAGATGCGAGGCCTACCAGATGATTTTAAGGGTGACCTGGTCAAAAAGCAATTTAATGTAAGGCCCAATATTACGGTAGGTGTCAAAGTAAAGCCCAGCTTAGAGCTCTCTGGATTTCCGCTTGAAAAAATTTCGGACAAGCTTAAGAAGCTGTTTAAAAAATCTAAGGACGCGCTCAACTTGGAATTAGGAGCCGAGATCGGCCCAGTCTTAGGGCTACAGTATAATAACTATCGAGGGTTCGGATTTGAATATGGTGTTGCTGTCCCCTCTTTGGGAATCTACTCTGGGAAGTTAGGGTCCTCAAATATGGTAGCTAGCTTAGGTGCTTCTGCCGGGCTTAATTACTCATCGCTAGATGGGTTGACGTTTAACAAATCAGCGAACTTCAACCTTCACCAACAGGTCGGAGTAAATGAAGATGGTTCGCGTATGCTCAAGCATACCATTGGAATTGGTCTCAGTAGTGCCTACAATAGTCAAGCAGGCCTTATGCAACAGAACTGGGGGGTTACCATCCCTTTACCAGCCCTGCCTACCCTTCGGATCAACCACACGATCTATCGGGCGACACCCAGCTACACGCCAAGCTTGCGTTTACCCTTTCATACTTTAAATGGAACTTTTCGATTAAAAGCAGGAGCAGCTGTTTCATTGCTTCATCCTAATGGCGCAGTAGAGGGTTATATCGGTATCCAAAGACTTCAGTATCAAGAAGAACAGGTTCCTGCTTATGGTTTACTCCACTTACATGAATCAAAAAACAGTCGAGATCTAACGGATTTTAACCGAGAAAACGATCGAACCTATCTTAAACACTCAACTCCTAATCTGGCCATGGCCCATCATACTTATGATGTATTTAACGTTGCTGGTCATGGAGTAGGAGGAAGCTACCGAGTTCACCGCAACGACATTGGAGTCATTCAATCACCCAAGCAGGGAAATTATTCTGATAATTTTAGTTTGGGTTTAGATTTTGGGCTCTCGCCGGGAGGATCTCATGTAGGGGTCAATTTCGAGATGGTAGATTTAAACTCCTCCACCAAAGCTTGGACTGAACGAAATGCGTTAAGCCACAGTTTAGACTATGCTAGCCGTAACAAGGTCACCAGCTCCGAAAAAACCTATTTCGAGCCGGCCTTTTTCAAAGCAGAGGGAGAGATGCTGCGCCAAGTTGAGTCCGACTATTACACGGCCCTAGGGAACCAAGAATTGGTATCCCCTACCTTTGAAAGAAACAGCCAAACTGCCGTGCCCAACTACCTGACCAAGCCCTCAGGTAATCTAACTAGCCTTGGGAGCCTAAAATATCGTTCTACGCGAAGCATTAGAAAACAGCTTTTTGATCACCAAACTGCATCCGAAGCAGACGAAAGGGGCCTAGTCAAAAATGTAAGATCCTATCAGCTAAATACCCCACCTTTTGCTGGGGAAACGGACATGCCTAGTGAAGAGTGGACGCGGAGCAGCAATCAAGCTTCCCATGCCATCTCTGAAGTTTCCATTCTTAGAGAAGATGGAGCCCGCTACGTCTACGGGATACCTGCTATCAACCATAGCAAGCGGGAAGTGAGTTTTAACGCCTCAGGTCATCAGATCATTTCAGACAAGGGCCTCATCAAATATGGCGACGTAGACGACTCCACGGCCAACGAAAGAGGTACAGATCATTACTTTGATGCCGTTACCACCCCTGCTTACGCCCATAGCTTTTTACTAAGTTCGGTCTTGGCTCCAGATTACGTCGATTTAACCGAGGATGGTCCTACTGATGATGACCTAGGAACTTGGCATCACATCAAGTATCACCGCCATCAAGCAGATTACCGGTGGCGCTTTCCCATCGGAGTAGATGAGTCTGGCAATCAGGTAGCAAACCTGGCTTCTCATGTCCCAGCTTTTAAAGTACGGCCTTTTGATGACCAAGGCTCCTACGTCTATGGCCAGAGAGAGAACTGGTATCCGGCTTACCTGGAATCGCGTAATTACATCGCTGTATTTGAATATAGCGACCGAAATGATGGGTTAGGCGTAGTCGATCGTAAGGGCGTCGTAGACCCTACTCAGACCTTAAAGAAGCTGGATAAAATTACCCTCTATGCCAAATCCGAGTGGAAGTCTCAAGGAAGCAATGCCCGAAAATTGCAAGAAGTCCTGTTCTTCTACGACTATAGCCTCTGTCCTGGAGTATACAACTCAACCCAGTATGGACAGACTCAGGACAATGGAAAACTCACCTTGATCCGAGTTGAAATGAGATCAGAAGATTCTGGACGGGCGAGATTCAATCCTTATAAATTTGCTTACGCCGATCCGGATCACGATTTCCAAATCAATTCCGATTACAATCCCCCCTATCATCCCAAAGCCACGGACCGCTGGGGCTACTACAAGCCCAACCAAAGTACCCTTCCTAACTGGGAATT
Source organism: uncultured Bacteroidia bacterium (assembly GCA_964521065.1). GTDB lineage: Bacteria > Bacteroidota > Bacteroidia > J057 > J057 > CAYVAP01. Next base: position 12,318 of record CAZFPQ010000124.1, on the reverse strand, counting down.
TCCCTACGTGGACCAAAGTCCGGATGCAAGTAGTCCTAGCTGGCTCCCAAGTGATAAGCAAGCCGATTGGCGCTTAGCCGACAACTACGCCCAGGCTTATCTACTCAGCACCATTCAGCTCCCCTCGGGCGGACTCATCAAAGTAGATTATGAGGCTGATGATTACGCCTACGTGCAAGACGCGGCAGCAGCCCAAATGATCAAAATTCTTGGTTTAGGGGATTCTAAGGATAAGCCCGTATCTCAGCTAAGTCATGACCTTTTTCAAATCCCTGCAGGGGGTAATGCCAAAGACGCAATCAACAATGCGTTTGTCTTTTTTGACCTTCCTCAATCGGTGAGCAGTGATCAAGCCTTCCGAAACCAATATCTGCCGGACTCCACCAAACCCGTTTATTTCAACCTTGACATTGACATGGACGGGACGGGTAAATATGAGCGGGTCCCCATCTATCTTAACGCAAAATCCGCCGGAGTTCATCCTTCAGATCCTTCAGTAGGATACATCGAAGTGGGCATTGTAGACCTCAATGAGGGAGAAGGTAAGGCACTTAAAGCAACAGAATTGCTATACAGTGCCTTGAATTTCATGCGAATGCAATTACCGGAGATCGCTTTTCCCGGCTCTGCTCCAGCCCAGGTAGACACTTCCCAAATCGCTGCATTGCTCCTGGGAATTTCAGGTTTCTTTGAGCAGAATCGGAGCACCATTGTTGGACCTTATCGTGTCATGATGGACAAGGGGCGGTGTCAAGGCATTCGGCCTGATCCGGGGACTTCTTGGGCTAGGTTGCAAACTCCTGATGGATTCAAGCAGGGCGGTGGTTCCCGGGTATGGCGGGTCCAGATGGATGACAACCTTAATAGCATGACCGGTGAATCCAGCCAGAGTTATGGACAAGTATATGACTACACCACCCGTGTAAAAGGAGCCGATGGCGTAACTCGCTCTATTTCCAGTGGCGTTGCAGCTTATGAACCGATCTTAGGAGGGGATGAAAATGCCCTTAAACAAATCGTAGAGTTTCAAGTGGACCGCCGCAAGCGCTTCCCCGATGATGCTTACTACATCGAAACCCCTTTCTGCGAGTTTGCCTTTCCTGCTCCTCAGGTCGTATACAGCCAGGTGACCATAAAAAGCCTACCCCGAGACGGGGTGGTCCGCAGGGCCACAGGGGCCACGGTGCAGGAATTCTACACAGCAAAGGATTATCCCACCATTACCCAACACACAGACCTAGAACCCTTTGCCCAGGGTCCAGACGAAAAGGGATTTAACCTCCTCAATCAATTTCGCGATTACGTCACCCTGACCCAGGGATATTTGGCCATCATTAATAACATGCATGGGGTGATGAAGTCTACCAAAGTTTTTGCTGAAGGAGCGTCCTACCCCATATCGGGCACTGAATATTACTATCGGAGTCAACCAGAGGCGATAGAGATAAAGTTGCCTGGTGGGATGCATAATCAGTTAATCACCCGCCGCCTAAAAAATCAAGCCCTACCAGTCGTTTATCCTGATAACAGCTTAGGTACAGAAACTTTTGGGCAAGACATCGAAATGGTACTTGACTCTCGGGAATCCACCTCCTTGACTCAAGGGCTAGGCATCGATGCCAATATTGATCTCAGCGTAGCTCCTCCTGCTGTTTCAGGCCTACCCCTCCCAAATTTCAGCTATGAACACAAGCGGTTCCGTTCCTTGGTAGCCACCAAGGTAGTCTCAGAAATGGGCATCCTTGATTCCATCGTAGTCATCGACAATCAAGCCCGCATCACCACCAAGCACTTGGCCTATGACTCAGAGACAGGAGAACCCTTACTTTCTCGGGTAACCAATGAATACCGAGATCCCCTCTACAGTTTCACCTACCCTGCACACTGGGCCTATGAAGGAATGGGCCAAGCCTATCGCAACCAGAGGGTATTGCTAGACGCCTCTTCCCAAGGGGGCAACTTTTCTTTGGGTAATATTCCCCAGGCCGATCAGCTATTCGTGCCTGGAGATGAATTGTGGATAAGGCAGCCTAATCAAGCCGCCCAGAGAGTATGGGTAGCTGAAGTGGGAAGTAGTTCTATCAAAGTACTGGATCGCCAAGGCCAATTGGTGGATGGATCTGTAGTTGAATCCATAGAGGTGATTCGATCGGGTCGCCGTAATCAGGCCAGTGGCTCGCTTGGCACAGTGTCTAGTACCCAAAACCCTTTAGCAAATGGGAATAGCCTAGACTTTCAGGGAATACTGAATGCCAATGCCAACATCTTCGCGGAGCGCTGGCAAACCCTTTGTCAAGATGAAATCTATGCCACAGAATGTCTATGTGAGGATCCTACTTCAGAGGCTTTGTCTTTGCCTCAACTCATGACTGACCTGCAACAGTCTGGCTTTCTCTTTCAAAACTCCCCCATTGACGTCCTAAACCATTTCCCCTCTTTTACCCAATCGGCCTTGGCTCAACACCTAGGCTTTGATCCCAATGAAGATTGGTTTTGGGAAACCACCCGAACAACCAGTGGAAGCAATTGCACTGGGGCCAACATCAAGCTGATCAAAACCCTATCAGACTGCTCCACAGAGACCGTCTGTAGCTTCAGTCTGCAATTCAATGTTTCCTGTGACCTATTAGACAGCTTAGACTATTTTGGCGCCATACACTCACCTCCATCGGCCGGATGTAGCAACTCCAATGACCTCGTCCTAGAAGGCGTCATCCAAGGATTCGGAGCAGGTGGCAGCGACTCTGTCATCAACATCACGGGCAATATCCCTTGTATCGAAGTGCGAGACTGTGGAGTAGACAGTACCGCCGTCGTTGAATGCTACCAAATCGGAGACACCTTGAATCCATATGTAGCCGGTATTCGTGGGATATGGATGCCTAAGCAAGCATATACCTACCTTACCGGACGCGAAAACAGCAGCTTCACTCCTGGGGTAGCCACCGATATTCGTCGAGATGGGACCTTTAGTCAATTTCAACCCTTCTGGCAATACCAGTCGGGTTGGACTACCCAACCCAGCAACTGGACTTGGGCAGCCCGAGCGACCAAGCACCTTCCCTACAGCTTAGAGATTGAAAGTGAGGATGCCCTAAACCGCTTCAGTTCCGCCCAATATGGATATAACTTCCAAGTACCCGTAGCTACCGCCGCCAACGCCCGCTACGAAGAAATGGGCAGCACGGGATTTGAATTGGCCTCGGACTTTACGAGGAGATGCGGACAACAAGTCTTTTTCACTTACCTAGGGGTTTCAGGTCAGGAAAGTGCCGTTCAACTTAGCCCACAAGCAGCCCATTCAGGCTACCAATCCGCCCTGCTATCTCTATCCCATCAAAGCCTGAAGCTCAGCACCAGCATCGGTGATGGCAACGACCCCGTAGACGCGCCAGACCAACTGCCATTTACCCTAGATGAGTCTGACTGCTTGCTGGGCCTAAAGCCAGATACGGGGCGCTACGTGGTAGGATTTTGGGTCAAAGGCGACCATTACGATTACAGCCTAGACCCTTTATATGACTACCCCGACATTGGATTGGTCGCCACGGTAGATGGCAATGCCCTCACTCCCGAACTGGTCCGCAGGAGTCCTCTGATCGAAGGTTGGCAACGCTTGGAATACGTCATTGCCATTCCTACCGGACAGAGCTTAAGCCTAGAAATCAAACGGCTTGCCGGAAACGACCGATACTACGTCGATGACTTCCGTTTCCATCCCTACCTCAGTCAAATGGAAACCTACGTCTATGACCCTAGCAACCTACGTTTGCTGGCTAAACTAGACCCAAACAACTACGGCACATTCTACCAATACGACCATGCAGGTGCTTTAACCAGCATCAAGCGAGAAACGAGGAATGGCATTCAGACCCTTAAAGAGGTACGCTCAGGTCAGGCCAAACTGCTGCCATAGTCCTTACATCAGGTCCTTTTCTACCTGAGATATGGCACCAGATCCCTAACTCCTTTTACCTAGGTCCTATTCGCTTACACAACATCACTCAAAGCTACCATCGTGAATATAACAGCCATGCGTTCGGTCATCAAATGGGGAACTACGGTCCTGCTGGGCCTGCTGGGATACTCCCTTAGTTTTGCGGGACTACAGCCTCCCATAGTCAATACCTGGTCAGGGCCTACTCTAGATCCAGCGGCGACTTCGCCACTGGTGATTGAGGATGACCAATGGTCTGCGATCAGTACCTCTCCGCCCAATATATGGGGATTTTACAACGTCGGGTGTAGCAACGAGCTAACTTTTGGAGCCGACCTAGAACAGGTTCCAGCCGAGGCCTTCACGGCCGAATTGGTGCTACAGTATACCGCCACCGATGAGGACCTCAGTAATCAAGTCATCCTGGATACCTTCGCCATTTCCTATGACCCGACCGCAGGCTCGACCTTCATTCACAAAAGCTATCTCACCTTTGAAGATGGATATCGGGTAGAAATTGACATTCAGTCGGTCAAGCTGAATGGCAGCATTTTGACCGCCGCCCAAATTCCCAATTGGCTATATCTAGATGCCTCTTTGCAGGTAGAACGCTATTACGACTTTGACCGACAGGGAACACCCCCTAGCTTTTTTCCCATTAACCCCATTCAGACCTGTCAAAAACTGGAAATTCGGTGGAACTCAATGTTGGGAGCAGAATCCTATGACTTGGAGTGGGCCTTCGTAGACGACTTTCACGATCCCAATGCCAACCCTCAATATACTCCTGCGAGTGGATTGAATTACGATTTTGGCAGGCAAGCGGTGAGGGTCAACGTTCCCCAAGCCTCCTACCTGATCGACAACCTCTTTGATCACGGCTACGTGGTCTTTCGGGTGCGAGCCGTAGGACGAGCTTCAACCTATTTGGCGCAGCGCATTGAAGGAAACTGGAACCTTCCCACCACAGGCAACCTCGCCCAGACCATCAACAATTATCCAGCCCACGTCTATCAGGAAACCATAGGACACCAAGACAAACTCAATTGGCAGTACGTAGCGGACTACGTAGAGGATGGAAAACAAAGCATTCAACTGGCTTACGCAGATGGTTCTTTGCGGAACCGTCAGAGCCTGGGGCGCTTCAGCGAACTGGATACCGTTTTGCTCTCTGAGACCATTTACGATGCTCAGGGGCGTCCCACCGTACAAGTATTGCCCGCATCTACCCATGAATGCCTGCTGTATTACCGTAACAACTTCAACCAATACGACGACGGCAACGGAGTCAAAAAATACGATTGGGAAGCATTTGACAAAGGAAGCAACGCCAGCGACGCCCTCAGTCAACCCATGGTCGACAGCAGTGGGGCCAGCAAATATTACTCTACCAACAATCCCAATCTAGAGGGGCCCCAAGCTTACCTACCCCAAGCCCATGGCTATCCTTTTGCGGTCACCGAGTACATGAATGATCCTACGGGTCGTCCCAGACGTCAGGGAGGCGTGGGACCCGTTCATCAGATTGGGGAACGGGATACCCGCTATCTGTATTCCGTACCTGCCCAAGAAGAGCTGAACCGCCTATTTGGAACTGAAGTAGGCTACGAAGAGCGCTACAAGAAAAACCTCGTCATTGATCCTAATGGACAGGTAGCCCTAAGTCTGATCAATCCCGCCGGTCAAACCATCGCCACTGGACTAGTCGGCCCTGCTCCTCCTAACGTAGACGAATTGGAATCTAGAGAAATGGATACCCTGGTCTACGACTTAGCAAGGCCCGGACGCAACCGATTCAACCAGCAGACCGAGACCTATGAACTGTACTACCCCTATACCGCGGAGGCGGCCGGTACCCATACCCTCAACTACACCCTGAGTGGGACCTTGTTCCAGGACAGCTGCCTCGCCAGCTCTTTCTGCTATGACTGTGCCTATGACCTACGCATCAGCATCCTGGACGAAGATGGCCAAGAGGTGCTGCCAGATGGGCCTATCGACACTACCCTGGCTCCGCTAAGTACCCTGGACTCCACCTGTGGAGACAGTGCACGCATCGACCTGAGTTTGGCCGTGGAACTGGCTGTGGGCTCATACACCATCATCAAGACCTTGAGCCTCAACGATAGCGCCCGCAGCTACTACTTGGCTCAATACCGAGACACCACCCAGAATACCTGTATCCGTTCCTTCCAGTCATTTTTGACGGAATACCAAGCCAAAATCGACACCTCAGGCTGTGGGGTAGATTTTTGTTTTGTGGATTGTGAAGAGAAGCTGGGCAGCTTGGATAATTACCTGGCGGACCACCCTGGCGCAGATGCCAATGACTACCAAGCTGCCTTGGATTCTTGCCTATTGGATTGTGAGAACCAATCTCCCCGCTGCCAGGGCCTGATCGCCATGATGAAGGCCGATTTCAATCCAGGAGGGCAATACATGTCCTTTACCTACGACGGCAGTCAATACCAAACTGACCTCGATTGGTCCATCCTAAACGGAGATCCCAGCAATCCTCTGTATACCTCTGGCGTGATCAGCGGCAGTCCTACCTACCAATCGGTGACCTATACCGACGAACTGGGCCAGCCCGATAGCGTCAATGGAGTTCCTCCACATCAACTTACTCCGGCAGAATTCCTCGAAAATTGGCGAGACAGTTGGGCCGATTCCCTGGTTCAGTTTCACCCGCAATACTGCGAATACGAGTGGTGCTTAGAGACCGCCGAAAGCGACCTGTTTAACGAAACCCTGCTCTCTACCTGGACGGTGGCAGAACTCCCCAGCGGATGGAATGGCTCTCCCCCTAACCTGCTAGGCAATGACCCTTATTTCATCAGCGGAGGACCAGGCGAGGACGATGCCTCGGTCATGTCCACCTACCTCACCGACACCAGCATAGATCGCTTCAATGGCCTATTTGGGACCGATGGGGAAATGAGTCTTTGGGATTACGTTCGTTACCTGGTCCACTGTGCTGCGGACACCAGTGCCCTGCCTAACCCCACTGCCTGTAGCTTACCTCCCAGTGACAGTTGTACGGTAGATGAGGAGTGGGTTCTTTTCCGTGCCTTCTACCTCACCGAGAAGCAAAAGCTGATGGACGCGCGTAGCGACTCGCTGAGCTGTGCCGGGGTGAGCGCCTTGCTGCCAGATAGCCTGCGCAGCTATGATCACTCGCTCGAAGATTTGCTGGGCATAGACCTCGACCAACCTTTTGATTCCTTGCTGGCCCAAACCCAGGCTACCGCCGGGGCCGGGATCGCAGACCACTGCCAAACTACCTGCGAAGCCTATGCCCTCCATTGGTGGGATGCCCTCAAAGATTGTGTCTCAAACAGCGATAGTGCGGCCGTGGTGGATGCCTTGATCGAGGTGTGCAAGCTTGGCTGTGACGCCGATCATCCCTTTGGAGCCAGTAGTACCCACCCCGATAGCATGACCGCCGCGGGTCACCAGACTTTTGCCGACGTATTGGCTGATCCAGCCATCATGGTCAACACAGGTCCCTTGGATTCCGATCCCAATTCGCCCAACTTCAATTCGACCTGCAACGCCTTCCTCCTCAATTATCCCCCCAGCTACGATTCACCCCTAGGCAAACTGTCCACCCAAGCGGCCCCTCCCCTGGACACCTGCGGGTGCAAGGCCGTATTGCAAAACCAGTGGGACTTCTACAACCTCCCCCAAGATTCCCTCATCACCTCCCCCAGCCTACTTTGGCAAGCTACCTACTTGGAGGCCCTGCCCAACCTCACTGGAGTAGCCTGTGCCTGTGAAGATGCCTACCTCAATTTGACGGGGGGCAGTTGGAGCCCCGGAGCGGTATGGCCCAGCGCGAGCAACGACAGCTTAGCCTTGTCTGAGGTAGCCCTGAGTGCCACCGTCGCCTGTCCTGCTTGTGCGAACTGCGATGAAGTCGTCCCCCTATGGGACAGCTACCGCATTGTCAACGGAGATACCCTTTCTCAAGAAGTATTAACCGGCCTGCTCAACGACAGCCTGGGCCTCAACCTGACCTATTACGACTATCTGGCCTTCGTTGACACCTGTAAAAATGGCCCTACTAGCTGCCAAGATGTGCCGCTCACCATCGGGGATTGGGTCCCTTGGCTGGACAGCCTCGCCTCGCTGGGCTTGCTGAAACCGGGTAGCTTGGCGCTAGATAGCCTGCCTACCCCCGGTGGAGATACCATTGCCCTACCCTTCCCTGGAGTTTACGACTTGAACTGTAAGCCCACCTATCAAACGGTGGTCAACCTGGTTCCCACCATCTACAGCTTCACCGCCTCCCTGAGCGACACCTGTGGCAACTTTTGTGGCTTTTTCTTAGAAAGCGTGGATTCGGCCAACTTCAACCTCCTGGTAGGTGTACTCGGCGTCAATCAAGTAGTGGGAAATGAATACTTCTTGGATGGGCGTTTTTCCGATGGTGCATCGGGCTATGACACCCTGTCTTTGAAATTCATCGCCAGCTGCACCAAAGAGGTCTGTAGCCTTGGCAGCCCTACGCTGACCCTCTGCCCCGCGCCACGGACGCCGACCATCGTTTTGCCGGAAAGTCCTTGTGTGGCCTTCCAATACGAATTGGCAGAGTACCACGCGGTGCAAGCGTATGAAACCTACCTAGACTCGGTAACGGCCAGCTTTTATGAGCGCTACACCCGGCACTGTCTGGACAGCGTAGATGAGCAGATTGACTTTGAAGTCTTGCTCAACCAATACCACTACACCCTCTATTATTACGACCAGCCCGGCAACCTCCTCAAGACCGTTCCCCCTGAAGGGGTAGACTTCTTGGATCCCAGTCAGTTTCAGGCCGTAGATGATGCCCGAAACAGCGGCGTTGGCAGTCTGGTGCCAGGGCATGACATGATCACCCAATACCGCTACAATTCCCTCAACCAACTGGTGTGGCAGGAAACACCAGACGGGGGAGAAAGTCGCTTTTGGTACGATGGCCTAGGCCGGGTGGTGGTTTCTCAGGACGCCCGCCAAGCCGCCATCAGTCGCTACAGCTACGTGAGCTTTGACCCCATCGGTCGGGTGATTGAAACGGGAGAGCTGTATCAGACCCAGGCCATGACCGAAACCCTCGCTCGGGACGTCACCAACTTGGCCAACTGGATCAGCAATGGCAGCGCCAAGTACCAGCGGACCCTGACTCGCTACGACTATCCCCTCAACGCCACCATAGACGCCCTCTTCCCGGAGGGACAACAAGAACTGCGGGGCCGGGTCGCCAGCATCCGTTACCTAGACGGGCAGGATGCCCAGCGGGACCACGCCCTGCACTACTCCTACGACATCCACGGAAACGTAGACGAGATGATCCAGGAGTTTCCTTCTCTGGCCGAGTTGGGCTACGCCTACATCCGACTGCGCTACGACTATGACCTGCTCTCTGGGGTGGTCAATGCCGTCCATCTGGCCCCCGACCAGCCTGCCTTGGCTTTTTCGCAGTATTACGAATACGACGCCGACAACCGCCTGACCCGGGTTTATAGCCAGCGGGCCGGTCAGCCCAAAGAAAAAGAAGCCGTCTATTACTA
>CAZFPQ010000124.1:0-2819 GCA_964521065.1 uncultured Bacteroidia bacterium | reverse complement strand
GACCACGGCCCCCTGGCCCGGATTGAGCTGGGCGAAGAAGAAGTGCAGGGCCTCGATTACGCCTACACCATCCAGGGTTGGCTCAAGGGCGTCAACGGAGACGTCCGGAGGCGAAAATTCGACATGGGACTGGACGGCAGCTTCAACGGCGACTACAACGAGGCCGAACTGGGGATTATCCCGCAGTACTATTCCTACGCTTCTAACGTCCACAACCACTTTGGGCAGGATGCCTTTGGCTTTACCCTGAAGTACTACCACGCCGATTCGGCGGGTTATTCCGACTACAACGCCATCCGAGATGCGAGCCTCCTCAATCCCGGCACTACCTTCGAGGCCAGCGACTGGAAATCCAGCAATTATCGCTCCCTCTACAATGGCAACATCGGCGCCATGGTCACCTCCCACTTGGGCCTCACGCCCCAGCTGACGGAATACACCTACGACCAGCCACACCGCATCACCAGCATGCAGGCATACCGTGGGCTGTCCTTCGACGGATCCTGGACCCTGCAAACCACCCAAGACTACGCCACCCAATACAGCTTTGATGGCAATGGCAACCTAAAGACCCTGACCCGCAATGGCATGGATAGCCCCTTGGCCATGGACCAGCTGACCTACAGCTACACTCCTGGCACCAATCGCCTGCGTGGGGTACACGATGCCATCGCCGACGGGAATTACCCGCAGGACTTTGATAGCCATAGCGATACCCTGGGCAACTATGGATACGACCCCAGTGGCAACCTGACTTCTGACTTGGCAGACAGCATTGACCAGATTATCTGGCAAGCCGACGGCAAGATCCGCGACATCGAGCGTACCAGTGGCTACAGCGGCCCCGACTTGAGTTTTGGCTACAATCCCGGCGGGGAGCGGGTGATCAAGGTGGTCAAGCCCAGCGGAGAGGAGACCGACTGGACCTATACCTATTACCTACGCGATCCCCAAGGCAACTGTCTGGCTACCTTGAGCCGCAGTTTCCAACCAGCTGACTCGGTCAGTGGCTACAGCTTACCGGTGGGAGCTACCCACGCCGAATGGCTCACCACCAGCGAGTACCACCTCTACGGCAGCCAGCGCCTGGGCGTGCAGCGAGACGACAGCACCGTGCTGGCTGCCCAGGCCTTCACCGCCAATGGCTACGACGCCCAGGGCTACGTGCAGCGGACCCAGGTAGACAGCCTCACCCCTACCCCTTATCCCCGCCTGGGCCATCGCCCCTTCTGGCGTGGCTTCAAGCACTACGAGCTGAGCAACCATCTAGGCAACGTCCTAGCCGTGGTGGCTGACCACAAACTGATCGACAGCGCGGGTTATATTTTTCAGAGCATCGGTCCTAGCGGCACACAATACGACACCATCTACGAGCGCTACTTCCGGCCCGATCTGGTGAGCCTGAGTGACTACTATCCCTACGGCATGCAGATGCCGGGGCGGAGTGTCGCGGCGGGGGATTACCGTTTTGGGTTCCAAGGACAAGAAACGGATGATGAGTTGTACGGGCTAGAAAACGCTGTATCGTACAAGTACCGGGTACATGATGCGCGGTTGGGGAGGTTTTTGAGTGTGGATCCATTGGCGCCGGATTATCCGCATAATTCGCCTTATGCTTTTTCGGAGAATCGGGTTGTTGATGCAATAGAATTAGAAGGACTAGAAAAAATACATTACTCTAGAGTTAGAGCAGATGATGGAACAACTGTAAAGCTGATCAAAGTTAATGAGGAGGACTTATTTGAATATCATTGGAGTTGGTCTACACTTAGAATTTATAAAACGACCAATTCCCATAGAGAGTTCATTGTCCACCAAACTGATAGGACTTTCATCGATAGAGGCCCATATGGGGTTGGATTTCAAGAGTATGATGAATCTGTAACATTCGATTCCTATCAAGATGCATTGAACTCTACAGATTCTGATTTCATAAATACCAGTGCCGATTGGGGAATTCGATGGAGCCGAGCAGCTGAATTTATGGCTGATGCTCATAGGGATGGTTATGTCCCAGGGATGATGAAAAATAAAAGGGGAAATCTCCACGCTAATGGAGGGGGTGGGGGAAAACCCTCAAAGCCAGCACAAATTAACAATCGGCATTATTTAAGTTCACGTAAGATTGCAGCTGGGACTACTCAGCCATCTACAGTTGCTCCTGCTCAAATACTAAAAACAGATTTAGCTGCATATAATAAGGGCGAATTTACAAGAGTACAGGGAGGAGGAGGTGATGTACTTATAAATGGAAGGAGATATGGATTAGAACATGGAGGGAGTACTCTGTTTCCAAGATCTAAGGGAGCACCAGAGTTTATTGATTTGACTTCAGGGCAGATAAAGGCAATTCAACTTGTAGTCAAAACTCCTGCTAATAAGCTTGATATTGCAGCAAAGGGGGCACGGGTATCTGAGGCAGATCTCAGGTTCGGAAAGGACTTTGTATCTAAGTATTAGAAAGATATCTTCATGCATATATTTTAGACACTAAACCAGATCATGATACATTTTGTAATCTACCTTAAGTCGATCAAGGAAAACTCTGAAATTCAAAAAATTGTGAGTGCTATCTTTGGAGTTCCCAAAGAGTCTATTGGTACATCATTATTGACCGAAGGAGATTTTATTCTCAGATTTGAGAATGAAGTTTTGGACCACATGTCTGAGTATGCGACAGAGTTAAACTTATACTTGTATGATCGGTCTAGAGCACTTAGGCTAGGTCTCTATAATAATCTTATACTTGGTAGGCAGATATCGCAGACTATTAATGAAGAAATCCTCATTGGGGATGAAAGTGATAATCCCTATCAGTG
>CAZFPQ010000123.1:0-20628 GCA_964521065.1 uncultured Bacteroidia bacterium | reverse complement strand
CCGACTTGTCGGAGCTAAGGTGCGAAGCAGTGGGATTAAGGGGCCCACTGCTGAGTCAGGGACGAAGAGATGGGGCAAAAGGCCAAGCAAAAAGGCATGACTTATTTTTTGAGTGTTCCTTAGCAAATAAAAGAACTCGACAAAGCAAAGGCTTTTTCAGAGTTAGCCTCTAAATTATGAAAAATTCATAATCATGAGTAGGTTTTTTTAACTTCAACAAAGCAAGTCTAAAATTCTATCAAAACCAGTACTTTTCTACACAAAATTCTGATAATCAATGTCATAAAATATTCCCCATCGTGATCCGTCTTAATTCAGCCAGGGAGTTTGAAACAAAATCTATCTATTTGTCTTAAAATCCACATATCAAATCTCTTCCCTTTATTGCAAAATTGTTAAGCCTAAACCAACATAACACTTAAATCAAATGGGAATTTACCTCTTGATGGGATTGGTTTTTTTGGCCAGTTGGATTGTCCGTCAACGATTCAACAGCGTAATGAAATCCCTATCTCAGAAAGCCACTTCTTCGGGTCTCAGCGGAGCAGAGATCGCAGAGCGCATGCTGGCTGATTATGGCATCCACGATGTACAGGTTGTTCACACCGGTGGGATGCTTACTGACCATTATAATCCCGCCAAACGCACAGTAAACTTGAGCGATGCGGTATATCAGCAACGAAACATCACTGCTGCTGCGGTAGCGGCCCACGAATGTGGTCATGCGGTGCAGCATGCACAAGCTTACTCATTCCTTCAAATGCGCTCGGCCTTGGTTCCAGTGGTAAGTATTGCCAACCGTTTCACTCCTTGGCTTTTGCTAGGGGGAGTTATGCTGCTCAACACCTTTCCTCAGCTGTTACTGATTGGGGTAATTGCTTTAGCCGCCTCTACCCTATTTAGTTTCCTCACCTTGCCAGTAGAATTTGATGCCAGTAAGCGCGCCTTGGCTTGGTTGGAAAAGTCTGGATTGACCCGAGGACAAGAGCACGAAGACGCGGCAAAAGGCCTAAGATGGGCTGCAGGGACCTACGTCGTAGCAGCTTTAGGCTCATTGGCGACCTTGCTGTACTACGCGAGTATTTTTATGCGCTCCCAGCGATAGGGGGATATGTACTGGAACCAGATAGGAAATAACACCCCTCCTGGTTTCAGTATTTCATTATCTTCTCATCCACATAACACCACATCCATCTTTCCCCTGGTTCGGCGGAGGCAATGGTCGGATGTTCTGTTTCGTGATGGTGTTTGGTCGCATGCTTATTCGGAGAACTGTCACAACAGTGTATTTTGCCGCAGGTCAGGCAAACTCTAAGATGGACCCAAGAATCTCCTGTCTTGATACATTCCTCGCAGACCAAGTTATCTGGTAATTCTGGAACTTTAACGTTCTCTAGATGAGCGCAAGCTTTAGGATTTAGCATAAGTAGTATTTTGGGGGTCCTCCATCAGCAATCAAAGCGATCATTCCTCTTTTTCTCCCTCCAACCATGCCTTAAAACGCTTGGCTTTCTCACGGCTAACCAATACTTCTTTTTGTGGAGCGGGTTGTAATTGAAGCTTTAATCTTCCATTAAAGTAGGGATGAATGGCCTCTATGGCATTTAAGCTACCGAGAAATTGGCGATTTAGCCTAAAAAAATCTTGTGGATCCAGTTTTTGTTCCAATTCATCAAGGGTAAAATCCAAAGCCCATCTACGTCCAGAATAAGTCACCAGGTAAACCACCTCGTGAGCACTTGAAAAATAGGCAATCTCTCCGGCCTCTACTGGAATAAGTTGATCTCGCCCTTTGACCAAAAAGCGTGTTTTGTAACTCTTGGGAGGAGTGTTGCCCATTGGCATTTGAGCAAGCATCTGGCGGAATTGAGCCTGAAAATCGAGATCGACTTTGCGTTGCTGCCATTTTGCCAGGGCTTTCTGTAGGTGATCTGCTCGGATAGGTTTGAGCAAGTAGTCAATGCTGTTGACCTCAAAGGCCTTGATGGCATATTGATCAAAAGCAGTGGTGAAAATAATTGGAGATCCTACGGGAACTTGGCGATAAATATCAAAACTCAAGCCGTCGCTCAAATGGATATCCGAAAAGATCAAGTCGGGATGCGGCTGCTCTCTGAGATAGGCAACGGCTTTCTCCACACTTTCTAAGGTAGGCCCCACGACCATGCTGGGAGCTACTTTTTCAATCAGGGCTCTCAGCCTTGCCGCCGCAGGGAATTCATCTTCAATGATCAAACAACTCATGTAGCTTGGACTTCAAGGAAAGGCAGATGTACTTGAAAGAGATCTCCAATATCTTTCACCTCCACAGACTGTTTGGTCAAGAGTCTATATTGTTCTCTGAGGTTTCTCAACCCGACTTTGGTTGATTGAGCCAAGGACGCCCTGGGTTGCTTCGTGTTGCTAACAGTTACCCCTGAATGGTCTCCAACGATGGAAATTTTCAAGGGGCGTTCTGGAGAAATGACGTTGTGCTTAATGGCATTTTCAACCAGCAGTTGCAGACTTAGGGCAGGTATTTTTCCTTTTTGGCTTTCGTCACTGAGCCGTCGCTCAATTTGTAGGTTTTCTCTGTATCGCACCTGATTAAGGTATAGGTAGTCTTCTACAAAAGCGAGTTCATCTGCCAGGGTCACCGTGGCTCGGTCTCGGTTCTCAAGTACATAGCGGTAGACCGTAGAAAGTCGAGATAGATATTCCTGGGCTGGCTCATTTTCCAAATCAATCAGGTAGGCCAGGGTGTTGAGGCTATTGAAAAGAAAATGGGGATCCAACTGTTTTTTCAGGGCATCAAGTTGAGCCTGGACATGGCTCCTGGCCAAAGACTCAGAACGCTGGATGTTCTTTTTCCACTCTTGAAAAAAGTAACTCGCTTCGTACACCAAGCCCATCACTGGAAGGGGCACCAAAGAAAAGAGTACGCATTCATACCAATCAATGGCATTCATGCCCTTGTCTGATGGTAAGCCCAGCCACATGAACAGCACAGCAATAACGACAACTTGAACCAAGGTGGAGTACACCACCGAAAGACCAATTTCTCCGATCACACGCCAAACTGTCTGATCAATCCGAGGCAGTAACTCTGCCATTTTCTTAAAAACCAGCCGATTACCTTCCCAAATTAGTACCGTGAATAAGGTAGCCATACCCACTCCTTTCATCAATTCCCAGCCACCAGCCTGCACGGCATCGTGATGAAAAACGTAGGCCGAGATGCCAATTACAATGGGATAGCCAATGATCCGTATCCATTTGTCCTTCATAAGAATCAAGATAATCAATTTACGGGGAAAGGATCTGCCCCAATAGCTTCGTTTTTATTTAGGAACCGGTAAGCCACTAGGCACTCGTAAAGGGATGGTCATATCGACTGGATCCGATTCTAGCGTACCAAGAAAAGCGATGATTTGGTTTCGGCGGCGATTCGAGACCCCACCTAAAGCCAAAAACTCTAAGGCGAGTTGGTTATCTGCTACGGAGGGATGAAGTGATTGTTGATCGTTGTAAAACTGAATTACATCTTCCAATGTCGCCTGAGTCCCGTTGTGCATGTAGGGTGCCGTGCGCGTAACATTTCGCAAAGTGGGGGTTTTAAATTGATCCTGGCCATTGCCTCGGTCGGAATCTCTCAGGCCTGGGTGATCTGCGACTCCGAGCCGATGTAGTTCATAATCGGATAACATAGGGCCACTATGACACTCTGCACAACCACGAGCAATGAACTGATCTAAACCCGTGATTTCATCTGGAGTCAAAGCAGAAGTCTCTCCCCGAAGGTAGCGGTCAAAGCGAGAGTTAGGCGCTACCAAAGAACGTTGGTATACAGCCAAAGCCTGAGCAATTTGAGTAGCCTCCAAGGAAGATTCACCTGGAAAGGCTTTTTGGAAAAGAGCTACATATTCCGGGTTGTTTTGGAGTCGAGCTACGATGCTATCCAAGGCATCGGCCTCTGCATAGGCATTTCCCCTCATTTCTTCAAAGGAAAGTAAGGGGCCAATGGCTTGAGTTTCTAAACTCATGGCCCGGTGATCCCAAAACATAGGAGATTCGGCCTGATCCAAAAATCCTCCTTGTACCAAGCCATTGTATGCGACGTTGATCAAGCTAGGGGAGTTACGCTTCGCAGGAGGAATGCTGCCACCGGATTGATCTTGACGGGTTGGTCCAAGTCCCCTGCCTCCCACCCCCAGTGACAATTCCCTATCGTCAGCAAAGGCATGACGGGGATGGTGGCAAGTAGCACAGGCCACATCTTTTTCTCCAGAAAGAATCGGATCATAGAAGAGCAGTTTGCCCAGGGAAAGTTTTTCTGGACTCGAAGGATTATCAAATCTCTCTGGCAGAGATAAAGGTAAAGGCTCAAAATCTCCGCGCGTAGCCGTCACCTCAGGTGCACAGGCACTTAGAGTCAAGAGAAAGCAAGCAAAAATGGAGAGGATGGTGGAAGATTGCATGGGTATTTGATGAAAGGGTATGGGAGGTATGGGGGTATGGAAGAAAGCTGGGCATTAGTCCTAATGCTCCATATTCTATTAGAGTTGATGTGGTCTGGGGCAAGTCTGATTATGACTTAATGGTCAACATTTTTTGCCGCCAAGAGGCGAGCATTTCGGAAATAATCTCCTGCCAAGGTGTGGGCGTTATCCCTAAGTTTTCCGAGCTATGAGAGTGCTCCATGATAAAAGGCTGCTTCCACTGATAAAGCATCTCAGGTAGTTCCCCGAGCTCAGGTTGAAAGATTCCCATAATTTTGAGCAGCCAGGCGGGCGTAGCTGCCAGTTTGGGCTGCTCTCCTAATTCTTCCGCAAAACGGTGAACTAACTCCCCAACACTTTTGGGCGCGGGACTGGGTACGTGCCAAGTATGACCAAAGAATTCTTCCTTTTGCCCTACCCTGACCATAGTTTTACCTAGATCTGGGATATAACTGAAGGTGTGAAGCTGGTCAGGCTCCCCTAATACCCAAGTGGTCCTGCCTTTCGTGAGGGACTGAAAGAAATTTTCACCGATTACCGACTGGGTCACTCCAGGACCAATGAAGTCCGCGGCTCTCACTTGGGCAACCTGAATGTCCCCTTTGGCATGCGCAGTTTGAAGCTGCTGAGCCATGGCCAATCTGACTTTTCCTTTGCGGGTTTGAGCCTGCAAAGTTGAAAACTCCGTCATCGGTTTGCCTAGCGTATCTCCATATAGGTATAAGTTTTCTAAGGCAACTAATGGGATATTCCGCCCCCGAATCCCCTCAACTAAGGACTTTTGCATAGGAAAGAGCTCTTCCTTCCAGCGATGATAAGGAGCGCCAAGGGTCTGATAAACGACTGCCGCATCCTGCGTGACTGACTTCACGAATTCGACATCGGTAGCGTCTCCTGCTACCTGGTCTACTGAGCTGGGGAGACCCGGTTTTATGGAGCGGCTTATCATTTTAACTCGGCACCCCTGTAACTGTAAGGCTTGCATGGTGGCACGGCCAGCTGAGCCAGCCCCAAAAATGACATGAACAGACATATAGAATAGGGTTATGTTGTGGTTCAAACCGGCTATCGGTGACTACCGATGACGTATCCGATAGACACGTTTGCAAAAAGCCCATAGTCATTGGCCTCGTGAGTTAGCGTCGCTCCATCTGTAGCAGCATAGGTATGGAGGTTTCCTGGTAGCGTAGAGCTGAGATTAGG
This sequence comes from uncultured Bacteroidia bacterium, assembly GCA_964521065.1. Taxonomy (GTDB): domain Bacteria; phylum Bacteroidota; class Bacteroidia; order J057; family J057; genus CAYVAP01. Next base: position 14,947 of record CAZFPQ010000123.1, on the reverse strand, counting down.
CCAGTATCGAAGGGAAGGTTCGAGGATGATCCCTCGCCAGAGGTGCAATCGGTAGTAAGCCCCTAGCCCAATCACAAACGTGGTATACTCCAAGGTCTCACCATTGATCAACTGTGCTTGGTAGCCATTCGCCTTGAATTCTGCCCTCAAATCAAAATTCCGGGTAAAGCGATACCCTACCCCAAAGCCCGTGCTATAGGGTGAAGAAAGGCTCAGTAGGTTTTCGTCGCGGATCGCGGTTGGATAGTCCAAGCTCCAGCCATGGGAATACTCAAAGCTCCACTTGGAGGTAAAGTAGGTAGCCGCCAAGTTGTAACCACTCAGAAAGATCGGTTGACTCAATCCAGCCAGTATGGTAAACTTGCCAAGGTAGCGATCAGGTTTGGGAGTGGGATCAGAAGACTGAGCTTGTATGGAGCCCAGCCCGAGCATAAAGCCAACAAGTAAGATCCGAAAGAGGGTGGAAAGGTAATGGAAAGGCATCTGTTTAGGTTTAGTGATTAGATGATGCCCAAAGAACTCCCTTTATCTTCACTCTAAAGTCTACCTTTCTGGTGAAGCGTCAACTGGGGAAGGCGAAGTGAAGTATGGACTAGGTGAAGCGACGCATTCAATTTTGAAGATGCCAGAACGGAATCCCTCCTAGACAGTTAGCCATGCAAAAATCTACTTGAGGAAACCACTCTTTCCCACCAAATCACCACCCATTATGGACGTTTTCGATACCCTTAGCCAAGCCACCACCCATTATCAGCAAGCGGGATATACCTATGACTTCAATCTCCTGCCAGAAGGAATTGAATGTAAAAGTTTGAATGAGCAGTTTGGACCGGCCGATTTCAATGTGGTAGCTGTACACCGCTTTGAAGGCATGAGCAGTGAGGACGACAATTCTGTGCTTTACGCAATCGAGTCTGGAGGCACCCCTACCATCAAAGGCCTACTGGTTGACGCTTATGGAACCTATAGTGAAGCTCTTTCTTCTGATATGATAGAGAAAATGAAAGTACGCTACTAAGGAACCGTCAAAAAACAACTATACACTTTTGCTTGATCTTCCATACCATCTCAGCGTCAGAAAAAAGCTCAATTAGCCCGCCAAACTCGATCTTTCTTCCTTGATCTGGCATGAAATATCGGCGTAAAATTTACATGTTATTTTTTTCCTGCTCCTAAGCAATTGGGCAGGAGAAATCGGGGTATATGGCCTACGGAGCTATGGTGATAAGAATGAATAATTGCCACCACCTACCCCGTACTCCCGTACCCCACTTACCGTTTTCTTTTGGCCTTCTGTTAAAAAGGGATTTCAATTACCAGCGAGAAGAAATCCTCCGGCAAAGTGCTGCTAAAGCACAAGAAAAAAGCTCCTCTCTGGAAGAATCCAGGAGGAGCTCAGTCGAATATCTTGGGTGATGATTACTTGCCTTCTTTTTCGTCAGCCATCTTAGCTGCCTGACCTTTCCAATCATCACGGCGGATGCGACCAGGAAAGAATTCGATGGCTTCGTTGACTTTGTCTTCGAGATCTTCATCAAAATTGGCGATCTGACGAAAAGTATAAATTCCTAGGGCATTGAGCTTCTTCTCAATGAAGGGTCCGATTCCTTTGACTAGCTTGAGGTCGTCTTTATCATCGGCTGTCGCGGTGCCGATTTTCCCAAAGTCTAAAGCTGCCGCTCGTTGTCTAATCCGGTCGAGCGCAGCGGCTTCTTTTTCTTCTTTGGAAGGTTTCCCACTAGCGACAGCTTCATCTACGATGGATTTAGACTTGGCTCCCGCCTCCGCTAATTCCGCCTTTACCTGCCCCAGTTCAGCTTCTAAGGACTTAATTTTTGCTTCAAAATCTGTTTTGAGCTGGGCTTGCGCCCCTTCGCAATCTGCAGCAGCTCGCTTGTAGCGCTCAAGGTCAGCCTGTAGGGCCGCGTCATTTCCCGATGATGTGCTGGAGGCTGATTGGCTATTTGATTCTTCTATTCGGTTGCGCATCAGCAACCATACGATGATCCCACCCAGGATGGCGGCGACACTCATCAGCAATAAGGCTTCAAGTATGGGAGACATGTTTTATCTTTTTCTAAGTGAAGGGTTTGTAAATACTAAGATAATAGGAATTAGAATTGGACTTAGTTTGCTTAAGATCCAGGAACAATGCTTACTTCTACCCGGCGATTCATTTGCCGTCCTTCGGTAGTAGAGTTGGTGGCGATTGGAGCGCTTTCCCCTTTAGAACCCGCAACAATTCGTCCAGAGTCTAAACCAAAGGCTTCAAAGTAGCTTTTCACCGTCTCGGCACGCTCTTGTCCCAGTTTTAGGTTGTTATCTGGTTCGCCGACATCATCGGTATGCCCTGTAAGTTGAAGTTTTGCCAAGGAATGACTGCGGAGGTATTGGAGCACCTGACTGATGTAAGTCCGTTCTTCATCACTCAACTCGATCCCAGCTTGGTTATATCCAAATCGGAAACTCTTGTTGTCCGGCAATGCAGTGGGCGCTTCTTTCTCTTGTTCTTCCGTAGGGACATCCAACAGCTCTAATTCCAATCCTCCGGAGAAAGCATTCCCAGCCAAAGCTTGATTCAGCTTCTTAGGTAATCGAATAAGTTGGTTGTGTGGAACGCCCATCGCTTCCAACTTGTCGGATAAAAAGATCGCTCTTCTTAAGCCTAAATTCTGCTCACCTGAGTTCTCATTTCGATGATATAAGCCTACAATTTGCAGCTGCTTTTGGGGATTTTGTTTGAGTGTTTCCGCCAGTTCTGATAAGTATTGGCTGGCGTGCTCATCTAGTTCGCCATTGCCGCCATCCATTGCAAAACTGACCCCTTGAGAAAACAAGACCATCGGGTCCGTTTCTGTAGGGGCTTCGCCCTCTCCTTTCGTAGATGTGACAGCTTTGGATTCGCCACACTCACATCTTACTTCACACACCCAAAACCAGGTACCACCGATTAACCATCCGATTAGCAGGATTAGGGGTACTTGAATGATGCGAAACATGGGGTATTAATTAAAATGAAAGAAATATTCACAAGGCTCGACTATCGCATATAAGCTAACACTTTTTCCGCCTGCCATCAAGCGCTTCACCATGTAGACTTCTTGTGCCGGACCACGTCACCCTTGATCCCTCTAATTTTCCCTAACCTTTCTCAACAAGCGGAGTTAAGGGAGCATGAAAACATCCTTATTTTTCACTGTGTTATTCCTGATTAGCATGTCAAACCCGACCCAAGCCCAATCTATTTATGACTTTAGTCTCCCCAATATTCAAGGAGAGCAGCAGAGTTTGGCCGATTATAAAGGCAAGGTTTTACTGATTGTCAATGTTGCCAGTCGCTGTGGGCTAACTCCTCAGTACGAAGACTTGCAGGCCCTTTATGCTGAATTGGAGGACCAGGGATTGGTGGTACTGGGATTCCCAGCCAACAATTTTATGGGGCAAGAGCCTGGAACAAACGAGGATATTGCGAGCTTTTGCAGCAGTCAATATGGAGTGAACTTCCCCATGTTTGCCAAAATCTCGGTCAAGGGCAAAGATCAGCATGCCCTATACCAATACTTAGAAGAAAAAACGGGTCAAGCTCCTAGCTGGAACTTTCAAAAATACTTGGTGGATGCTACCGGAGAAAGAATCCTGGCCATACCTCCTCAGAGTAGGGTGAGCGAACCAAAGATAAAACAGCAAATCCTCTCTTTCTTAGAGTCCTAGTCCCCAAAAGCTTAGGCTGACTCATCTAAGAGTAGAGCGGGAAAGCTTAAAGGAATCTTTTTCAGCATCTCCACCACCATTCGTTCTAAATCGTATTCGGCCTGCCATCCCCAGTCTAGACGTGCGCTGGTATCATCCAAGCTTGCTGGCCATGTATCCGCAATCTGCTGACGGAAGTCTGGTTCATACTTGCAGGTAAACCCAGGAATATGCTTCTGAATTTCTTGTAAAATCTCCTCAGGGGTAAAACTTAAGCCCTGTAAATTGTAGGAGGAGCGTACCCTGATCCGACGAGTCGGGGCTTCCATCAGCTCTAGCGTAGCTCTGATGGCATCATCCATGAACATCATAGGAAGCCTGGTCTGGGGTCTCAGGCAACAGGTGTATTCTTCTTGCTTCAAGGCCGCATGGAATATTTCTACTGCATAATCCGTGGTCCCTCCTCCGGGTAGGGATTGATAGCCTATCAATCCGGGATAACGGATGCTTCGAATGTCGAGGCCATACTTTTGGTGATAATACTCACACCAACGCTCACCGGCCAGTTTGCTGATGCCATACACGGTATTAGGGTCCGTGACGGTATCTTGGGGGGTAGCCTGCTTAGGCGATTGAGGCCCAAAAACGGCAATGCTACTAGGCCAAAAAATTCGCTTTACTCCACGCATCCGAGCCACCTCCAGCACATTCAGCAAGCCAGTCATGTTAATATTCCAAGCCTGGGTAGGATTCCCCTCCCCTTTGGCGGAGAGAATAGCAGCCAAATGATAGATTTCTTGGACATTGTAAGAGGCTATCACCTCATCTAGTTGTTGGCGGTCCGTGACATCCAACGCAACAAAATCTCCTTCGTAATGGGCAGGTGGCCGTAAATCAGAGGCGAGGACTCGATCGGGTCCAATGCGCTTTTTCAGCTCACGAACCAGTTCGGTTCCAATTTGACCGAGGGCACCAATAACCAGAGTTCGGGCCGTGGCAGCTTGGGGACTATCCATCATCATCGAGTGGCTAAGCGGTAATAGAGGAACGAAGAAAGTTTAGGTGTGAAAGGCGACTATAAGAAGGAGTGACCAGGAAGTAAAATGGGTAAACTTTTCTCACATGCTGATCTTTTCCCCTTTTCTAAAAGCAGAACAAATTAACAGCAGTAAAAGTTAACATTCAATTCCAATTATCCACCTAAACAACTCACTATCAATGGGTTTTAATTTTTATCAACTCAATTAGCCACGTGCTATGAAGCCTGCAACAAAGCATACTTTTCCTTGACATATTGATAGCAAAAAGGTCTCCGACTAGTTATAGCCGGAGACCTTTTTCTAGAAATACTCTGCCTTTAATCGCGGCCACCAAAAAGGCGCAACAAGAATAGGAAGAGATTGATGAAATCGAGATAGAGCGAAAGCGCCCCAATCAAAGCTATTTTTTTGCTGGACTCGGCCTCAGGGTCTACGTTGGCCCCAATGACTAGCATTTTCTGAGTATCGTAGGCTGTCAAACCAGAGAAGATCAGCACACCAATAATGGAAATGATGTATTCCATGGTACTAGAGTTCATGAACCAGTTGACCACCATGGCGATAATCAATCCAATTAAAGCCATGTAGAGCATGGATCCCATTTTGGTCAGATCGACTTTGGTCGTCAAGCCAACTAGAGCCATGGCTCCAAATGTACCCGCAGTAATACCAAACACGGTGAAGAGGGTTCCTAAGTCGTAGATCAGGAATATGGTAGACAAGCTGATCCCAACCAAAACTGAATAGATAGCAAAGGTTGTACTTGCGGCCCCAAAGCTCATTTTATGCACCCTAGCAGAAAGGAAAAAGACCAAGACCAAAGGAGAAAAGATGGTCACATAGGTCATAAATCCACTAAAAAAGAAGTTCAAAGCAGCGGGGGTATTTGCCACCCACCAAGCTGCCATCCCTGTGATGGCAAGCCCCAAGGCCATGGTTACAAAAACTTGTCGCAGGAACGCATTGGCTGCTCCTGACACCAGGAACTCACGCTCTCTGACTTCTGAACGATTGTCAAATTCGAGATGTTCTCTCATGGTTTATCTTAAACTATTAATCTTTGTTTACTTCAATATACCAATTTTTCCCTAAGTCAAGCGGGAATTTCGGATTATATATACGAGGAAAGCTTGTGGGGGTTAGCTCAAGAATGTAGCCATTTCTCGGGGTCGAGAAAGCGATTGGGGAGGGTATAGATCAGGAACTGCAAGACTGTTTCTCCAGTGCGGTGATCGCTGCGCACCAAGCCCAAAGGCTGACCGGTAGATAAAAGTTGACCTTCCTGAACAAATACCTTTTCCAGGTTTGCATAGACAGATCTATAGCGGCCATGCTCAATGATGACTACCCAACCCCCGTCCATTGGGAGGTGAGTCAGTCCCGTTACACGGCCAGCGTAGACGGACTTGACCTCCTCCTCAGCCGGAGTGCGAATAAAGATGCCCTCATTGGTGATGGGATTCCCAAAAGGATCTTCGGATCGTCCAAAGTGGCCAACGACGATGCCATGGTGTGGGGCGACAGGCCAATCTAATTCTCCCTTTTTGGCTAAAAAGGTGCGGGCATAGTCACTGGCTACTTTTTTTTCGCGAGTGGCTTGATAGATATTTTCAGCCTCACGCAACAGACTGTTTAGTTGGGTTTGCTCCAGCGCCAAGCGGCGCTGATAGTCTCGCGCTTGACTCTTCAACGAGCGGTAAAGCTCCCGCTGCTCCCGTCGGTTGTCTTCTAGCCCCAAAAGCTGCTCCCTTTGTAGAGATAAGATTCTGTCTTTCTCGATGACTTGCTTCAACAGTACCTCTTGTTGGGACTCCAGGTCTTGGTGAGTTCTATCAATTAGGTTGAGTTGTTCGCGCCGGTACTGAGAAAATTGGCGGAAATACTGTAAGCGGTAAAATGCATCCGAAAATCCGTCCGCGCTTAGAATGGCTAACCAAAGGTTGTCGGTTCCCAATTCTTGATAGGCTGCTTTGACCGTACGGATGTAATTGTCTTGAATTCGTTCCGCGTCGGTCTCCATTTCACAGAGAATCAAATCCAGCTTTTCAACCTGAGCCTGTTGGTAGGTGACTTCTTCGGTAAGTTGCCTCACCAGTTCGGTCCGCATCAGGATTTGTTGGTTCAAGGTCCGCAGGGTAACCAAGGATTTGGCTTCTCGATTTCGAGTCTCATCGAGCAAGCGATCGGTCAGGGCAATACGTTCTGCAAGCTCATGGCGATCAAGCTGAGCTCGCATCGAGTGCCATCCGAAGCAACATACTGCTAACAGACCGCACTTCACCCAAAAAGTAATGCCTAAGTTTGGCATGAGCGGTTTCGTCTATTCCCTAAACAGGCGTATCAAAAATCGCACCCTTTTCGCTCTAATCCAGATAAATCCCCTAACTCAAAGGATGGCTTCCGACCGTCCAAGTCTATCCTGCGGTGATCTAACTCAAGGTTGATGGTATCAGGCGAGATGGCATTGATTTCAATTAATCGAGGTAAGACCGTTTCTCCTGCTGGCTCAAACTCGGTGTAACTGATGTCGCTGCCAAGCCCCGTTTCGGGGTTGTTGGCCTGTATTCTCAACAATTTGCTGATCAACGGATCAATAAAGTAGCGAAAATTCATGCCAGCTTCCTCCCCCGTGAAGGTGTAAGGTAAGGTTTTTACATTTTCTGCCTTCAAAGTGGCGGGAATAGGATTGAAGTTTCCCAATAAAAGGTCATGCAGAGCTTGAAAATCTGCCTTTAAACCGGTGTATTTCTCTGCTAAACTGAAGTCACACACGTAGAGAGCTCCGTTTAAGCGGTCTATGATATAGATGGAATCTTGATCAATCTTGACTCGAGCCACTTCGATGAATTTGGTAACTTTTAATACCAATAGACTGTCGCGTCGCAGGTCAATACGGTAACTGGCTGATAGACCAGAGAAGCCTCCTCCTGGTGCTTCCACCCGAACCTTTCCACTAATGGTCATGGTTTTAAACTCCGCCTGCTGTGCTTTCACTTCTTGCAGCACCCTTCTTCCTACCACTTCTTGATTCTCATCTGCAGCCCGATTCACCAATTTGCATCCATTTAGGCCAGATAGAATCAAGCCCAGGCACATAATTACCAAGTAATGTCTCATCTGCTGGTTCTTATATAAGAAAGTTCTACTCAAAGTCATTGCCTTCAAACGTGTTGTCTTTTAGGGTCAACCCATCTGTTCGGTTGACCAACTTTGAGACTCGGTTGTTTTGAAACGTACAGCCTTCAACCAAGACAGGGCTGCTAGTAGGGTCTACCCGAAAGAAATGAGGCAGGTAATCTCCGGTGTTGTTTTCGCGAAAGACACAGTCTTTGAAGGAAAGGTCGCGTGACTGGTTAATATTTATCAAATCAAATTCGCCTGTTTCAGAAAAAGTGACTCCCTCAAAGCGAACTCCGCTGCTATTGCTCACCGTCATCAAGTCATAGGTACATTCGTAAACCCTTCCTCCTTCCATGACAAAGTTCTGGACTCCTTCCAATCCATAGCCCTCCGTTCCACTACCAAATAACTGGCAAGCCTTTACCCTGATCGACTGGCTTTCCTTGAAACCCAATACCCCACCTACGCAGTATCCACCATCCTCGTGGCCGAAGGTAAGGTTTTCAAAGCGCAAGTTATCCGAATTACTAACGTGCAGGACCCAGGCATACCGCGGTTTAATCAAAATGCGGGCACCTGCCTCTCCTTTGATCACCACATCATTCAGCCCCGTAAATTGGGGTTCCTTCCCATCAAATACCTCTATCCAGCGCAGGTACTCCGTATTGAGTTCCGTCCAATCACTTAGAAAATAGTCTCCCGACTTAACCAGTAGACGAGCGCCAGGCACCATGCTTCTCAATAGCTGCTCCGTATTCGTAATGGTGGTGTAATTCTCTAAGTCATCGGGCTCAGTGATATTTCGTTGGCTTTTACACGCCCCGATGATAAAAAGTGTGCTCACCAAGCACAGGCAAGTGAAGTAGGAAGTAGTCTTTTTCACGGAAAGTTTCGGTTAGTCGGCGATAAAGGTTGAGAACTAGGAAGAACTGAAAATGCTACCGATATGTGAAAGCCAATTGAGTTGGCCTCTTGCAATCGTAATTAACTGCTAATTAATGACTGCTTGATAAAAACCTTGTTACTGCCTTTACTTGAACTCACTTTTTTTCTCGTCTAAAAGAAAACTGGCTCCTCCGTCGATGGCCTTCTGCCATTGAGTTTCAGCGGCCTCTTTCTCTCCCAATTGATAAAGCACATCACCATAATGCTCTAGGATCTGGGGAGTAGTAGCGAGCTTCAGGGCTTTTTCTAACTGTTTCCTCGCTCCTCGATAATCCCCTTGGTGGTATAGAACCCAAGCATAGGTATCGAGTAAGTTCGGATCTTGCCCTTGTGTTTTAAGGGCTTTTTCCGCCATCTCTTTGGCTTCCGGCAACCTTTCACTGCGTTCAGCTAGTAGGTAGGCATGGTTGCCAAGGATCATGGGGTTATCAGGGCTCAGTTGGAGGGCTTGGCCAAAGTTTTGATCAGAAGCGGCAAAGTCGCCTTGCTGATGATACACATATGCCAACTCGGCGTGGGTTTGGGCCATGAGCTCTGGAGAAGCCGTCTCTTTCCGAAGTATTTTTTCAAGGGCGCTGGTCGCAGGGCGATATTTCCCCGTACGGGCAGCGGCAAAGCCATAAAAGAACAGAATTTCATCCTGATTGGGGAAATAACTGCGTGCTTCTTCGGCATCGTCTAACATCTGTGAATATTCGCGGGCAAGGAGACTGAGCCTGATCAAATCTGCCCATCCATCTATATTCCCCGGTTCTAGATCTAAGCTTTGCCTAAAATACCCTCTGGCATCATCTAGTCGTCCATCCTGAAGGGCCAGTTTCCCTTGGATGGCATGGCCTCCCGCCTCCTCTGGGTGCACTTCCAAGAAAATGGCTACGAGTCGCATCACCCGCCCACGCAATTCGGCATCGCGGTCTGTATAAGCCATCAAACCCCGAATGATCTTCAGCTTACCATCTGGCTGTATTTCGGGATTATTAAAAGCTCGGAAAAGAAACTCATCGGATTTGGCTAGTTGATTTTTCCCCTTGTAATAATCGGCCAAGGAAAGCAGCGCGAAACCGTTATCTGGATCTTCTAGCAATAGGTCTTCAAGTAACTGCTTGGCCTCGTCTTCCCTGCCCAGTTCTTGTAGTTGAAGGTAGGCCATGCGGTAATAGCGGTTCTCGAGGGGATCAAAATCCAATAAGCGGCGCGCCTCTGCTAGGGCAGCTTCTCGCTCACCCAGATCATCTAAGATTTCATACCGTCGCCGAGCCACTATGGGATTGAATCCATAGGTTTTATCCAAGTGTTCTAGCTGAGTCAATGCCTTTTCTTGCTGGTCCTCTCTGAGGTACATGGAAACCAAATGAAGCCGATCATCAGGCACATCCTCAAAACGGGCGAGCATCTCTTCTTGCACCTCAATGGCTTTACGGTATTCGCCGCCACGCTCAAAAATTTGACGCATCAAGAAGTGATACCAGTAGTTGTCAGGGTGCTCTTCTATAGCGGCTTGGATATACTCCAACGCCTCATCATTGCGGCGGGCTTCGAGGGCGATCTTTGCTAAGTTGTATTGCGCGGCATGATTATGAGGATCTAAGCTCAAGACCTCCTTAAACAGTTGCTCGGCTTGGCCATACTCTCCTCGAATGAGTTCCGTAGAAGCTTCAATGTATACATTGCTTGCCTGCTCCTGAGTCAAGAGCATCTGACGAGGGTTGTCTATTTTGGGATTGGCATGGCCATCTACCAACTCTTGGTTGGACTTGCATGAAAACAGCAGGCTAAGGCATAAGCCCAAGCCAGTCAAGATGAAGGAATTCCGCATATTTCAAGCTACGATTACTTGCCCGTATGGCCAAATCCACCACTACCTCTGGCAGTTTCGCCCAATTCTTCTACGGCTTGCCAAGCCACACGTTCGTGTTTGGCTACTACCATTTGGGCCACACGCTCTCCTGGCTGAACGGTATAGGGATCCTGACTTAAGTTGACCAAGATTACTCCTATTTCTCCTCGGTAGTCAGCGTCAATGGTACCAGGACTATTCAGGCAAGTCAAACCATGCTTTCTAGCCAATCCACTACGCGGCCTCACTTGAGCCTCATATCCTACAGGTAACTCGATGGAGATTCCGGTGGGAATGAGAAAGCGCTCTAGGCTACCCAAGGTAAGGGGCTCGGTCAAGTTTGCATACAAATCCATGCCGGCAGATGCATCTGTAGCATAACTTGGTGAGGGGTAGGGAGAGCGATTGATAATTTTAATTTCCAGCATGATGAAAGGAGTTGACAGAGGAGGAAGAATTTAGAAACAAGCATTCACAAGATGGAAGTCCATCAGTTACTTTGCTCCCATTTCCGAAAGAGGCTGTCAAACTTCATAGAAACCACCCCAAAAACTGCCTCTTTGAAGATGCCCGAAGACATTTTTGATTGCCCCATGGTTCGGTCTCTAAAAATAATCGGGACCTCTTTAATGTTAAAGCCGTATCGCCAGGCTCGAAACTTCATTTCAATCTGAAAGGCGTAACCGACGAATTTGATGGGGCGTTCCAATACCTTGGCCAAGACCTTGCGGGTGTAGCATTTAAAGCCTGCCGTGGTGTCACGGATAGGCATTCCCGTCACTCGGCGAACATAGGCACTGGCGTAATAACTCATCAAAACGCGGTTCATGGGCCAGTTGACCACATTGACGCCGTTGATGTAGCGGGAACCAATCGCCAGATCGTATCCTTCATCTTTACAAGCCTGGAGCAGATTGGGCAACTCCTTGGGATTGTGGCTAAAATCTGCGTCCATCTCAAAGATGTACTCGTAATTGTGCTCTAGAGCCCAATGGAAGCCGTGGACGTAGGCCGTTCCTAGACCTTGTTTCCCTGCCCTCTCTTCCATGAATAGGCGGCCGGGATACACCGTCATCAGCTCTCGAATGATGTCAGCCGTTCCATCTGGTGAATTGTCTTCCACAATGAGCATATGGGTCTCAGGCAATACTTCCATTACCCGGTGCACCATGGCTGCGATGTTTTCTTTTTCGTTGTAGGTAGGAATGATGACCAGCTGCTGCGACATTGGCGGTCAAATGCTTTGAAATGTAGAAGAAAGGGCAAAGAAACTATAGTTTCACCCAAGTTACAAATAGGTCAGGCCTAAGCTTGAGCCGTCTGATCCCTCATTTGTTCCATTCGCCAATTTGAAGCGGACCAGCGGGTTTGGCCGAACCAATCTTCTTGATCGAACTGGAATCCTGTGGGCAAGCGAGGTTCAGCTAGGCCCTTGCTCAAAAGAATAGGTCCTTCTAGCCGAACTACTTCATCGAAAACTTGTTGGTCCAAACATTGTTGCAACAAATGACTGCCTCCTTCGACTAGGATATTACAGATCCCTAAGTGCTGATACAACTCCTGAAACAATAAGTTCAAATCGGCCCATTGCTGGGGACGATAAAAGCGCACCGCACCCTCTTGGTCATCTCGTAATTGATTCAAAACTAGGGTTGGCTTTCCATCTTTAAAAAGTCGAAGATGGGTAGGCAGGACAAGTTCTGGGTCAAAGACAATGCGCAAAGGGTTGGCCCCAGGATAATGCCGGGTGCTAAGGGAGGGATCGTCAATAGCTGCCGTACGCCGGCCTACCATGATGGCCTGGTGCCGTGCTCTCAGCCTATGTACCCCAACCCTAGCCTCGGGCGAGGAGATGGCAGTTTGTTCCAGCACTCCGTCTCTGATACCGGCAATATATCCATCACGAGAGCTCGCCCATTTCAAGGTAATGAATGGTCTTTGTTCTAGATGGTTGACATTAAAGCTGGGATTCATGGCCCAAAAAGGCCTAGGATCAGGGGCTACCCTTACCTCTACCCCATGGCTCATTAATCGACGAACTCCACGGCCTGCCACTTGCGGATTCGGATCTAAACACCCAATGATTACCCTCGGAATTTGTTCCCGAACAATCATGTCGGCGCAAGGAGGCGTCTTACCATAGTGACTACAAGGCTCAAGACTGACAAACATGGTAGCCTGGGTCAACAAATCGCGATCGGCCTCCGATACTGCTCTCACCGCATTCACCTCCGCATGGGGATGGCCGGCTTTTTGATGAAAGCCTTCACCGATGATTCGACCATTGGCTACTAAGATGGCCCCTACTTGAGGATTGGGCAGCACCTCAATTCCTCCTAGTTGAGCCAACTGCAGGGTTCGGTCCAGGTAAGCCTGCTCAAGTTCCGTCAGATTTGAGTTTAGTTCCATGGAAGTGGAAGGTAGACCAGAACATATAACAAAAAAGGCATCCTAAAAAAGGATGCCTTATTATGTAATAGGTTTTTCACCAGATAGTGATCAAAAAAAGCAAGACCGCATCACACCGATCAACCAATTACCGTTGCTTCCTTTCGGACCTGGCGGGATTCAAGGGATCTGGTTGCGCAGCCTTGCGGAGGGCAAAGGTAGTACAAATTGTACTTTTCACCAAGGCAGGATCCGTTTTTACTTTTATTTTCCCTTAAATTGCTGATATGAAAGCCCTGTACCAAAACTTAAAATCCATGCTCAGACGCCTGTCTTCCCTGAATGATCAGGGACAGGCCATGAAAAACGAGTATACCCTGCTCCAGCTAGAAGTCGAAGAGTATATCGATCACCGAGACAAAGGCCTCATCATGGGTGAGGAATGCTACGAAATTGAAGCGGATCTCATGAACAGGATGGAGGGACTGGCCAAGGAAACAGGCTTGGATAGGCCTTCGGAACCTTCCTCTCCCCCTAGAAGGCCCAATTCTCGTCCCAACTCCCTTCCTTTTCCTCCAGCAGGTATGCCCCCTATTCCTCAGGAGATGGAGGCTCCGGTGGTAGAAAACATACCTGCTTCTTCTATGGAGGAATCATCCGAGAAAGCCTTTGAGCCTGCTCCACCGGCGCCAGATGACTCAACCATTTTGGAGCCAGAGGCAGGTTCAGCTGTAGAAGAAAGCCCGGAAGCACTCGTCGAGCACATTTTATTCATGGGTGCGAGTCCAGTAGACCGCCCCCGGATGAGTCTCAGTCGCCAAGTACGCGAGATATCCGAAAGCCTTCGACGAGCGCGGCTTCGGGAGCGATTCGATTTCATGTTTCACCAAGCGGTCACTCCTCAGCTTTTTCAGCGCCACCTCTTGGATTCTGAAGTCATTCCTCGCTATGTCCACTTCGCAGGCTTTGCGGTAGACCAGGATCCCATTCTGGGCTCAGGCCTGATCTTTGAGAACGAGGAGGGTCAAACCCAGGTAGTAACCGATACCAGTCTGCCTGCGCTCTTCAAATTATTTGAGCCCGTAGATTGTTTGTTGCTCAATGCCGCCTTCAGTGCCGCCGCCGCCAAAGCCAGTGCAAAGGTAGTCGAATATGTAGTGGGCATCGATGGGGATTGGAATGATCAAGCTGCCATTTCTTTTGCTACGGGCTTTTATGACGCATTGGGAGCAGGCCGAAGCATCGATGATGCAGTCAAATCTGGACGAGTCGCCTTGCAGCTATCCGGCATAGAAAATGCAGCTTCTCTCTCTCAGCGTCCCGTTCTTATGCTCAAAGAATCCTAGCACATGCATCTGATACTTATTGGCTATATGGCTGCGGGAAAAACTACCCTTGGTCGCAAATTGGCTCAATATCTGAACCGGCCATTTATAGACTTAGACCAATGGATCGAGGCCCAAGCGGGACTGAGCATCAGCCAGATTTTTGACCAGTATGGGGAAGAGTTGTTCAGGAATTTGGAACGAAAAGCCATCCAAAACTTAAATCAGCTCCCAACAGCCCACGTGGTGGCTACCGGAGGAGGCCTTCCATGCCAAGGAGACAACATCAATAAACTCAAAGATTCGGGGATGGTGATTTATCTGCGACCCTCTTTCGAGGTCTTGTTGGCAAGACTCCAAGCTATGCGCAGCCAACGCCCCCTTTTGAAGGATGTTTCAGCAGAAACACTTCCCGACTTTATTGAAAAAATGCTCCATCAAAGAGAACCTTACTATCGGCAAGCGCATCACATCCTCGAACTTGATACCCTAGAGCTTCTCCCCATGATCAAACAACTAGAAAAGCTCCAACTGCTCCCTTAAAATAGGCTAAGGGCTAAGGGCTAAGGGCTAAGGGCTAAGGGCTAAGGGCTAAGGGCTAA